>JBFGCA010000022.1:0-50147 GCA_041567315.1 Thermoanaerobaculia bacterium | reverse complement strand
TCCGACCGATCAGTCGGGTGGCACCTCCTGCCAGCTCTTGCCGTACTTGAGCACGTCGTGCTTGAGCAGCTCGAAGTCGTTCTGGCGCGGGCCGGGGCGGGCGTCGCGGTAGACCGTGTCGCAGCGGTAGCAGACGACGGCGTAGGGTAGCCGGTAGTAGAGCGCCACGTCGACCAGCGACAGCGCAATCAGCGACAGGCCGTAGGTCCAGGGCACCAGCGCCGCGCCGACCACCACCAGCAGACACCCCAGGGCGCGGTTGAAGTCGCGCTGCCGGTAGAGGTGGCGGCAGCCGCAGAGCGGGCAGACCTCGACCCGCGCGGCCTCCCAGCCCGCCTCGGCCACCGCCCGGGTGGCGGTGCAGTTGGGGCACTCGACGGTGCCGCCGGGGGCGATCCGGTCGCGGTGCGGCAGTCCGCAGCTCCGGCACTGGGTGCGGATCCTCACGGCGGGCGCCCCGGTCCTCAGACCGGCACGCCGGTGGTGACGGTGAGGTAGAAGGCGGTGATCTCGCCGATCAGGCTGCCCACCACCAGCACGTAGAGGATGCCGGTGGCCGACTGGTTGGAGCGTTGCCGGGCGCAGTGCAGCGACATGACGGCCAGCGCCAGCGGGATGACCAGGCCCCACAGCACCCGGAACCAGAAGAACATCCCCTGGCCGTCGAAGGCGGCCAGCAGCCGCCACGGGTGGGGCTCGGCGAGCGGCTCGACGCCCAGAGCGGCGCCGACGCTGGCGGCGACCGTCACCACCCTGAGGCCCACCGCGGCCAGCAGCACCCAGCAGAAGACCACCAGGTGGCGGAAGGTGAGCCGCGGCGCCACCAGGTACCAGTGGCCGAGGAGCATGGTGATCAGCGACCAGCCCAGGAGCAGCGCCGAGCTCAGCAGCCCGGCGACGAGCAGCGGCCGCTGGTGGGGCAGGGCGGCCGGGGCGCCGGCGGCCGCCGCCTGGCCGGCGAGCAGCAGGGCGGCGGCCGACCCGGCCAGCGCTACCGTCGCCGCCCAGCGGGCGCCCCGCCAGCGCTCGAGCCACATCGCCCCGTAGTAGAGGAAGGCCCCGCCCAGCGCCGCGGCGAGCGCCACCCGTCCGGCCGTCGGCCAGGCGCCCCAGGGCTCGAACGGGTGGAGCAGATCGACCGCCGCGGCCAGGCCCAGGAGGCCGAGCACCACCAGCGCGTTCATCTGGAAGTAGCCGCGGCCCAGATCGGGCTCGGGGATCCAGAAGAGGGTGCTCAGCGACCCGGCGGCGAGCGCCAGCAGGAACAGGAAGCCGACGCTCATCAGGTCCGGACCCCGAGCAGCAGGTAGAGCGAGAACATCGCGAAGGCCAGGCTGGGGCTCCACACCGCCAGCAGCGCCGGCAGCGCACCGGTCTCGCCCAGGGTCGAGCTGAAGGCGAAGAGGCCGAAGAAGACCATCCCCAGGACGACCCCGAGACCGACCCCGTAGAGCGTGCCCCGGCGCCCCAACCGGAAGGAGAAGGGGAGGGCCACCAGCGCCATCACCAGCGAGATGAACGGGAAGGAGAGCTTCTTGTACAGCTCCACCTCGAGCTCGGGGGCGGCCTGGCCGCTGGCCTTGACCTCCTCCAGGTAGTCGCGCAGCTCGCCGTAGCGCATGGCGTCGGGCAGCTTGAACTCGGACTCGAAGTACTCGGGAGTCTCGGGAAAGGTGTCGACCACCGGCCCCTCGAAAGTCTGGAAGCCGGTCACCGACAGGCCGTCGAAGGAGCGCGTCCAGCCGTTGCGGAAGAGCCAGCCGTCCTCGTGGTGGGCGGCGGTGGCCGCGAACAGGCGGCGGCGCAGCCGGTAGTCGGGGTCGAAGCTGAAGACCTGGAGCCGGTGCAGCGTGCGCTCGGGGCTGTCGTAGAGCAGATAGTTGTAGATGTAGCGGTTCTGCCCGAACAGCCACTGGCGGTCGGCGCGGCGGTAGCTGCGGGCGGTGGGCCGCCCCTTGATGAGGTCCTTGAGCTGCGCTACCCGCTGGTTGGAGGCCGGCAGCACCTGCGCCTGCAGCACCCCGGTGCCCAGCGCCACCAGCGCCGAGGCCGCCACCACCGGCAGCGCCAGCCGGTAGAGGCTGAGCCCCAGCGACTTGGCGGCGGTGACCTCGTTGGTCTTGGAGAGCAGCCCGAAGACGATGAGGGTGGCCACCAGCACCGCCACCGGGGCGATCTCGTGCACGATCTGGAGCGACAGGTACTTGTAGTAGTCGAAGATGACCTCGCCCGAGATCTCGTTCTTGAAGACGTCGTCCACCTTCTCGGTGAGGTCGGCGACGATGTAGATCACCAGCCCGGAGAACAGCACCAGCGCCAGGACGCCGCCGAAGAGCCGCGCGATGTAGCGGTCGAGCAGGTTGGGGAAGCGGACCCTGGGGCGGGGGAGCCGCAGGACCACGTGGGTGCGGCCGGGGCTGGCGGCAGCGCGCCGCCGCCGCCCGAGACGGAGCCGCCTGGAGCGGCGGCCCGGCGGCGCCTGGCGATCGGCCTCGGCCGGTGCCGCCTCGCCCCGCGCGGCGGGTTGCGGGGCCGGCCGCTCCTCCCCGGAGCGCTCGATCGCCGCCCACGACCGCCGGCGCAGCCAGCGGTCGAGCGCCGCGGGCACCAGGGTGCGGTCGCGGTCGCGGCGGACGAGCAGGAACAGCGCGGCGCCGCTCAGCAGGATGTTGGGGAGCCACATCGCCAGCCAGGGCTCCAGCCGGCCGACCCTCGCCGCCTCCTCGCCGTTGTTGAGCAGGATGTAGTAGAGCATGATGATGCCGACCGACAGGGCGAAGCCGGTGGAGCGGCTCCCGCGGGCGCCGCCGTAGCCCAGCGCCAGGGCCAGCAGGCCGAAGGTCAGGCAGGCGGCCGGGATCGAGAACTTCTTGTGGATCTCGACCCGGGTGAGGTTGCGGAGCTGGGAGGAGAGGTTGGGCTCCTGGAGGCGCTCGCGCAGCTCGGGCAGGTTCATCTCGCGCAGGCCCTTCGAGGAAGTGATCTGCACCTGGTCGGGGCCGCTCAGGCGGTCCACCAGCACGCGTTCGAGGCTCTGCAGCCGGCTCAGGTAGTACTTGCCCGGGGAGCGGGGGTCCACCTTGTGGATGACCGCGTTCTCGAGCCGCAGCACGAGCCGGTCGCGCTCCTCGTCGAGCTCGACCGAACCGCGCTCGGCGAGGGTGATCTGACTCTCGGCCGGCGACAGCTCCTCGGCGAGGAAGACCCCCTTCCAGCGCTCCTCGCCGGGCGGCTTTTCGAACACGTACAGCACCACGCCCTCCCACTCCTCGTAGAAGACCCGCGGCTCGATCTGCTTGCCCGCGCTGCGGGTGATGATGTCGACCCGCAGCTGCTGGAGGGCGTGGTTGCCGCTGGGCAGGACGACCAGCATCAGGTAGGTGTTGAGCCCGGCGAGGATCAGCGACAGGGCGAGAACGGGGCGGTAGAGGCCGAACATGCTGATCCCCGAGGCCCGCGCCGCCACCAGCTCGCTGTCGGCCGCCATCCGCCCGACCGCCACCAGGATCCCGAACAGGAAGGACATCGGGATGGTGAGCACCACGATGTTGGGCAGGCTGTAGAGCAGCAGGTCGAGGACCTGCCCGGCCGGCACCCCCCGGCGGATGATCATCTCCGCCGATCGGAACAGGAACTGGATCAGCAGGATGAACGTGTAGACCAGAAAACCCAGCGCCAGCGGACCGACGATCTCGCTCAGCAGGTAGCGGTCGAGCCGGTTGAGTCGGAGGACCCGCATCGCGGGAGGGCCTGAAGGCGGCGGTGGCCGCGAGGCCAGTCGGGATTATACGAGCGCGAAACCGAGCGCGAAACGGCTGGCACCTGCCGCGAAAGGCACCCGAAACAGACGGGTGGCACTTCTCGGGGCAGTTCTTGCGGTGGCGGCGCGGTGGCCTCCGCGAAGTGGGTGGCACCTCGCCCTTCGCGAAACGGGTGGCACCTCGCTGTGGAGGGTGACTGTGCCTGGCCGCGCCCCCTGGTCGTTTTTTGAGTCCGATAAGATGGATTATGTAAACCCGAGATCCTGGAGACGCTCCCGGAGCTCGCTGCTCCAGCGGCCTTGGCCTCCGAACGAGGCCCCGTCAGTTCGGACGGCCTTCGGCCTCGCGCAGCTCGGTCAGGATCTGCTCGAGGGCCGAAATGAGGTCCTGGCGGTCCACCTCGCTGCGTCGGAAGGACAGGGACAGGCTGTAGCTGCGGTCCGGGGCTTTGAACCGGAAGGTGTAGGGCATGCGACGGGTTCCGGCCTTGCGACGCCGGGCCTTGGTGCGGGCTGCGGCCTGGCGCAGGTCGTCGCGGCTCAGGCCACGGTCACGGGCCGACTCCAAGAGGCGGATCATCTCGTCCTCGTCACCGCCGGAGGCCCGCAGGACCTCGAGCAGCAGGGACTTCGAGGCGATGCCCAGCGCCTGGGCGGCGTCGCGGGCCCGGGCGGGCATCTGCAGTAGCGCGAGGCTCTCGGTCACCACGGTCCGTGACTTGGCCACGGCGTTGGAGATCTGCTCGTGGGTGTACCCGAAGCGCTCGCCGAGCGCGCGGTAGCCCTCGCTCTCCTCGAAGGGGGTCAGGTCCTTGCGCTGCAGGTTCTCGATCAGGGCCAGCTCGAGCGCCTCGCTCTCCCCCACGTCCATCTCGATCACCGGGACGTCATGGAGGCCCGCGGCCAGCGCCGCGTGGTAGCGACGCTCACCCGAGATGATGCGGTACGGGGCGAGGCTGCGGGCGCCGTCCGAGCCCGCCGCCGGGTTGGGGCGCACCAGGATCGGCTCGAGCATCCCTTTCTCGCGGATTGACGTGGTCAGGTCTTCGAGATCCCCCATGCTCGAGCGCGGCTGGGCGGGATCGGGCTCGATCGAGCTGACCGACAGCATCCGGCCCAACGGCTCCTCGTGGCGGCGGGCCAGCTCGTCGACGAAATGGTTGTCGTGGCGCATCTTGACCGCCACCGGCAGTCCTCGCTTGCGGTCGTCAGACACGGCTCAACACCTCCTCTGAGAGCTTGTAGTACTCGAAAGCACCGCTCGACTTGGGGGCGAAGCTGAAGATCGACTCGCGGTAGGCCGGGCTCTCCTCCAGCCGGACGCTCTTCGAGATCACCGTGTCGAAGAGCTTCTCGCCGAACACCCGCTCGACCTGCTGGTGGATGTCGCGCGACAGCAGGGTACGGCGGTCGTAGAGGGTCAGCACGGCACCCAGGATCTGGAGCCGCGGATTCGCGCGCAGCTTGATCTTGTCGATCGTCTCCAGCAGGTCGTCGGTCCCTTCCAGAGCGAAGTAGCTGGACTGGATCGGGATCAGCACGTGGGAGGCGGCGACCAGCGCGTTGACCGTCAGCAGGCCCAGCGTGGGCGGCGTGTCGATGACCACGTAGTCGAACCGGGCGCCGTCCTCCCCCAGCTCGTCCTTGAGCCGGTAGTAGCCGTCCAGCTCTCCCAGCAGCTTGGCCTCGATCTTGGCCAGGGCGATGCTCGCCGGCGCCAGGTGCAAGCTGCCGCACTTGGGGACCTCGCGGATGATCTGCTCGAGCCGCACGGCGGGCTCGGTGAGAACCTCGTACATGCTGGGCTCGAGCCCGTGCACGTCGAGGAAGCTCATCGAGCTGTTGGCCTGCGGGTCGAGGTCGATCAGCAGGGTCCGGAGGCCCTTGGAGCCCAGGGCAGCGGCCAGATTGATCGCCGTGGTGGTCTTGCCGACCCCACCCTTCTGATTGGCGATGGCGAGGATCATGCGGGGCCGGCCGGCAGTCTACGAGAAGGCCCAGGGGCGGTCAAGGACCCGCAGCCAGGCCGCGGCGGCCTCATGTCGGCGCGCCGACAATTGACGCAAAGCTCTGAAAAAGAAAGAGTTGCTTTGGAGAACGGGTGCGCGGCCCGATCACATCTCGTACTTGCCGAGGTCTTCGGGCTTGACCTCTTCCAGCCACCGCTTGAGCCGCTCGTCGTCCATCTCGTCGCTGGCGAGATTGACCGCCTGGGCCAGGTCGAGGACCGACTGGCGGACGAAGATCGGGGCCTCGGCCCTGAGCGCCAGGGCGATGGCATCGCTCGGCCGGGAGTCGATCGACAGCAGCTCGCCCGAGGCGTGGCGAACCGAGATGAGCGCGTAGAAGGTGTTGTCCTTGAGCTCCGAAATGGTGATCCTGCGGACCTTGGCGCCCAGCTCGCGGAACGACGCGTAGAGCAGGTCGTGGGTCATCGGCCGCGGCGGCTCGATGCCCTCGATCCTGAGGGCGATGGCGTTGGCCTCGAAGACCCCGATCCAGATCGGCAGGAAGATGCGGCTCTGCTGGTCGCGGAGGATGACGATCGGGGTGTTGGAGGAGGGATCGAGCATCAAGCCCTTGATCTCCATTCGGATGGAGGCGTCCTTGGCCATGGGGCGCCTATTCTGGCCGGGGGGTGGGTCCAGGTCAAGGAGAGATTCGACCGCCCCTCCCCAAGGAGAGGGGTGCCACCCACCTGGCGAGCGTTGGATCGCGGGGCGGCTAGGCCGCGGGAGGCGGAGAGGTCGCGAGGCGGCCGACCAGGCTGTGGGGGTTCGCGCGGTGGATGCGGACCGGGGCGATGCGGCCGGGCGCGGCCGAGGCGGGCTCGCCAGGAAAGTGGACGACGCGGTGGCAGGGGGTGCGGCCGGTCTGCAGGCCGTCGGGCGACCAGCCGGTGGCCAGGACCGGCTGGACGGTGTCCACGAGTCCGCGATTCAGCTCGTGCTGGATCGGCTGCTGGAGCGCGAACAGTTCCTGCAGGCGGCGCTCGGCGATTTCTCGGTCGACCGCCGCCGGCAATCGCGGCGCCGCGGTCCCGGGGCGGGGCGAATAGCAGAACGCGAAGACCGAGGCGAACCGGATTTCGCGGAGCAGGTCGAGCGTCGCTTGGAAGTCCTCTCCGGTCTCGCCCGGGAAGCCGACGATCAGGTCGGTCGACAGCGCCAGGTCGGGTCGCGCGGCGCGCAACTTGCTCACCAGCATGCGGTACTCGCCCGCCGTGTAGCCGCGGCCCATGAGCCGCAGGACGCGGTCGGAGCCCGACTGGACCGGCAGGTGCAGATAGGGGCAGATGTTGGGGTAGCGGGCCCAGGCGGCGATCATCCGGTCGCTGAAATCGCGCGGGTAGGAGGTGACGAAGCGCAACCGCTCGACCCCTGGGACCCGCGCCACCTCGTCCAGCAGGTCGGCGAAATCCAGCTCGCCGCCCGGCTCGCGCCAGTGGTTCACCGTCTGGCCGAGGAGCTCGATCTCCAGGAACCCGTAGTCCACGAGGTGGCGGACTTCGCGCAGGACCTCGGCCAGCGGCCGGCAGCGCTCGGGGCCGCGGGTCAGCGGCACGATGCAAAAGGTGCACTTCTTGTCGCAGCCCTCGATGATGGTCACCATGCCCTTGTGCACCCCGTCGCGGCTGATGGCGTCGAAGGCGTACGGGCGCTCGGCCGGGAAGCCGGTGGCGACGACCCGCTCGCCGTCCCGCCGGCGCTCCAGCACCCGGCCCAGCTCCCCCACCCGGGCGGTGCCGAGCACGAAGTCCAGGTCCTCCACGCGCGCCAGCGCGCGCTCGCCCTCCTGCTGCGCGACGCAGCCGCAGAGACCGATCAGCAGACCGGGCCGCCGCCGCTTGAGACGTCGATAGGAGCCCAGCCGCGAGTAGACCTTGTGCTCGGCCTTCTCGCGGACGCTGCACGAGTTGAGGAGGATGACGTCGGCCTCCTCGGGGGCGCGCGTCGGCAGCAGCCCCTCCTGCATAAGCTGACCCGCCAGCCGCTGGCTGTCAAGCTGGTTCATCTGGCAGCCCCAGGTCTCGATGTAGTACCGGCGCGCCGGCGCGGCCGCGGTGCCGCTCATCGGCCGCCTTCGGGGTCGCCGGCCTCGCCGGCCCCCGGTGGCTCGAGCGTCTGGTGGCTCGAGGGTCCCGGCGCCGGTTCCGGCTCGGGCTCGAGCTCGATCCCCTCACGCAGCCAGCCCGGCAGGGCTCCAGCGCGCCGCCCCTCGTCGAGCACCAGGGCCAGATCGTCGCGCCGCGCCACCACCGCGCGGCGGGTCGCCTCCAGCGCGGCGAGGGCCCGGTCCCAGGCCGGCTTGATCCTGCTGTCTCGGTAGTAGGCGTCGTCGGCGGCGTAGAACTCCTGGCGCAGCTCGGCGGCCCGCTCGTCGAGCTCGGCGATGCGATCCGCCGCCTCGCGGAGGGCGAGACGGGCGGCCAGCGCGCGGCCCCGCCAGTAGGCCTCGGCGCCGTCCGGGTCCGCCGCCGCCAGGGGCGGCCCGGCGCCCGGCTCTCCCCCGCCGCCGGTCGCTGGAGGCGGCGCCGGTGTGAACGTGATCTCGCCGGTCGCGTACTCGTCCAGGTTCTTGTCGGTGATCACGATCGTCGGCGCGGCGGCCTCGCGGCGCCGCTCGCGCTCCGCCTGGGCCGCCTCGACCAGGCTCGGCCCGGCGCCGCTTTCGGCACCACCCTGGTCGATGACCACGAGCCCGGTGCCGGCCTCCTCCGCGCGGCCCGGCGACGATCCGGCCGCCGGGTCGGCTGGCGAGGGTGGCGGCCGGTCCACCGGGGACGCCGGGACCGGGCTGGGCGTCCGCGCGGACGGCTCCGGCACCTCCCCGGCCGTCGTCGGCACCGTTTCGACTTCCCCCGCCGGCACCTCGGCCGGCGGCGGAATCGACGGCAGCGGCCGCGGCTCCGGCCCCCCGGCGCAGGCCGTCAGAACCCCCGCCAGCAGGCCCGCGACCAGCCCTCCTAAACGGCTGGCACCTGTCCCGGCGGGCCCCCCGAAACGGCTGGCACCTGTCCCGGCGGTACCTCGGGCGTCGACACGGCCGGACACACGGGTGGCACCTCCCTCGGCGCAACGCCGAGATCGCTCAGGCGCGGCCATAGCGGTCCTCGATTCGCACCACGTCCTCCAGCTCGGGGGTCGAAACCTCGAGGATGTCACAGCCCTCGGGGCCGGCCAGCATGCGGTGCCGGGTCCCGGGGGGGATGTGGTAGGCGTCGCCTGGCTCGACGGTCCGCTCGATCATGCGGCCGTCCTCCTCCAGGCTGAGCCGGTAGCTGCCGGAGAGCAGGTAGAGGGTCTCGTCCTTGCGCTCATGGAACTGGAGCGACAGCGCGTGGCCGGCGTCGACGTGCAGGATCTTGCCCGCGTAGCGCCTGGTGTGGGCGAAGATCAGCTCGTAGCCCCAGGGCTTGTCGACCTTGCGAACCTCGGTCTTCATCTCACCGTCCCGGCCCCCTCGGCGGTCGCCACCCCGGTCCCCAGGTAGGAGTCCAGCTCGGCCTCCACGTCGGCCGCCGAGGCCAGCTTGAGGCAGCGCTCGGTCACCGGACCCAGCTCGGCCACCGACAGCTCCCGGATGCGGCTCTTGATCTCCGGGATCGCCCGCGAGCTGACCGAGAGCTGCCGCAGGCCGAGGCCGAGCAGCAGCGCCGTGTAGCGGGGGTCGGCGGCCATCTCCCCGCACATCGACACCTCGATTCCGGCCTGCTGGGCGCTGTCGACCACGAAACGGATCATCCGCAGGATCGCCGGGTGGAGCGGCCGGTAGAGATAGCCGACGTGCTCGTTGTTGCGGTCGACCGCCATCGAGTACTGGATCAGGTCGTTGGTGCCGAGCGAGAAGAAGTCCACCTCGGCCGCCAGATGGTCGGCGATCAGGGCGGCCGAAGGTACCTCGATCATCACCCCGAGCCGCAACCGCGGGGTGTGCTCGATCCCCTCGGCCGCCAGCTGCGCGCGGACGCGGCCGGCCAGCTCGCGGAACTGGCGGACCTCCTCGAGGGTCGAGACCATCGGCAGCATCACTCCCAGGTTGCGCCCCACCCCCGCCCGCAGCAGGGCGCGGAGCTGGCTCTCGAAGACCTCCGGCCGGCCCAGGGTGAGGCGGATGCCCCGCAGTCCGAGCACCGGGTTGTCCTCCTCGGTCTCCATCACCTCGCGGGCCAGCTTGCGGCCGCCCAGGTCGAAGGTGCGGATGACCACCGGGTGGGGGTGCACGGCGTCGAGCAGCCGCCGGTAGGTGCGCAGGTGGTCCTCTTCGGTGGGCAGCCCGGGACTGGACTCGATGTACAGGAACTCGCTGCGGTAGAGACCGATCCCCGTCGCGCCGTAGCGCACCGCTTCGTCGATCTCCTCGGGCAGGTCGATGTTGGCCATCAGCTGCACCGCCACCCGGTCGCGGCTGACGCAGGGCTCCGACCGGGTCTCGAGCAGCCGCGCTTCACGGGCCGCCCGCCGACGGCGCCGCCGCCGGTAGCGATCGAGATCGGCCGCTGCCGGGTGGAGCACCACCCGCCCCCGCTCCCCGTCGACGATCACCGGGTCGTCGTCGGTGACCAGCCGGGTGACTCCGGCCAGCCCGGTGACCAGCGGGATGCACAGGTCACGGGCGATGATCGCGGTGTGCGAGGTCGGACCACCGGTCTCGAGGGCGAAGCCGGCCACCCGCTGCCGCCCCAACCGCACCGCCTCCGAGGGCGTCAGGTCGTGGGCGACGATGACCACGTCGCCTTCCAGCTCCTCGAGCTCGTGATGTGCCACTCCCTGGAGCGAACGCAGCAGCAGCCGGGTGACGTCGCGCAGGTCGTCGCCGCGCTCGCGGAAGCGCGCGTGCTCGAGCTGCTCGAAGCGCTCCGCCAGCTCCTCGGCGGTCTTGTGGACGGCCCACTCGGCGTTGACCCGCTCGTCGCGGATCCTGGCCTCGGTCCGTCCCAGCAGGGCGCGGTCCTCGAGCAGCAGCGCCTGGGCGCCGAAGATGGCCACCAGCTGGTCGCCCAGCTCGCGCCGGGCGCGCGCCTCGGTGGCCTTGAGCTCCTGACGCGCCCGCTCCACCGCCTCGCCGAGCCGCGCCACCTCGCCCTCGACCGCCGCTTCCGCCAAGGGGAACCGATAGACCTCGCCGCCCCGGGTCTCGATGCAGACCGCCCGGCCGATGGCCACCCCCGGCGACACGCCGCGGCCCTCGAGCACCGTCGGCGCGGCGGCCCGCCGGCTCACTGCTCCTCCTCGAAGCCCGCCGCGAAGAGCCCCGCCACCGCATCCGCCGCCTCCTGCTCGTCGAGGCCCTCGCACTGCAGCCGCAGGCGGGTGCCCTGCGGCGCCGCGAGCAGCAGGATGCCCAGGATGCTCTTGGCGTCGACCGACTGCCCGTCCTTGAACAGCTTGACCTCGCTCGCGAAGCGGCCGGTCAGGTGGACCAGCTTGGCGGCGGCCCGGGCGTGCAGTCCCAGCCGGTTGACGATCTCCAGCTCGCGCTCGACCACGCTCACTCCTCTTCCCTGCCCGCTCCGTCGCCGTTCGCGGCCTCCGGCTCGGCGGCCCGGCAGATGGCGGCCCGCGCCTTCTCCTGGATCCAGGCCGCCAGCTCGCCGACCGCCATGTCGCCTGCCCCCGGACAGCCCAGCCGCACCACCATCGGCAGATTGACCCCGGTCACCACCTCGACCCGCCCCGGTTGCCGGTACCCGGCGACGACGTTGTAGGGGGTGCCGCCGAAGATGTCGGTGAGGATCAGCACCTCGCCCGCCGCCGCCAGCCGTTCGAGCAGCGGCCGCGCCTTGGCGCCGGCCTCCTCGATGGTGTCGTCCCAGTCGAGGGTCACGATCTCGAAGGGCAGCGGCCGGCCGACGATGGTCTGGGCGGCGCCCAGCAGCTCGCTGCCCAGGTTGCCGTGGGTGACGATGACGGTGGCGGCCATGGAATACACCTCCAGACGGCCCGCCGGGGCGGCCGCCGCGAACATGCTATCCGGCTTGCCCGCCGCTGGCGAGGGGCCGCGCCCGGCCCTGCGAGGCTCAGCGCGAAGAGCGCTCGAGGTCGCGGTGGATGAGCCGCACCGGCCAGCCGGCGGTGGCCAGCCGGCGGCGCAGCTCCTCGACCGCCGCGACCGAGCGGTGGCGGCCGCCGGTACAGCCGACGGCGACCGACACGTAGCTCCGCGGCTCGCGCCGGTAGCGCGGCAGCACGAACAGCAGCAGCTCCTCGACCTTGGCCAGGAACTCGCCGTACTCGGGCAGCGAGTCCAGGTATTCGCGGACCGCGGCGTCCTGGCCCGTCTGCTCGCGGAGCCCGGCCACGAAGTGCGGGTTGGAGAGGAAGCGCAGATCGAAGACCAGGTCGGCGCCCGCCGGGATGCCGTGTTTGAACCCGAAGCTGACCAGCGAGACCACCGGCGCCGGCTCCTCGCCCGGGGCCGCGAACTCGCGGAAGATCTCGTTGCGCACCTCGTGGATCGACCACTCGCTGGTGTCGAGCACCATGTCGGCGCTGCCCCGCAGGTCGGCGGTCAGCTCGCGCTCCAGCACGATGGCCTCGAGCAGCGGCCGGTCGCTTGCCAGCGGATGGGGCCGGCGGGTCTCCGAGAAGCGCCGCACCAGGGTCTGCTCGGAGGCCTCGAGAAACAGCAGCGTGGCGCTGATCCGCGAGCGGTCGATTCCGGCCACCACCTGCGGAAAGCGCTGGGCGAAGCCCGGCGCCCGGACGTCGGCCACCACCGCCAGCCGCCGGTGCCCCTCGACCAGCTCCTCGGGGGCCCGTACGAACCGCTCGAGCAGCGGCAGCGGCATGTTGTCGACGCAGTAGTAGCCGAGATCCTCGAAGCAGTTGGCGACGGTGCTCTTGCCCGACCCGGAGAGACCGGTGATGAGGATCAGCTTGGTGGCCATCCGCCCGCTCAGCGCAGCGGGGCCGGCGCCGGCCGCTTCGGCTCCGGCCGGCCAGGACCGGCGTCCCCGGCCTGCTGCAGCTTCTCCTCCAGCCGCCGGGCGAAGGCGCGCGCCGAATGGTGGCCCTGCATCTTGAGCAGGTGGTTGCGGGCGGCGATCTCGACCAGGATCGACAGGTTGCGCCCCGAGGCCACGGGCATCCGCAGGTACGGGCAGGGGACCTCGAGGATCTCGTAGACGGTCTCGTCGAGGCCGAGCCGATCGTAGCGGGTACCCTCGTCCCAGTGCTCGAGCTCGACCACCAGGTCGACCGACTTGCGCTCGCGCACCGCCGCCAGCCCGAACAGGTCCTGGACGTTGACGATGCCGAGGCCGCGCAGCTCCATGTGGTGGCGCAGCGGCTCCTCGCAGAAGCCCATCAGGTCGCCGTGCGGGTAGCGCTTGACGGTCACCCGGTCGTCGGCCACCAGGCTGTGCCCGCGGGTGATCAGGTCCAGGGCGCACTCGCTCTTCCCCACCCCGCTCTGCCCGATCAACAGCACCCCGAGACCGTAGATGTCGAGCAGCACGCCGTGCAGCGTGGTCGAGGGCACCAGGTGGTCCTCGAGGAAGTAGCCGATGCGCTTGATGATCACCGAAGACATCGCCGGCGAGGAGAGGACCGGAATTCCGGCACCCCGGCAGGCGGCCAGGAACTCGGGCCACGGCTCGAGACCCTTGGTGATCACGAAGACCGGCACCTCGAGGCGGACGATCTGCTCGAACCGCTCGCGCCGGCGCTCGGGCGACAGCGTTCCCAGGTAGCGGGTCTCGCTGGCGCCCACGATCTGCACCCGGCCGGGCCGGATGTACTCGTAGAAGCCGGCAAAGGCCAGCCCCGGCTTCTGCACCCGCGGGTTGGTGATCTGCCGGTCCAGCCGGTCCTTGCAGCACAGCACGCTGAAGCGCAGCTCGTCGAGCTCGGCGTCGAGCAGCTCGCGGACCTGGAGATGGACCAGCTCGTCGCTCACTCGTCGGTCCCGCCCCGGAGCAGCTCGTAGATCGCGGCCGGCCGGGTCAGCTCCAGCAGGCGCTCGACGTGGTGGTCGGTCTTGATCCACTGCGAGATCGCCGCCAGCGCCCGCAGGTGCTCGGCCGGCGCCCCCTCGGGCGAGACCACCAGGAAGAAGGCCCGCACCGGACCGGCCTCGCCGCCGAAGTCGATCGCCTGCCGGCTGAGCCCGACCGCCACCACCACCCGGTCCAGTTTCTTGAGCTTGCAGTGCGGAACGGCGGTGCCCGAGCCCAGCGCCGTCGAGCCCAGCTCCTCGCGCTCGAGCAGCCGCCGGTAGAGCCGCTCGGCGTCGCGCACCGCCCCCGCCTCGGCCAGCCGGTCGGCCAGCGCCCGCAGCACCCCGGCGCGGTCCGAGCCGGCCAGCTCCGCGAAGATCAGCTCCGGGCGGACGAGGGCGCCGAGGCCGACGGCCGGGCGCTCACTCGGGGCTGATGAGGCCGTAGTTCTTGTCCTTTCGCTTGTAGAGGA
Source organism: Thermoanaerobaculia bacterium (assembly GCA_041567315.1). Lineage (GTDB taxonomy): Bacteria > Acidobacteriota > Thermoanaerobaculia > Multivoradales > JAHEKO01. The sequence goes on along the minus strand of JBFGCA010000022.1, from coordinate 35,975 downwards.
CGCTCACCTGATCGCTGCCCGCGTCGCGGAACACGAGAAACTCGTTCTTCGACCCTTCGAGCTCGAGCGCCGCCTCGTCGAGGCTCATCGGCTTGATGCTGAGGACGCTCTGCTTGACGATCCGCGGCTGGCGGCCGGCCCCCACCGTGGAGCCTTCGAGCACGCTCACCGGCCACTGGTTGCCGTTGTTGCGCCGCCGCCGGTCGACGAACTTCTTGCGCGAGCGCCGGGCCTGCTTCTCGGCCTTGTCCACCGCCTGGTTGACGGCGTCGAACATGTCGCGCGTCTCCTCGGCCGCCTGGATGACGCCGAACCGGTGGAGCAGGTGCAGCTCGGCCATACAGCGGTGCTTTTCCTGCTCGAGGGTGACCCGGACTTCGACCGGCTCGGCGAGAAAGCGGGTGAGCTTGCCGAGCTTCTCGGTGGTGAACTCGCGAATGCGGTCGTCGAGAGGAAAGCTGCGGGCCACGAAGTCGATGTGCATCGTTCTCCTCGCGTTGGTCGGCGTCAGAAGATCTGCTTGCGGTTGGTGGAGGACGGGATCCCCAGCTCGTCACGGTACTTGGCCACCGTGCGGCGCGCGATGTTGATGCCCTCGCGGCGCAGGGTGCGGGTCAGCTCGCTGTCCGACATCGGGTGCTTGGCGTCCTCGGCCTGGATCAGGCGCTCGATCTTGCGCTTGACGGTCAGCGACGAGATGTCGGCCCCGTAGTCGCGGTCGATGCCGCTGTGGAAGAAGAACTTGAGCGGAAACAGGCCGCGCGGCGTGTGCATGTACTTGTTGGACACCACCCGGCTGACCGTCGACTCGTGCATGCCGATGTCGTCGGCCACGTCGCGCAGCACCATGGGCCTCAGGAACTCGATCCCGCGGTCGAGGAAGGCCCGCTGCTGGCGGACGATCGAGTCGGCGACCTTGTAGATCGTCCGCTGCCGCTGGTCGAGGCTCTTGATCAGCCATACCGCCGAGCGCAGCTTCTCCTTGATGAACTGCTTGGCCTCGGCCTGCTTGCCGTCGCGCGCCATCTTGCGCAGCATCAGGCGGTAGGCCTTGGAGATCCGCAGCCGCGGCAGCCCGTCGTCGTTGAGCAGGATGGCGTAGTCGCCGCTCACCTTGGAGATATAGACGTCGGGCTCGACGTAGTGGGTGCGCTCGGTCGAGAACTTACGACCCGGCCGGGTCTGCAGGCCGCGGATGGTCTCGACCACCGGCTCGAGCTCCTGGAGCTCGACCTCGAGCTGGCGGGCGATGGCCGGGAACTGCCGTTTGAGCAGCGGCTCCCAGGCCTCGGCGATGACCCGCCGGGCCAGCGAATCGCCGGGCTCGCCGCGGGCGTCGAGCTGGTGGAGCAGGCTCTCCTGCAGGTTGCGGCAGGCGATCCCCGGCGGGTCGAAGCTCTGGACCAGCTCGAGGGCGCTCTCCACCTCCTCCACCGTGTAGGGCTGGCTGGCCGCCTCCTCGCCGGGGATCGCCTGGATCTCCTCGAGGTCGGCGACCAGGAAGCCTTCGGGGTCGAGATTGCCGATGATCAGCTCGGCGATCTCGCGCAGCCGCGGCGAGACGTCGGTCATGTGGAGCTGCCAGAGCAGGTGGTCGTAGAGGTCGGGCTCGCGGGTCAGCGTGTTCTCGAGCGGCGGCGCTTCGCGGAACTCGTAGACCGAGGGGCCGGTGTGGCTCTCCAGGTAGTCGTTGAAGTAGGCGTCCAGGTCGATGTCGTCCATCGACTCCTGGTGGTCCAGCTCGTCGGCGTTGTCGGTCTCCTTGGCGGCCTCCTCCTTGGGGGCGGCGTCGCCGTCGGACTCGGCCTCGGTCTCGAAAGTCTCGTCGGCCTCCTCCAGCACCGGGTTCTCCACCAGCTCCTGGGTGAGGACGTTCTGCAGCTCCATCCGCGTCATCTGCAGCAGCTTGATCGCCTGCTGCAGTGATGGCGTCATCACCAGCTTCTGGGCGAGCTTGAGGGAGAGCTTTTGTTCGAGAGCCATGCCTAGGGCCTGCCGGGGCCGTAGAGGTTACAGCGCGAAGTCCTGGCCGAGGTAGATCTTGCGCACCTGGGGGTCTCGGGAAAGCTCGTCTGGCGCCCCGGAGCGGAGAATCTCACCGTCGTTGATGATATAGGCGCGGTCGGTTATTTTCAATGTTTCCCGGACGTTATGGTCGGTGATGAGGACGCCGATCCCCATCTCCCGCAGATGCCGCACGATGCTCTGGATGTCGTCGACCGCGATCGGGTCGATGCCGGCGAAGGGCTCGTCGAGCAGGATGAAGAGCGGGTCGAGGACCAGGGCGCGGGCGATCTCGACCCGGCGCCGCTCGCCGCCCGACAGCAGAAAGCCGGGCGTCCGCCGCACCCGGGCGAGACCGAAGCGTTGGATGAGCACGTCGATCCGCTCCTCCTGCTCGGGGTGCGGCAGGTCGAGGGTCTCGACGATGGCCCGCAGGTTGTCCTCCACCGACATCTTGCGGAACACCGAGGCCTCCTGCGGCAGGTAGCTGATGCCGCGCTTGGCGCGCTGGTACATGGGCAGCTCGGTGATGTCCTGCTCGCCGAGGAAGACCTCGCCGGCGTCCGGCCGGGTGAGACCCACCACCATGTAGAAGGTGGTCGTCTTGCCGGCCCCGTTGGGCCCCAACAGGCCGACGATCTCGCCGGGATGGACCTCGATCGAGACGTCGTTGACCACCGCCCGCCCACGATAGACCTTGCGCAAGCGGCGGGTCGCGAGGCTCCTGGGCGCGCTCACGGCTGGCCGGCCTGTCCCTGCTCGGGCGCCGCCGGGGCGGCTGGCGGGCTCGCCACCGGGCCCGCCTTCTCGGTCTGGATCTCGGCGGTGCCGGTGACGAAGTCGTAGATCAGCACCCGGCCCTGGATCTGCGAGCCGCGGCGGTCGCGCAGCACCACCGGCGTGCCGGAGATCCGGGCCTTGCGGTCGGCCGGCTCATAGACCGCCGTCTCGCCGGTGACCGTGTTGCCGGCCGCCGGGTCCTCGATCCGCGTCGCGCCCTCGCAGGTCAGCCGCTCGAAGCCGTCGTCCTCGGCCAGCTCGAGCCGCATGTCCTGGCAGCGCAGCACCCGTCCGGCCTGCTGCGCCCGGGCGCCGCCCTCGTAGAGCACCAGCCGCTCGCGCCGCGCGTAGGTCATCGAGGGCGCCTGGATCTCGAGCGGCTCGGAGCCGCTCAGCGCCGGGCCCCCGCTCGCCGAGCCCCGGCCGGGCGTGTCTCCCCCGGCCGGCCGGTCGCCGGACGGGGCCTCGTCCGCCGGCCCCTTCGTCGGGTCCTTCCCCGCCGGCGGCCGCCAGACCGTCTTGACGCTGCCCTTGGCCAGCAGGCGGTCCGCTTCCAGCTCGCCGATCAGCTTGTCGGCGAGCAGCAGGTTCTCGCCCTGCCAGGCCCGCACCTGCTCGCGGAAGGTGACGCTGTTCTCGGCGTCCGACCACACGGCCTCGCGGGCGGCGATGCGGATCGGCTGGCGCCGGGCGGGGTCGGTCCCGGGCTCGAGCCCCTGGCGGCTCTCGATCAGCGCCCGCACCCCTTCCCCGGCCTCCACCTCCCCCGCTTCGCGGCGGTAGACGATGCGCGGCGCCTCGAGGTGTCCGCCGCGGCGCAGCACGAAGGCGTCGCTGCCCTCGAGGTCGGCCAGGCCGCTCTCCAGGTCGGCCGTCGCCCGGTCGCCGTGGGCGATGGTGCCTGCGTCCTCGAGCTCGACGGCGCCTTCGAGCAGCACCTCGCCGAGGGCGCCCGAGGCCAGGAAGGTGGCGTCGGCGGTCTCCGAGCAGACCCGGCGCACCACCGGCTCGCCGCTGAAGGCCACCCGCTCCTCGATCTCGACGCCACCGAATCCCTGGGCTCGCTGGGCCCGCCCCAGCTCGTCGAAGTCGGCCACCAGATAGCGGGCGCGGACCCGGCGCTCGAGCCCGCCGTCGTCGGCCACCGCCACCCACGCCTCCTCCTGGCGCTCGGACTCGAGCTCGAGCTTGCGCGGCTGGCGCGATCCCTCGGCAAAGGTCGCCGACAGCTGCGAGCCGCCGAAGCGCAGGCGGTTGCTGCCGCTGCCCTCGGCCGGCCGGACCAGCCCGCCCTCGACCGCCCAGTTGGCCCGCGCGAACTCGAGGCCCTGCTCGGTCGGGTCGAGCTGCAGGCTCAGCCGCCGCGCCTCCAGGTAGTCCTCGCCGCGCCGCAGGGTGACGTCGCCCTCCAGGTGGAGCCGGCGGTCGTCGCGCTCGTAGAGCAGCCGCTTGCTGCGCAGCGCCATCGGCGGCGCCGCTCCCGGCAGGCTGTCGACCTCGACCCGCCCCATCAGCAGGAAGCGGTTCCTGGGCCGCAGGATGCGCATGTGGTTGGCGCTCCCCGAGTAGGCGCCCAGGAAGCGGAACTCGACCCGCCCGGTGCTGGTGAGCTGCTGGCCGCGGCGGCTCAGCTCCAGGCCCTCGGCGGTCAGCTCGATGTCGCGCGGTCCCCTGAAGAGCACGTTGCCGGTCAGCGTCGCCTGCTCGTTCTCCAGGTTGTAGGTGCCGCGGTCGCTCTCGATGTAGTAGACGTCGCCGTTGTCGCGGGTGAGGGTGAGCTCCACCCCCTTGAGCGTGAAGTTGTCGTCCTTGTCGGAGACGATCTTCTTGGCCTTGATGTGGAACAGCTTGCGGTCGCCCTCGCTGATCTCGTAGTCGAAGCCGCGGCCCGCCATCACCAGACCGCGCCGGCGGCTGCTCAGACCCCGGGCCTCCTCGGTCGCCTCGCCGCCGCGCTCGACGCGCCGCAGCAGGTAGAGACCGGCCACTCCGGTGACGAACAGGGCCAGACCCACCAGCAGGAGGAGCCGGAGCAGCGCGAACGGACGTCGCCGTGCGGGGGTCGCCATGGGTGGCCATTGTACGCCGCGTTTTCGACCCGAAACGGCGGCGCGATCAGCCCGCGGAGGCGTTCGCAGGGGTCTCTGCAGCCGGCGGCGGACGGGCGTCGACGAGGCGCAGCTGGGGGCCGCCTCGCAGCCGGTCCTCCTCGACGCAGCCCAGCGCCTCGAACGGTCCAGCCAGCCGGTCCAGCCGCTCGCGCCAGCGCCAGCCCAACAGGCGGACCGTCGAGCCGCTGTCGTCGACGGCGTCGGCCGCCACGTGCCCGCGGCCGAAGTGGCGCGGCGCCCCCGCCAGCCGCAGGGGCCCGACCTTGAGCAGGGGTTGGGGGTTGCCGGGACCGAACGGCTCGAGCCGGCGGAGCGTCGCCAACAGCTCGTCGTCGATCGCTGCCGCCGGCAGGTCCAGCTCATACTCGAGCCGCCGGTCGAGCAGCGCCGGATCCCAGGCGGCCGCCGCCTCCTCCCACTCGTCGCGCAGCGACTCGAGCTCCCCCACCGCGGCGGTGAGACCGATCGCCTGGGCGTGCCCGCCGAAGCGCTCCAGACGGTCCCGCCACGGGGCCAGGAAGCCGTGCAGGTCGATCCCGGAAACGCTCCGGCCCGAGCCGGTGGCGCTTTCGCCATGCACGCTCCACAGCACCACCGGCCGATGGAAACGGCGGGCCAGCCGCGAGGCCGCGATCCCCACCACCCCCTGGTGCCAGCCGGGATCCCAGACGGTGAGCAGCCGGGCCAGCGGCTGCCGGGCCTCGACCGCGGCGACCGCCTCTTCGACGGTGCGCCGCTCGGTCTCGCGGCGCTCGTCGTTGAGGCCTTCGAGCCGCTCGGCCAGCCGCCGGGCGCGGTCCGGATCGCGGGTCAGCAGCAGCTCCAGCGCCTCCCCGGCGTCGGCCAGCCGGCCGGCGGCGTTGAGCCGCGGCCCCAGCCGGAAGCCGACGTCGTTGGCCCGCAGCGGCGGTCTGAGCCGGGCCTGGGCGATCAACGCCTGCAGCCCCGGCGACGGCGTCGCGGGCAGCGCCGCCAGCCCCAGCGCGGCGATCACCCGATTCTCGCCGGTGAGCGGCACCAGGTCGCAGATCGTCCCCAGGCAGGCGACCCGCAGCAGCACCGTGGGGTCCACCGGCCGCCCCCAGTGCCGGGCGAAGCCGCTGGCCAGCTTGAAGGCCAGCCCGGCGCCCGACAGCTCGGCGAAGGGATAGCTGCACTCGGCGCGCTGCGGGTTGATCTCCACCACCCCGGCCGGCAGCGGCGCCCCCGGCCGGTGGTGATCGGTGACGATCAGATCCAGGCCCGCGTCGAGCGCGGCGGCGGCGGCCTCGTGCGAGGTGCTGCCGCAGTCGGCGGTGACCAGCACCCGGCAGCCGCGCTCGCGCGCCCGCTCGACGTGGACCGGCCGGAAGCCGTAGCCCTCGCGCAGCCGGTGCGGCAGCAGGGTCTCGACCGCCAGCCCGCAGGCCCGCAGCACGGCCGCCAGCAGCGCGGTGGCGGCGACGCCGTCGACGTCGTAGTCGCCCAGCACGGCGACCTTCTCGCCGGCCCGGCCGGCGGCCGCCAGCCGCTCGACCGCCGCCTCCAGGCCCAGCAGCTCGCCCGGGTCGTGGAGCTGGTCGAGCGAAGGCTCCAGGAACCGCCGCGCCGACGCCCCGTCCTCGACCCCACGCCGGGCCAGCAGCCGGGCCAGCCATGGGAGGTGGGCCGGCGGCTGGCCGGTGGCCGCCAGCTCGGCCTCGAGGGCGGGCGCCGCAGGCGGCTCGGACGCCGCCTCCCAGAGCGCGCGCCGCGCCGGGGACGGGACTTCGGCGCTCTTGCTCAGCGCTCGCGCAACACGCCCTGCGAGCGGAGACGCTTGTAGCGGCGGGCGCGCAGCTCCTCGGGGGACAGGTCGACCAGCTCGGCCAGCGCCGGCGCCAGGGTCTCGCCGACCAGCCGGCAGGCGGTCTCGGGATCGGCGTGGGCGCCGCCCAGGGGCTCGGAGATGACCCCGTCGACCACCCCCAGCTCGAGGAGGTCGGGGGCGGTGAGCCGCAGCGCCTCCGCCGCCTCTTCCTTCCTGGCCTGGTCCTTCCACAGGATGGCGGCGCAGCCCTCGGGCGAGATCACCGAATAGGTGGCGTACTCCAGCATGTAGACGCGGTCGCCGACGCCCACCGCCAGGGCGCCGCCGCTGCCGCCCTCGCCGGTGATGGTGACCAGGATGGGGACTCCGAGCGCCGCCATCTCGATCAGGTTGCGGGCGATGGCCTCGGCCTGGCCGCGCTCCTCGGCCCCCACTCCGGGATAGGCGCCGGGGGTGTCGATGAAGCTCAACACCGGCAGCCCGAAGCGCTCGGCGAGCCGCATCACCCGCAGCGCCTTGCGGTAGCCCTCGGGCCGGGGCTGACCGAAGTTGCGAACGATCCGCTCGCGGGTGCCGCGGCCTTTCTGGTGCCCGACCACCGCCACCGAGCGGCCGGCGAAGGTGGCCAGCCCGCAGACGATGGCCTGGTCGTCGGCAAAGCTGCGGTCGCCGTGCAGCTCGACCCAGTCCTCCATCAGATGGCGCACGTAGTCCAGGGTGTAGGGCCGCTCGGCGTGGCGGGCGACCAGGGTCTTCTCCCAGCGCGAGAGCTTGCCGTAGACCTCGCGGGTCGACTTCTCGAGCCGCCGCCGGAGCAGCTCCAGCTCGCGCTGGCGGCCGCTCTCCGGGGGATAGCCTTCCAGCTCCTCGATCCGGCGGCGGAGATCGGCGAGGGGCTGCTCGAAAGGGGCTTCGGGCAGGGCCATGGGGGCGGCGACGCTAGCAGAGCGGTTCGAGGCCGGTCAAAGTGACGCGGCCGCAGGTGGAGGCCTAGTGGCGAGAGCCGACCGGGACGGGGTGCGCCTGGGGACGGAGCGGGCCTGACAGACTTCAGAGGGGAGGCCCGCTCCTCCTTTCGCCTTCGCGCCGCACGGACCGTAGTCTTCGGGGCTCGGTGCAAGCGCTCGTCTCAAGGCCCCTGTCGAACCCCGTCCCGGCCGGCTCCTGTGTGGCTCTCGCGTGCGCGACCGAGTGCTTGAACGGGATGGCGGGCTACAAGAGCTCGTAGGGGTCGACGTCGATGACCAGGTCGACGCCCCCCTGGCGGGGGTGCGGGGCGACGGCGACGAGGCGGCGGAGGCGCTCGGCGGAGGGGGCGCGCAGCAGGAGCTGGAAGCGCCAGCGGCCGGCCAGGCGCTCGTAGGGGGCGGGAGCCGGGCCGCTGATCCGCACCCCGTCGGCGAGCGGGTGGACGGTGAGGGCGCCGGCCAGCTCGCGCATCGCCTCCTCGGCCCGACCGCGGTGGCGGCCGCGGACCACGAGCTGGACCATGCGGGTGTACGGCGGGTAGTGGAAGATCCGGCGGAAGCGCATCTCCTCGGCGGCAAAGGCCCGGTCGTCGTGGGCGATCACCGCCTGGATCGCATAGTGCTCCGGGTGGTAGGTCTGGATCACCATGCGGCCCGGGCGGTCGCCGCGGCCGGCGCGGCCGGCGAGCTGGGTGAGCAGCGCGTACGTCTTCTCCACCGCCCGGAAGTCGGGGAACCCGAGATAGGTGTCGGCCAGCAGCACGCCGGCCAGCGCCACCTCCGGGAAGTGGTGGCCCTTGGAGACCATCTGGGTGCCGATGAGCACGCGGGTCTCACCGCGCCCGAAGCGCTCGAGCACCCCGGCCAGGCCGCCGCGGCGGCGCGCGGTGTCGCGGTCCAAGACCCCCAGCGGCACCCCGGGGAACTCCTCGGCAAAGCGCTCCTCCACGCGCTCGGTGCCGGCGCCCAGCGGCTCGAGGGCCAGCTCGCCGCAGGCCGGGCAGCGCTCGGGGGCGGGCACGCCGCCGCCGCACAGGTGACAGCGCAGACGCTCCACCCGGCGATGGAAGGTGCGCGGCAGCCCACAGTCCGGGCAGCGGAAGTCCTCGCCGCAGGCGCGGCACATCAGGACCGGGGCGTAGCCGCGCCTGTTGCGCAGCAGCACCACCTGACCGCCGCCGTCGAGGGCGGTCCGGATCTCCTCCTTGAGCGGCTCCGAGAAGGCCACCTCGCCCGGGCGGCGGGCGATCCCCTCGCGCCGCAGGTCGACCAGCACCCCCTCGGGGAGTTCCCCGTGGCCCACCCGCTCGGTCAGCTCCAGCGCCCGCGCCTTGCCCAGCTCCACGTTGTGGCGCACCTCGAGGCTGGGTGTAGCCGAGACCAGCACCACCACGGCGCCGGCCCGCTGGCCGCGGACCAGCGCCAGGTCGCGGCCGTTGTAGCGCGGCGCCTGGCCCTGTTTGTAGGCGCCGTCCTGCTCCTCGTCGACGACTACCAGGCCGAGGTCCCCGAGCGGCGCGAAGACCGCCGAGCGCGGTCCCAGGATGACCCGGGCCTCGCGGCGGCGGATGCGCTCCCACTCCTGGTGGCGCTCGCCGCTGGCCAGCGCCGAGTGGAGGATCGCCACCCGGCGTCCGAAGCGCTGGCGGGCGGTCCGCGCCAGCGCCGGCACCAGCGCGATCTCGGGCACCATCAGCAGGGCGGTGCGGCCGGCCTCGAGGGCGGCGGCGGCCACCCGCAGGTAGACCTCGGTCTTGCCCGAGCCGGTGATCCCGGCCAGCAGATACGGGGCGAAGCGGCCCTCGGCGAGGGCGGCCAGCAGCGCGTCGACGGCGGTCTGCTGGTCGGGGCGGAGGGTGATCTCGGGGGTCTCCTCGGGGCTCAGCAGGTGGTCCTCGAGCGACAGACGGGCGATCTGGCTGAAGCGGCGCAGGACCCGCAGCTCGATCAGCCGGCGGACCACGCCGGCGGTGCAGCCCACCGCCGCCAGCACCTCGCTGACCAGCGCCGGGCGCCCCACCTCGGAGAGGTAGCGCACCACCTCGCGGCCCGGCTTGGACCGCCCGCAGCTCTCGAGCAGCTCCTCCTCGCCGCCGGGCGCCAGCTCGACGGCACTGGCGTAGCGGGCGCCCGCCCGCCTCTCACCGGCCAGCGCCAGGCGGCCGTCGGCCTGGAGACGCTCGACGGTCGCCGCCAGCTCCTCCTCCCCCACTGCCGCCTGCAGCTCGGAGAGCCGCAGCCGGCCGGCGCCGCGGAGCGCCTCGACCACTGCCCGCTCGCGCTCGTCGCGGGGCGTCGCCAGGGCCCCGGCGTCGGTCAGCCAGGCCCGGCGATCGCCCCACGGCGGCAGGTCGCCGGGAAGCATGGAGCGCAGTACCTCGCCCAGCGGCTCCTGGTAGTAATCGGCGACGAACCGCCCGAGGGCGAGCAGCTCCTGGTCGAAGACCGGCTGGAGGTCGATCACCGCCTCCAGCGGCCGGATCTTGCCTTCGAGCTCGGGGGACGGCTCGCCGGCGGTCCCCAGCACCACCCCGACCAGCCGCCGCTTGCCGACCGGCACCCGCGCCCGCGCCCCCGGCCGCGCCAGCGCCGCGAAGACCGGAGGGACCTCGTAGATCAGCGCCTCGGGAAGCGGCACCGGCACCGCCACCTCGACGAAGCGCGGTGGCTCGGGTGCGGGCATCCTCGGTGAGAACAAAACGGCCGCCCGGCGATGCGGGCGGCCGCGAGCTTTCCGCCGGTCCCGGCGCAGCCGGATCGGCTAGCTGGCTTCGGCCATCGCCAGCCGCTTCTCCATGCTGGACTCCAGGGCCTGCTCGACCAGCAGGGCGGCGTCGTCCTCGTCGATGTTGCGGACGTGCGCCACCTCGCTGACGATGAAGTACTTGGCCCGCTCGTACATCTTCTTCTCGCGGAAGGAGAGGCTCTTCTTGCTGCTCACCAGCCGCAGGTTCTTGAGCACCCGCGCGACCTCGTAGAGCTGGCCGGTCTTCATCTTGTCGAGGTTCTGCTTGTAGCGGCCCTTCCAGTCCTTGTAGGTGTCGATCTCGCCGTTCTTGAGCACCCCGAGGAGGTCCCGGATCTCCCCGCTCTGGCACAGGGGCCGCAGCCCCACCAGGTTCAGGTTGGCCTTCGGCACCATGACCTTGGAGTTGTTCGAGAGCAGCCGGAGGTAGTAGTAGGTCTGCTCGACCCCGTCGATCTTCCCCGGCTCGATCTTCTCGACCACGCTGACCCCGTGGTTGGGGTACACCACTTTCTGCCCGACCTTAAATGCCACCTGGCTAACCCCCTTGAAACAAGCTTGAGACGGAGTTGTAAGTGTCTGTGACAGACACCTTTAGGCAGCGCTTATGATAGCCGAAAAGGGCCCCGCCGTCAAGCCCCTCGCCCACCGCTCCGGGTATTTTTGTAACAACCGCGGCAGATCGCCGCACGGACCGCTCAAAACGGGCGCCTGACTGCCGCAGCCCTGCCCCGCCCAGCGGCCAGACCGCAACCGATTTTGACTCCCACCGGAGCAGGCCCTACGATTGCCTGGGCGCCTCTCCCCTCCTGCCGGAGTGGCGGAATGGCAGACGCGACGGACTCAAAATCCGTTGCCCGCAAGGGCGTGGGGGTTCGACTCCCCCCTCCGGCACCACCCAGCCTGCGGTCGGCGCTCGCTACGGGAGCACGGTGACCTCGTCGCCGGCAATGGCGATGCGGACCGTGGCGTCGTTGGGGAGGGCGTCGGCCTCGTCGATGAGGTTGTCGTTGTCGATGGCGACCCGCAGGGTGTACTGGCCGTCGGGGGTGTCGGTGATGTCGAGGAACTGGCACGGGAACTCGGCGGTGTAGATGTCGGCCCACCCCGGCGAGACCCGCTGGTCCGCCGGGTCGGAGGCCGCCGGCGCCGCGTCCATGCAGTAGGGCGTGGCGTCGACCAGGAAGTAGCCCTGCTTGCGCCCCGTGAGCAGGACCTGGCCCTGGTCGTCGAGCAGGTCGTAGCTCGCGAAACCTTCGAGGTGGAAGTGCCCGTGGCAGGGGTCGAACTGGCAGAGGTCGGGCGCCGTGTCGGGTCCCGGAACGACGGCGGCGGCAGCCCCGAGGTTGGGGACCGAGGCGCTGAACCGCAGCCGCCGCCGCTCCCCCGCGGTGCGGTCCCGTGTCCCGGAAATCCTCGACGCCCTGGCGGCTAGAATCGGGCCAGGAGTCAGGCCGTGAGGGCTGGTCGGCACCCGAGCTACCGGGCGGCCGGGAGGCTTCTGCATGGGCAAGCCGAGCAAGCACAAGCGGAAGGGACCCAAGTCCGCGCGCGGCGGCTGCCTGCTGTGCAAGCCGCACAAGGACCAGAGGGCAAAGGACACGAGAGAGGCCAAGACGCGCCAGGAGCTGAGGGCCGATGCAGGGGCCAGACCTGAAGCCGGTGGCTCCTCCGGCACGCGGCGTAGCTCGGCCGAGGAGGGTTCGCGATGAGCCTCAGGACGGGATGGTCGACGATTCTCGCGGTCGCGCTGCTGATGCCGGCCTGCGCGCGGTCGGATTCGGACACGGCCGAGATCGCCCGTTTTCCGCTCGACAGCCTCGAAGACGTGCTCACCCGGGACGGCGTGGAGCTCGACGCCGAGGTGACGAGCGACGGCGGCGGCTCGTTGCGGATCGCCGCCGAGGCGCCGCGGGTCGTGCGGCTCTTCGAGGTGCCGGACCCGGACGTCGAGCAGGCGCGCCTGATCTACAGCGCGCGGGTGCGGAGCGAGAAGTTGGAAGGCATGGCGTATCTGGAGATGTGGTGCCGCTTCCCCGGCAAAGGGGAGTACTTCTCGCGCGGCCTGGTCTCCCCCCTGTCGGGCACCGTCGACTGGACCAGCCACGAGACCCCGTTCTTCCTCCAGGCCGGCGAGAACCCCGACCTGGTGAAGCTCAACCTGGTCGTCGACGGCCGGGGCACGGTCTGGATCGACGACGTCCTGCTCTCGAAGGGGCCTCTCCAGTGAGCCTGGCCCTGCCGCCGTTTTGACAACCCGCCGAGGGCTCCCGTAGGCTGACCGGGCTTTCTGGGCAGGGCCAGCCGGGGCAGTTTCGCTCGGGCGTCCGGCGGTGCTCTGCCCGGTTGGGGCCGTGATGGAGTCCAGGACCACCAAGTCCGCCGTGGGCGTCCGCTTCGCAGTGACGGCGGTGCTGCTGAGCTTCGTGCTGCTGGCGGTGATGCGGCTGCCGTGGGTGGAGCGGGCGGTGCTGACGCCGTTCACCGAGGGGCAGCACGCGGTGGCCTGCCGGATCGGCGGGGACCCGAACGCGCGGGTGGTGATCAACCTGAGCTGCTCGGGGGCGGACGTCATCGCGCTGTGCCTGGCCTTTATCCTGGCCTTTCCGGTGCGCTGGCGGTCGCGGCTGGTCGGGGCGGCGGTCGGGATGCTGCTGATCACCGCGGTCAACGTGCTGCGGATCGCGACGCTGACCCGGGTGGACGACAACCCTGAGCTGTTCCGGCTGCTTCACGTCTATCTGTGGCCGGGAGCGCTGCTGGTGGTGCTGGCGGTCTACGTCTTCGCCTGGATGGACGCCGCCCAGCGGGGCGGCGGGGCGTGGCGGCGGCTGGGCACGGGGGGCTGGCTGCGGAGCTCGCCGGCGCGGCGTTTCGTGGCGCTGACAGTGCTCTTCGTGGGTCTCTTCGTGGCCGCTTCGGGGTGGCTGATGGGCTCGCCGGCCATCGAGCGGGTGGCCACCTGGGTCACCGCCACGGCCGCCGGGGCTCTCCAGCTCGCGGGTCTCGAGGCGGCCGCGCAGGGCAACGTGCTGCGCGCCCCGGCGGGGTCGTTCCTGGTCACCCAGGAGTGTGTGCTGACGCCGCTCATGCCGGTCTATTTCGCGGTGGTGCTGGCTCTGCCGCTGGCCGGGCGGCGGCGGCTGGCGCTGCTTGCCGGCGCGGCGCCCCTGTTCTTCGTGCTGGCCAGCGTGCGGCTGCTGGTCATCGCGCTGCCGCTCAAGCTGGTGGGCTCGCACCAGGTGGCCGTCCACGGCTTCTATCAGGTGGTGCTCGCCCTGTTCCTGATCGGGGCGGTCGCGCTTCGCTACCGCGGCGAACCCGACGGCGCATCAGGCGCAAGCCGGCGGCCAGGGTCGGCGGGCGCTGGCGGCCACGCCTGGGGGCGCGCCGCCGGCCGGGTAGCGGCCGGTCTGGGAGCGGCGATCGTCGTGGCGCTGATCGGTGGCCGGGTGTGGACGGGGCTGGTCGTCGGGCTGGCGGAGCGTCTCCAGGAGCTGGCGGGCCACGGGGGTCACCTCTACCCCGACGATCAGGGGGCGCTGCTCCTCCTGCCGATCTTCCAGCTCGCGCTCTTCGCGGCCCTCGTGGTGGCGGCTGCTCCGCGCTTGGTGGCCGATCGGTGGGCAGCCGGCGGCCGTCTGGCTGCCGCCCTGGGGCTGCTCGCGGTTACGCAGCCGCTGGTGGTGGCGGCCGCCGGCGAGCTGGCGACGCATCTCGTGTCGCCGCCGGTGGCGGGCCTGCGGCTGTGGGCGCTCCTCGCCCCGGGGCTCGCGGTATGGTGGGCGGCCGCCGGGCGGAGCCGCCACCGGCGGGTCGCCCCCCTCCCGGTGACGAGCCCCTCGCATGGCTGAGCCGCATCTCACCCGGACCCCCGACGCCGAGCCGTCGGTCGGAGTGGCGGTCGCCCGGGAGTCCGGGGGCGGCGGGTCTCTCCGCGACGAGCCCTTTCGCGAAGACGCCGCCCCTGCAGAGCCCATTTCCGGAAGACGGCCCTGGCGCGATCGGGGCGCGCCCTCGGCCGCCAGGCCGTCGGCGGCTCGCTACCGGCGGTTCTGGGCCGACGTCGGCGACCAGTTCCCGGACCTCGGGGGCGCCCGCTCCACCGCCTTCTATCGCCGCGACGAAGAGAGGCTCTTCCGCGACTACCTGCCGTCCCTCGACGGGCTGCGGGTGATGAAGACCGATCTGTGGGACGAGGCCAAGAACACCCGCATCCTGCGGTGGGCGGCCGCCGAGGGGGCAGTGGCCTTCGGGGTCGACATCTCGCCGCCGATCGTCTTCGACGCCCGGCGGGGCTTTGGCGACCTCGAGCTGCGGGCGCCGGTCTCGGACATCCGCTGGCTGCCCTTCCGGGACGCCAGCTTCGACGCCGTCTACTCGATGGGCACCATCGAGCACTTCCTGGAGTCGGAGCAGGCGGTGGAGGAGACCTTCCGGGTGCTGAGGCCCGGCGGGCGGCTGATCCTGGGGGTGCCCAACCGCTTCGACCCCTTCCTGAGACCGCTGCTGGTCGCGCTGCTCTACCGGCTGGGGCTCTACGGCTACGGCTACGAGAAATGCTACTCGCGGCGCGCCCTGCGGCGGATGCTGGAAGCGGCGGGGTTCGAGGTGGTCGCCGAGAGCGGCATCCTGTTCGTCCCCGGCTGGCTGCGAATGCTGGACCTGGCCTGCCACACCTGGGTGCCGCCGCTGGCCCGGATCACCGGCGCCGCGGCGGGCCTCTTCGCCGCGCTGGCGCGCCGCGTTCCGTTCCTCCACCGGCATGGCTACCTGCTGGCCTCGGTGGGGGTGCGGCCGCCGGCCGGGTCCGCCGAGGCGCAAACTCAAGAGCGGCCTTGACTTCGGCTCGCCAAGGCCCGTAGACTCCGCCGGACGCTTGAAAACGAACCGTCGAAAAAGGAGGAGAGTTCCTATGAAGGGTTCGCTTGTACTCAGAGGTGCGCTCGTGCTGACCGTTGCGGCAGCGCTTTGCGCCATGCCGCTCGCTGCCCAGAAAGTCGGTCCTTCCCCGCAGTACAACGATGAGTCGGTGATCAGCAATCCGCCGGCTGCCGGAGACCACACGTTCGGCTTCATGGACCTGCGCAACGCCAACGCGCCGATCCCGATCGTCGTGCCGATCGCCCAGGGCCCCCCGTTCCAGGCGGGCTACCCGACCGGCTTCGGTAGCGGCAACGGCAACGGCACCTGCGACGTCAACTGGATCACCGGTGGAAGCCTCAACGAGCGCAACTTCGGTGGCTTCGACTTCATTACCGGCGGCGGCGGCGACCTCGTGGTCACCGTCGACGCGGTGGGTCTGGTGCCCTTCACCGGCGCCGACTGCGGCCCCGGCGTCGGCGACGTCATGGGCATCCTGTACACGGGTCCCGCCGGCCACAACCCGGCCACCCCGTGCACCAACTGGCTGGAGACCTCGTTCGACGGTCTGTTCCCGGACAACTTCAACACCGGCGAGAGCTGGACCTACACCTCGGTGACCGCGGCCGGCGACTACACCTTCGTGCTGCAGAACATCTGCGACACCTTCCCGCCGCAGTCTTCGGGCGACATCGACATCACCTTCGACTTCCAGGGCGCCGTCCCCACCATGGGCGAATGGGCCATGCTGTCGCTGGCGGTGTTGCTGCTGCTCGGTGGTCTGGCGTTCTTGCGCCTGCGTCAGCGCACCGTCTAGCGACCAGAGCCGCACCTCTGGACGCCGGCCAGGCCGGCGCGCGGCGAGCCGCTGAATCGTGGAGCCACCCCCCAAGGGCGGGGGTGGCTTTTTTTTTCGCCGCCGTCCCTACCTACGGCCCAGGAGCTGGAGCAGCCGCAGCTTCCACACCATCCACGCCGCCTCGCGGACGATGCGGCCGCTCATCTTGCTGCGGCCCTCGGCGCGCTCGCTGAAGACGATGCCGATCTCGCCGACCCGGAAGCCGCGCCGCCAGGCCCGGAAGGTGGTCTCGATCTGGAAGGCGTAGCCCTGCGAGCGCAGGGTCTCGATCTCGATGGCCTCCAGCACCCGCCGCCGGTAGCACTTGAAGCCGCTGGTCACGTCGGTGAACGGCAGGCCGGTGATCCAGGAGGCGTAACGGTTGGCGAAGTAGCTCAGCAGCAGCCGCGACATCGACCAGTTGAGCACGGTGACGCCGCGCAGGTAGCGCGATCCGAGCACCAGGTCGTGGCTCTCGACGGCCGCCAGGAAGCCGCCGATCGCCGCCGGGTCGTGCGACAGGTCGGCGTCCATCTCGAACACCAGCTCGTAGTCGCGCTCCAGCGCCCAGCGAAAGCCCTCCCGGTAGGCGGTCCCCAGCCCCATCTTGCGTGGCCGGTGGAGCACGTGGACCCGCGGTTCGCCTCCGGCCAACCGGTCGGCCAGCTCCCCGGTACCGTCGGGCGAGCCGTCGTCGACCACCAGGACCTCGATCGCGGCGGCCTGGTCCAGGACCCGCGCCACCACCTCCTGCAGGTTCTGGCGCTCGTTGTAGGTCGGCAGGACCACCAGCCCGCGGCTCACTCGCCGGGCTCCCCGCCGGCCAACCCCTCGACCGCCCCTCCTGCCGGCGGCTTCTCCACCACCCGGTAGAGACACCACTCGGCGGCGCACCGTACCTGCCACACGGCGCCCTCGAGCAGCGGCTGGGCGCGGCGGGCGGCGGCGGCGTAGCGCGGCGAGCTGTCGGGGGTCGGCCACTGGACCAGCAGAAAGTCGGAGTCGGCGAGATGGGCGGTCTCGAACTGCCAGGGGTACCAGTCCGGGGTCAGGACCGGCGGCCGGTCGCGGTAGTCGATCGGCAGGTGGTGCACGTAGCGCCCCCAGAACTGCGCGTTGAGCCCAGCGTGGCGGACCGTGTAGTACATCGGCAGGAAGTGGGTCAGCCGGAACTGCTTGCCGAAGTGCGACGAGCGGTTGTGAAACGGCAGCGACATCAGCATCCCGGGCGGCTGCGCCGCTTCGAGCAGTCCCACGGCCGGACGAGCCTCGGCCGCGAAGCCCCGCGCCCGCACCCCGAACTGGACGGTCACCAGCAGCGCCGCCGCGATCACCGCCCAGCGCACCTCGCGGGCGGCGCGGCGGGGCGCCGGCCACAGGGCCAGCAGGAGCGCCCACGCCGGGGTGAAAAGCCGGAAGTCGACGAAGGTGGCCTCCGACGGGGCCTCGATGCCCCAGGGCAGCAGCCAGGCGGCCACCGCGAAGGCCAGCGCCGTCCGCCGGGCGGGACCCCAGGCCGGCGCCGGCCGCTGTCCCCGGCCGGCCGACCAGGCGACCGCCGCCACCGCCGCCAGCGCGAGCGCGGTCCAGATCTGGCCGTTCCAGCGGTAGGGCCCGAACGCCGTCCACAGCGCGTAGCTGGTCTTGACCAGCGGGTCCTGCCAGGTGATCCGGAAGACCGTGTTGAGGAACTCCAGCCCGTGGGCGGCGCGGGCGGCATCGGCGAACTCGAGCTTGCCCGGCTCGCCGATCCCCGCCTCGCCGAGGCCGCTCCAAAGACCCACTGCCAGCGCCAGGGCGCCGGCGGTCGCCAAAGCCGGGAGCCAGCGCCGCGCCGGCCGCCCGAAGACCGCCAGAAGCAGGCCAAAGAGCAGCAGCGCGCCGGCCGCCACCAGATGGATCGAGGCCACCAGCGCCGCCGACGCCAGGGCCGCCGCCGGCCACCAGCGCGCCTCGCCGCCGCGCGACCAGCGCAGCAGGGCGGCGGCCGCCAGGAGCAGCGGCGGCAGCGCCAGGAAGTACTGGAGGAAGCCCATCGCGAAGCACGGGCCCCAGAGCAGGAGCGGCGCCAACAGCGCCGCCCAGGGCGGGCCGCGGTCTTCGGGATGGACCGCCGCCACCAGCAGGTGGAAGGCCGCGAACATGGCCACCACCCAGAGGCTCAGCACCAGCCGCAGCGCCACCTCGACCGAGGTCGCGCGGGCCAGTGCGGCCAACAGGTAGTACGGCGTGAAGTAGGACTGGAAGCGCTCGGGCAGCCGGTAGAGGCGCTGGTACGGCAGCCCCGGGTCGTCGTAGTCGCGGAGGATCCGGACGTAGGCCAGATGCTGGGGCAGGTCCTGGGCCGGGAAGACCTCGAGACCCCACACCCAGACCAGGTTGAGCAGGCACAGCAGCGCCAGCGCGCCGCGGTACAGCCGCCGCTCGGCCACTACTCGGCCGGTGGCTCGGCGATCTCGACGCCGCTGGCCTCGGCCAGCCGCCCGATCGACTGGTAGTGCAGCGCCAGCGCCCGGCGATAGGCGGACACCGCCGCCACGTAGCGGCTCCGCGCGTCGCTCAGGTCCTCCTGGATCTGGAGCACCTGGAAGCTGGTCGACATGCCGTTCTCGTAGCGCTTCTGCTCGGCGTCGTAGTTCTTTTCTTCGAGCCGCCGCGACACCTCCGCCGACTGCACCCCCTCGGCCGAGGCCTCGAGCAGCCGGGCCACCCGCCGCACCGCGGTGACGATCTGCAGCTCGAGCTCGGCGAGCTCGGCCTGGCCGCGCTCGAGGGCAACGTCGGCGATGGCGCTGCGCGCCCGGCCGGCGCGGTTCTGGATCGGATAGGCGAAGTTGAGCGCCACGCTCCAGCCCTCGAAGTCCGCTTCGGTGATCTGGTCGAGGGCGTCGCCGTAGTCGCCGGGGGCGGTGAACAGGACGTCGAACGACGGGAAGTCGCGGGCGGTGATGTCGCCCCCCAGCCCGTTGAGGCCGTAGCGCAGGGCGAGGTCGAGGCTCGGCAGCCGCTGGTTGCGGAAGAAGCGGGCGTCGACCTCCTGGATCTCGAGCGCCAGCTCCTTGCTGCGCAGCTCGGGGCGCTCGGCGAGGGCGGTCTCGATCGCCCCGTCGACGTCGACCTCGAGGAAAGCGGTCTCGGGGTCGGTGGTGGGCACGATCTCGAGCTCCCACAGCTCGCCGCGCTCGACGTTGAGCAGCTGGCGCAGCACGTCGGCGCGGTCTCCGACCGTGGCGCGGGCCTGGATGATCTCGAGCTGGCGCACGGCGACGCCGGCCTCGCTCTGGACCAGCTCGAGCGGCGCCAGGGTTCCGACCTCGACGCGGATCTTGTTCTGCTCGTGGAGCTGGCGGGCGAGCTCCAGGCTCTCCTCGGCCACTGCCAGCTGGGCCTGCGCCTCGGCCAGGTTCCAGTAGGCCTCTTCGACCTGCAGGATGACGCTCTCGACCTGGAGCTCGAAGCTCTCGCGGCTGATGTCGAAGTTGGTGCGGGCGATCCGCAGGCCGCGGTCGGTGGCGTCGCGGCCGCGGTTGCGGAGCAGCGGTTGGGCGAAGCCCAGATCGAGGTCCACCCGGTAGCTGGGATTGAGGGTCGCGAACAGCGAGTTGGTCTCGCCGCGGCGGTTGGTCCAGTCGGCGGAGACCACGGCGCCCGAGGGCAGCAGCTGGTCGACGCCGAAGTTCCAGTCCTGCTGGTTGGTCTCGGTGACGTCGGCGCCGGCCAGGTTGGAGGCGCTCGGCGAGGTCTCGTCGAAGGCGCTCAGGTCGGCCGAGGCGTTGAGGTCGTAGATGCCCCGGCTCTCGGTGATTTCCAGCCGGCTCTCCTCGGTGACGAAGCGCTCCACCGCCAGCGACAGGTTGCGCTGCAGGGCGACGGCCACCGCCTCGTCCAGGCTGAGCAGGATCATGCCGTCCTCGACGGTGAGACCGGCACCGCCCTGATGGCTTTCCGCCGCCGCGGGCGGAGCTGCTGCGCTCAGTGCCCATCCCAGGGCCAGCGCCCCCAGCGCCAGGACCGCGCCCCGGAGGGCGCCCCCGCCGTCGCCACAGCTGGTCGTCAAACGCTCGTGCTCTCTCATCGGGTCCACCTCGCCTCGAAGCCTCGTTGGGTTGATGTGGTGAAGGATGGCGCCCGGCTCGCGGCCCTGCAGCTCCCCTGCTCTGCTACGTCCGGAGGGTCAAAAAGTTCCAGCCGCGGGCGGTGCCTCCAGCTCCCCAGGATAATGGCACGCTACCAGTCTTCCCGGCCCGGCCGCCGCCAGCGGCGGCTCCTCCTCGGCGCAGCGTGGCCGCGCGATCGGGCAGCGTGGATGGAACGCACAGCCGGACGGTGGGTCCAGCGGGCTGGGCGGCTCGCCGGGCAGCAGGATGCGCTGCCGCGTGCGGGCCGGCTCGGGCACCGGCACCGCCGACAGCAGGCTGACCGTGTAGGGGTGAAGCGGGCGAGCGAACAGCTCGGCGACCGGCGCCAGCTCGACGATGCGGCCCAGGTACATGACCCCTACCCGGTCGGCGATCTGCTCCACCACCGCCAGATCGTGGGCGATGAACAGCAGCGTCAGCCCCAGCCGCTGCTGGAGATCGGCCAGCAGGTTGACGATCTGCGCCCGGACCGAGACGTCGAGCGCCGACACCGGCTCGTCGGCGACGATCAAGGCCGGCTCCGGAGCCACCGCCCGCGCCACCCCGATGCGCTGCCGCTGACCGCCCGAGAACTCGTGCGGATAGCGGTCGGCGGCCTCGGCGGGCAGCCCGACCAGGGTCAGCAGCTCGGCCACGCGGCGGCTTCGCTGCGCCCGCGGCACCGTGCCGTGGACCTCCAGCGGCTCGCTCAGGATGCGGCCCACCGACATCCGCGGGTTGAGCGAACCGTAGGGGTCCTGGAAGATCATCTGCAGCCAGCGCCGCCGCCGGCGCAGCTCGCGGGGCTTGAGGCCGAGGAGCTCCTCGCCGCGGAAGCGCAGCTCGCCCGCGGTCGGCTCGATGAGCCGCAGGAGGCAGCGGCCGAGGGTGGTCTTGCCGCTCCCCGACTCCCCCACCAGTCCAAAGCACTCCCCCGCCTCGAGCGCGATGTCTACCCCGGCCACCGCCCGCACCCGGCCGGTGGTGCGCCGCAGCACGCCACGCTGGACCGGGAACTCCTTGCGCAGCCCTCTGGCCTCGAGCAGCGCGCTCACCGGCCCTCCTCGGCCCGCCGGGCCTCGTCGTGGAGCAGGCAGCGGGCGCCGCCCCCTGCCGCCAGCCGGTAGAACGGTGGCTCTCGCCGCCCGCACTCTTCCATCGCCTCCGGGCAGCGCGGGTGAAACGGGCAGCCGGGCGGCAGCCGCCAGGGGTCGGGCACCTGACCGGGGATCGCCGGCAGCCGGCCGCGCGGGGCGGGTCGCCCGAGCCGTGGCACTGCCCCCAGCAGCCCGCGCGTATAGGGATGGGCCGGCGCCGCGAAGAGGCGCTCGACCGTCGCCTCCTCCACCACCTGGCCGGCGTAGAGCACGACCACGCGGTCGCAGGTCTCGGCCACCACCGCCAGGTCGTGGGTGATCAGCAGCACCGCCAGACCCAGCTCGTCGCGCAGCCGCTCGAGCAGGTCGAGGAGCTGCGCCTGGACGGTGACGTCGACCGCCGTGGTCGGCTCGTCGGCGATCAGCAGCCGGGGCCGCGAGGCCAGCGCGATGGCCAGCATGACGCGCTGCCGCTGGCCGCCCGAGAGCTGGTGCGGGTAGTCCCTGAGCCGCTGCTCGGCGGCCGGGATGGCCACCATCTCGAGCAGCTCGGCGGCCGCCTCCCGGGCTTCGCGGCGCGACAGCCGGCGGTGCGCCCGGACCGCCTCGGCGATCTGGAAGCCGACGGTGAAGACCGGGTTGAGCGCCGTCATCGGCTCCTGGAAGACCATCGCCACCCGGGCGCCGCGCACCTCCCGCATCTCGCTCTCCGACAGACTCCCGAGGTCGCGGCCCTCGAGCTCGATCGTGCCGCCGGTGATCCGCGCTCCGGCGGGCAGCAGCCGCAACACCGCCAGCCCGGTGAGGGTCTTGCCCGAGCCCGATTCGCCCACCAGCCCCAGAAACTCGCCGGGCCGGACCTCGAAGGAGACGTCGCGGACCACCGGCAGCCACCCCTGTCCGGCCGGGAAGGCCACCGACAGCCCGCCAAGGCGCAGCAGGGGCTGCGGACCGGAAGCGGCGCTCAGGGCCGGCGGCTCTCCTCGAGCAGCCAGGCGACGGTCAGCGCCACCCCGAAGCCGGTGGCGCCGCGCACCGCCTCCCGGCTTCCCTGCTGGTCCTCGCCGACGTAGGCGGTGCCGGCGATGTCGAGGTGCGCCCAGCGCTCGACCCCGCCCGCGAAGTGCGACAGGAAGGCCGCCGCGGTGTTGGCGCCGCCCCAGCGGCTGGCGACGTTGCGCAGGTCGGCGTGAAGGCCCTCCATCTCGCGCCGGAACTCGGGCCACAGAGGCATCCGCCACAGCCGCTCGCCGCTCGCCGCGCCGGCCGCCAGCAGCCCCTCGGCCAGCGCCTCGTCGGGCGAGTAGAGCGCCGCCCCGTGGTGGCCCAGTGCCACCACCGTGGCGCCGGTCAGGGTCGAGAACTCGAGCAGCGCGCCCGGCCTCTCCTCGGCCGCCCAGGCGATGGTGTCGGCGAGGATCATCCGGCCCTCGGCGTCGGTGTTGAGCACTTCGACGGTGGTGCCGTCGTAGCAGCGAACAATGTCGGCCGGCCGGTAGGAGGCGCCGTCGAGCATGTTCTCGGCCAGCGGCAGGTAGGCGCTCAGGTTGAGCGGCAGCCGCAGCTCGGCCGCCGCCCGCACCACCCCGAGCACCGTACAGGCGCCGGCCTTGTCGTACTTCATGTCCGACATCTTGGAGGCGGGTTTGATCGAGATGCCGCCGGTGTCGAAGGTCACCCCCTTGCCGACCAGCGCCACGCTGCGCGGACCGTCGCCGAGCGACAGCCGCACCAGCCGCGGCGGATGGACCGAGCCGCCGCCGACCGCCAGCAGACCGCCCATGCCGCGCCGCTCCATCTCTTCCGGTCCGAGCACCTCGATCTCGAGGTCGTGGGCGCCGGCCAGCTCGCTGGCCTGGGCGGCCATCCACTCGGGGGTCGCCAGATTGGGTGGCGAGTTGGCGAGGTCGCGGGCCAGGGCCGTGCCCTCGGCGACGGCCGCCGCCGAGCGCAGGGCCAGGCGATAGGACGCCTCCTCTCCCGGCGGCGGCACCACGCGAACGACCCGCAGCGACCCTTCCAGGGGACGGCTGCGGTGGCGGTCGAAGCGGTAGCCGAGCAGGGCGAGCTGGCTCAGCACCCTGAGGGCCGACTCGCCCCGGGTCACCGGGTGCGGGGGCAGCGTCACCAACAGCTCGCGCTGGCCCTCGGCCCCGGCGTCGGCAGCCACCCGGCGCAGCCACTCGGCCAGCCGCGCGGCGTCGAGCTCCTCCGGCGGCCCCAGCCCGTAGACCGAGAGTCGCCCCGGCCGGCGGCCGTCGAGCTGGCAGCGGTAGACCTGCTCGCGCCCCCCCGTCCACCCCGGGCGCCGGCAGCGGCGCGCGGCCGCCGCCACGTCGGCCGGCAAGCGACCGGTCTCGGGGGCGGCGCCGGCCAGACAGCCGACCGCCATCCACCGTCCGCGCGGCCGACCGCGGCCGGCGACTCTCACTGTTGGCGTTCGAGGCATCCGCTCCGATCTCCCCGCGGTGGGCGAGTGTAGCAAGGCGCGCGCCGTCCACCTGCTAGCATTCCCTGTTCTTTCCCGACGGAGATCGCCGTCCGCATGGATCTCGACTCGCTCTGCCGGCTGCTCCGCGGCTCGTTCAACTTCCTGCGCGTCGAGCCGGAGGAGCTGCGCCGGGTGGTGCCGGGGGGCGAGCGCATCCTGCCGATGCCGCAGCGCATCTTCCTGGAGCGCGAGGAAGCCACCCCGCTGATCGGCTTTCCGGTGCTGCTGTCGCCCGGCATCCGGGAGCTGCGCGAGGCGCTGCAGGGCTATCTCCGCCAGGAGGAGGCGCTGGAAGTGGCGACCCTCCGGCAGGGCGTTCCCGACCGGCGCGCCCACGACGCCGCCTGGCGGGTCTACCGCCGGCTGCTCGAGCGCGCCACCGAAAACGCCACCCGCTCGAGCTTCGGCCGGCAGTATCCGAGCATCTTCTGGCTCTACCACTCGATCGCCGTCTCGAGGCTGTTCAAGGAGCTGCCGCGGCGGCTGGTGCGGCTCGACGCGCCGCTGGCCCGCGAGCAGGGGGAGCAGATCAAGTACCGCATCTTCGGTCGCTTCCTGGACCGCATCCTGGCGCTCACCTACGACGTCGTCCACCGCGTCGCCGAGGAGGCCGAGGAGGCCGAGAAGGACCTCTTCCCCAGGCTTCTCGAGCGCATGCGGGACAACGTGCTGATCCTCACCGAGGACCACATCGGTCCCGACCTCGCCGAGCTGGACGCCTACTTCCGGGGAGCGCTGGGGGGCGACGGCCGGCAGTTTCGCGAGCGGCTGGCAATCACCGAGAACTGGCACGCCCACCAGCTCGCCGCCGACCCCGAGCTGCGGGCGATGGCGGTCCACCTGCTGGGGGCGGGGGCCGACGAGCCCGCGGCCGAGCTGTTCAAGCGGCCCGGCTACCTGCCCTTCCTGGCCAGCCGGCGCGGCTACCGGGCCGACCGGCTGCTGGCCGGCGACCAGGTGGTGATCTGGGAGCGGCTGCTCCCCAAGCTCAAGGAGTTCGAGCTGCTGGTGGCGCTGCGCCGCATGGTGGTGCCGGTACGGGGCCGCGAGGACGGGCTGGTCTGCCAGGCGCCCAACCCGCGTGGCACCGGTCTGCTGCCGCGCGAAGTGCGGCTGTCGTCGAGCACCCGACCGCTGGACTACATGACGCCGTGGGTGGTCGACCCGGTGGTCGAGCGCTTCGGGCTGATCTACGACATCACCGACTTCTCGGCAATCGTCTCGGTGCTGCGGCGCTCCGGCCGCGAGGAGCAGGACGCCTCCTTCCGCCGCATCTTCCGGTTCCAGCGCTGGGTCAACGAGCTGGCCCGGCGGCACCGGCTCAAGCTCGAGAAGTACCTGGGGGACGGCGCCCTCTACTCGGGCCGCCATCCCGACCGGTTGCTGGCGGTCGCGGTCCGGCTCCAGCAGTACTACCGGCGCGCGCTGCAGGAGGGCTTCCCTTTCGACCGCGGACTGCGGATCGCGCTCAACTACGGCTCCTACCGGCTGCTGCCCATCGAGGAGGGCGCCGCCGGCCTCGGACAGCGCTACGAGTTCTTCGGGCACGGCATCGTCGAGCTGTCGCGGCTGGTCACCGGCAAGGCGATGCGCGAGATCGAGGAGCTCAAGAACCTGCTGGTGACCCAGGGCTACGCCGCCGCCGAGGTCGACCGCTTTTTCGCCCCCGCCTTCAGCCGCGACCTCGATCTGGTCGACAAGCGCGAGGAGGCGCGCGGCTTCTACAGCTACATCAACCCCAGCGGCACGCTGGTCAACGAGGGGATCGTCGCCACCCGCTCGTTCATCGAGCAGCTCGACGCCGGCGGCACGATCCAGGCGCTCTACGCCGCCACGGTGGGCGAGCGCGCCTACGTCGCCTTCCACCTCCAGGAGGGCAAGGAGGAGCTGGCGGTGGGGATCCGCAAGCTGGGCCAGGCGCGGCTCAAGGGGCTCGGCCGGCTGGCCGTCTACGAGGTCGTGGACGGCAGCGGCTGGCCGGCGGCCGCGGTCACCCCGCTGACGGGCGCGTCGGCGCTGCTGCCGGCCCTCGAGCGGCCGGCCGCCGGCCGGCTCGAGAGTGCAGGCTAGCGGTGCTCAGAGCCGGCAGAGCCGGGCGTCGCCGGCCGCGCACTCGAGCTGGTAGGCGCGCGCCAGCCAGGTGAGCAGCACGCCGCCGGCCTCCTCCGGGTCGCGGCCGAAGGCCACCACCCCGTCCTGGTGGCCGCCCATCGCCAGGATCGGCCGCTCGGGCAGCACCGAGCTCTGATACAGCCGCCGCACCTCGAGCGCCATCTCCGGGGTGCCGTAGGCCACCGCGGGGTCGGAGATCGGTAGCCGTAGCCGCCGGGCGTGGCGCCACAGGACCGGGCTGTGGGCGTGGAGGACGCAGCGGATGTGCGGTCCGAGGTCGTAGACCGCGCCGTGGGTCATCGACTCGGAGGAGGGCTCCAACGGCCCCCAGCTCCGCACCCGGTTGCGCCGGTAGTCGCAGCGCTCGACGACGCTGAAACCGTCCAGGCCGATGAAGCGCAGCCCCGAGGTCTGGCTGCCGCTGATCAGGAAGGAGCGCCGTCCCAGGGGCGCGCCGGGCGGCCCCACCCGGGCGCTGACGTTGCCGTAGCCGGCCCCCTCGTAGCGCTCGGGGTCCTGCCCCACCAGCCCGGTCAGCGCCAGGATCTCGCGCCAGGCGGCGAGCTTGCATACCAGCTCGGCGAAGCGGCGGGCGGGCAGCGGCCGCGACTCGTGCTCGAGCCGGAACTTGATGACGCCTTCCTGGCGCACCGAGACTCAGAGCCGGGGTTCCCGGCCGGTGAGACGGCGGAAGGCCTCGACGTAGCGCTCCCGGGTGCCCGCGACGACCGGCGGCGGCAGCTCGGGCGGCGGCGAGCTGTGGTCCCAGCCGGCCTCGTCCAGCCAGTTGCGGACGTACTGCTTGTCGAAGGACGCCGGCTCCTCGCCAGGCCGCCAGGTGGCGGCCTGCCAGAAGCGCGAGGAGTCGGGGGTCAGCACCTCGTCGATCAGCAGCAGCTCCTCGCCGGCCAGCCCGAACTCGAACTTGGTGTCGGCCAGGAGCAGGCCGCAGGCGGCGGCGTCCTCGGCGCCCAGTCGGTAGAGGCGCAGGGTCAGCCGGCGCAGCCGTTCGGCCAGCCCGGGACCCAGCGCCTCGTGCAGCCGCTCGAAGGCCACGTTCTCGTCGTGACCGCTCTCCGCCTTGGTGGCCGGCGTGAAGATCGCCGCCGGCAGCCGGGAGGCACGCTCCAGACCGGCCGGCAGCGGCACCCCGCAGACCGCGCCCCCGGCCCGGTACTCGCGAAAGCCGCTGCCCGCCAGATAGCCGCGGGCGACGCACTCGAACGGCACCACCGAGGCCTTGCGGACCAGCACCGAGCGCCCATCGAGCAGCGTCCGGTGAGCGGCCAGGGCGCTCGGGAAGTCGGCCGCCTCGGTGGCCACCAGGTGGTTGGGGACCTCGCCCGCGAAGCGCTCGAACCAGTGGTTGCTGAGCTGGGTGAGGATCTTGCCCTTGCCCGGAATGCCCGGCCGCAGCACGTGGTCGTAGGCCGAGATCCGGTCGGAGGCGACGATCAGCAGGTGCTCGCCGAGATCGTAGACGTCGCGCACCTTGCCACGCCGCGGGGGCGGCAGGCCGGCCAGCTCGGTGCTCCACAGCGGCGCGTCGCTCATGGTGGGGATTGTAGCCGGCCGGCCCGGCGCCGCGCCGCCGCCCTCACAGGCTCGAGAAGCGGGAGTCGTAGGCGACCTCGCCGCCGGCCCGGCGGTAGCGGCGCGGCAGCCTCAGACCCAGCAGGCAGAGCACCTCGTAGGGGATGGTCCCCGCCCAGCGGGCGAGGTCCCAGGCGTTGATCCGCTCGCCGCCCTGTTCGCCCAGCAGCACCACCTCGTCGCCGGCCGCGGCCTCGACGCCGGTGAGGTCCAGCAGGGTCAGGTCCATGCTGACGGCGCCCACCACCGAGACCCGCCGGCCGGCGACCAGCGCGTGCGCCCGGTTGGACAGCCGCCAGCCGTAGCCGTCGGCGTAGCCCACCGGCACCACCCCCAGCCGGCTGTCGCGGGGCGCGGTCCAGGTGCCGCCGTACCCGGGCCGGGCGCCGGCCGCCACCCGGCGCACCTGGACCAGCCGGGTGACCACCGACATCGCCGGGCGCAGCCCGGTCTCCAGCCCGGCGGGGTCGAGACCCAGCAGCGAGAGCCCGGCCCGCACCAGCCCGCGGCGGGTCGCCGGATGGTGGAGGCCGCCGGCGCTGTTGGCCAGATGCAGCATCACCCGGCCCCGTTCCTCGTCGGTCAGCAGCTCGGTGAGGGCGGCGAACCGCTCCTCCTGTTCGGCGGTCCGCGAGCTGGACAGGTCGTTGGCGTCGGCGAGGTGCGACAGCAGCCCCTCCAGACGCAGCCCGCGGTGGCCGCGCACGACCTCGAGAGCCGCCGGCAGCTCCTCGGGGGCGAGACCCAGCCGGTGCATCCCGGTGTCCACCTTGAGGTGGACCCCCTGTGGCCCGCCGGCCCGCTCCGACCCCTGCGCCCACAGCTCGAGCTGCTCGCGGCTCGAGACCGTGGGCGTCAGCCGGTAGCGCTCGTAGAGCGGCCGCTGGGCGGCGGCCGCCGGCCCCAGCACCAGCAGCCGTCCGCGCAGCCCCGCCCGCCGCAGCTCGACCCCCTCCTCGGCGAGGGCGACGCCGAACCACTCCACCCCGCGCTCTTCCAGGAAGCGTCCCACCCGCGCCGCCCCGTGCCCGTAGGCGTCGGCCTTGACCACCGCCAGGAGCGCGGTGTCCCCGATCCGCCGGCGCACCAGCTCGAGGTTCTGGCCCACCGCCGCGAGGTCGACCACCACCCAGGCCGGGCGGAGCACGTCGGGCAGTCCGTGACCGGGAGCGCGGGTCCCTGCAGTCTTCAAGCCGTCGAGACTAGCCTGCACTTCTCACCGCAATTCGCTGCTGCGCGGGCGGGTGCAGGCTAGTGGCCTGTACCACTAGAACGGCGGCGCCTCCGGGGCGTGGCGCGCCAGATTGCAGAACTTGGTGGTGTCGCCGAGGAAGACCAGCTTGACGGTGCCGGTGGCGCCGTTGCGGTGCTTGGCGAGGATCAGCTCGGCGACCCCCTTGTCGGGGCTCTCGCGGTCGTACATCTCGTCGCGGTAGATGAAGATCACCAGGTCCGCGTCCTGCTCGATCGACCCCGACTCGCGCAGGTCGGCCAGCTGGGGGCGATGATCGCCGCTCCGCCGCTCGGGCATGCGGGAGAGCTGCGAGAGGGCGATCACCGGCAGACCGAGCTCCTTGGCGAGCTGCTTGAGGCCGCGGGTGATGGCGGCGATCTCGAGGTTGCGGTTCTCGTAGCGGCCGCCGCTCTGCATGAGCTGCAGGTAGTCGAGGATCAGCAGGTCGAGCCCGGCCTCGGCGCGCAGCCGCCGCGCCTTGGAGGCGATCTCGAGCAGGCTGGGGTTGGCCGAGTCGTCGACGTGGAGCGGTGCCGCCGAAACCTTGCGGACGGTGTCGATCACCCGCCGCCACTGCTTCTGGGTGAGGTGTCCCGAGCGCAGCGGCCCGAACGGCACGTCGACCTCGGCCGAGAGGATGCGCAGCGCCAGCTCCTGCTGGCTCATCTCGAGCGAGAAGATGCCGACCGGCCGTCCTTCGTGGATCGCCACGTGCTGGGCGATGTTGAGCGCCAGGCTGGTCTTGCCCATGCCGGGACGGCCGGCGATGACGATCAGGTTACCGGTGTTCAGCCCGCGGGTCATCTCGTCGAGGTCGACGTAGCCGGTGGGGACCCCCAGCAGCCCCTTGCCGGGCCGCTCCTCGATGTCGGCCAGGGTCTCCTGGAAGACCCGCCCGATGGGCACGAAGCCGCGCTGGATGGCCTCCTCGCCGAGCCCGAGGATGGTCTGCTCGGCCCGCCCCAGCGCCTCCTGCGCCTCCAGACCCCCGTCCAGACAGGTGCGGGTGATCTCGCCGCAGGCCTCGATCAGCCGGCGCCGGACCGAGCGCTCCTTGACGATCTCGACGTAGGTGTCGAGCCGGTTGAGGTCCGGCAGGTCGAGGTCGAGGCTGGCCAGGTAGGCGACCCCGCCCACCGCCTCCAGCTTGTCCTTCTGCTCGAGGCTGGCCTGCAGGGTCCGCATGTCGATCTGGGTGCCGGCGGCCTGCAGGTCGAGCATCGACCGGTAGACCGTGCGGTGCCGATCGGAGTAGAAGTCTTCCGGCGTCAGCCGGCCCGAGACCGACGGCAGCAGCGCCGGATCCAGCAGGGCGCCGGCCAGCACCGCGCGCTCGGACTCTTCGCTGTGCGGCAGGCTCTGCTGTTTCTGGAGGGTCTCGAGCATCTACCCAATCAGGACGCGGGCGGGGGCCGGATTCTCGCCGACGGCCAGCCGCCGATCAAGCCCCGGCCATCAAGCCCCGGCCATCAAGCCCCGGCGACCGGGCCGGTGGCCGGCTGCCGCATCACCTCGAGCTCCACGTAGTCTTCGGCGACGCCGCTGCACGGACACAGCTTGAGCTGGTAGCGAATGGCGCGGTGCACCGCCGCCAGCGCCTCCTCGCCGCTCGCTCCGTGCCCCTCGGCCAGCCCCGCCGGCCCGGCCGGGCAGCGGGCGTAGAAGCGGCCGTCCACCAGCCGCTTCAGGAGCACGCGGTACCGCATCGTAGCCGGCGGGACCGCCCCGCCGCCGTCTCGCCAGATCGCGGCCAGGGTACGCCCGCCCCCGGCCTCTGTCAACGACCGCCGGCCGACTCGCGGTCGCGGCCCGTGCTAGACTCCGCGGGTTCCCAGCTCCGGCCCCCGCCCCCGGCGGCGGCTTTCCCGAGATCGCTCCGCTCCACCCAGGGAGAAGCAGCATGCGTACGATTCTCAGGCTCCTTCCGGGCGCCCTTCTAGCCGTCCCCCTGCTCGCCGTCCCCGCGACGGCGGCGATCGGCGGCCAGGCCAACGTCCACCACCGGGTCGTCAAGGACCCCTCGCTCCGGCCCTCCGAGACCGGTTTCTACGTCGTCGAGTTCGTCGAGCCGCCGCTCGCCGTCTACGGAGGCGGCATCCCCGGCCTCGAGGCCACCAACCCGGCCGCCCGCGGCGAAGCCAAGCTCGACGCCCGCAGCCCGGCCAGCCGGGCCTATCTGGCCTTCCTCGAAGAGCGGCAAGCGGCCCACCTGGCGACCGTCGAGCGCGCCCTCGACCGGCGGCTCGAGATCCTCTATCGGTACCGGGCGGCCGGCAACGGCGTCGCCCTGCGGATGGACGCCGCCGAGGCGGTGGTGGTGGCCGGCCTCGAGGGCGTCCTGCGGGTCACCCCGGACCGCCTGCTGCCGCTCCACACCGACCGCGGGCCGATCTGGATCGGCGCCGGCGGCATCTGGGACGGCAGCGACACGGGCGGCCTCGGCGCCTTCGAGGGCGAGGGGACGATCGTTGGCGTCATCGACAGCGGCGTCAACATGGACCACGATTCCTTCTCCGACTCGCCGGTCGACGGCCACACCTACGTCAACCCGTTCGGCACCGGCGTCTTCGTCGGCTGGTGCGACCCCACCAACCCCAACCACGACCCCAGCTACGTCTGCAACGACAAGCTGGTCGGCGCCTGGGACTACACCGACGCCTATTGCGCCGCCAATCCGGGCACCTGCAGCGAGGACGACGGACCCGAGGACGGCGACGGCCACGGCAGCCACACCGCCTCGACCGCCGCCGGCAACGTGCTCGACACCTCGGGCGACCTGGCCCGCGACCTGTCGGGCGTCGCACCGCACGCCAACCTCATCACCTACGACGCCTGCTACGTCGACGAGCTGTCGGGTCAGGGTCTGTGCCCCTTCACCGCCACCTCGGCCGGCGCCGACCAGGCGGTCCTAGACGGGGTGGACGCCATCAACTACTCGATCGGCGGCGGCGGCGACCCCTGGGGCGGCGACATCAACTCCTTCTTCCTCAACAACGTCGCGGCCGGGACCTTCGTCTCCGCCAGCGCGGGCAATAGCGGCCCCGCCGCCGGTACCACCTCCCACCGCGGCCCCTGGGTGATCACCGTCGGGGCCAGCACCCACGACCGGCTGACGGTCGAGAACGAGCTGATCGACATGTCGGGCGGCATCGGGCCGCCGGCCGACATGACCGGCGCCAGCCGCACCGGCGGCTACGGACCCGACTCGGTGGTCTACGCCGGCGACTTCGACAACGGCGACGTCGACCCCGAGCAGTGCCTGAGCCCGTTCCCCGGCGGCACCTGGACGGCCGGCGAGATCGTGCTCTGCGACCGCGGCACCATCGCCCGGGTGCTCAAGTGCGCCCACGTCGCGGCCGGTGGCGCCGCCGGCTGCATCCTGGCCAACGCCAACGCCGGGCAGACCCCGCCGGTGCCGGACGCGCACGTCATCCCGGCCATCCACGTCGACCTCGCCGACGGCGACGCCCTGCGCAGCTGGCTGGCGTCGGGCGCCGGGCACACCGGGACCCTCACCGCCGGCACCCTGATCATCGATCCCGGCGTCGCCGACGTCATGGCCTCGTTCAGCTCGCGAGGCCCCAACGAGGACTTCTCCACCCTCAAGCCCGACGTCACCAATCCCGGGGTCAGCATCTTCGCGGCAGTGGCCACCGATGGCGTGCTACCGCCGCCCGAGCTGGGCACCCTGAGCGGCACCTCGATGTCGAGCCCGCACACCGCCGGCTCGGGTGCCCTGCTGCGCTCGGTGCACCCCACCTGGACCCCGTCCGAGCTCAAGTCGGCGCTGATGATGAGCTCCGACACCACGGTCCTGAAGGAGGACGGCGTCACCGCCTCCGATCCCTTCGATCGCGGAGCAGGGCGGGTGGATCTCTCCAAGGCCGCCCGGGTCAGCGTGGTGATGGACGAGACCGCCGCCAACTACCTGGCCGAGGATCCGGCAATGGGCGGGCGGCCCGAGAACCTCAACGTCCCCAGCCTGCAGCAGAACGCCTGCGTCATCACCTGCACCTGGCCGCGCACGTTCTCGAGCGTCGCCAGCGGCAGCGTCGGCTGGACGATCAGCTTCACCACGCCGGTGGGCCTGTCGATGTCGGCCTCGCCCAGCGCCTTCACGCTGCCCGCCGGCGCCGACCAGATGGTCGACTTCAGCGCCGACGTCAGCGGTCTGCCGCTCGGCACCTGGACCTTCGCCGAGGCCACCCTGACGCCCGACGACGGCAGCCCGGTGCTCCACCTGCCGGTGGCGGTCAGGGCGGCGACCCAGAACTTCCCCGCCCTGGTCGAGTTCCTGACCACCTCGAACAACAGCTCGGGCCTGGTCCAGGGGCTCCAGTCCTCGGACGAGATCACCGCCCTGACGACCGAGGTCTTCGGGCTCAGTCCGGGCACCCAGACCGACGTCTCGCTCAACGAGGACCCCACCAACGGCGATCCCTATGACGACCTCGGCCAGGTCTTCGTCAAGACCGTGTCGGTGCCGGTCGGCGCCAAGCGCCTGGTGGCGATCACCGACTCGGACGAGGCTCCCGACGTCGACCTCTACGTCGGCACCGGGATGACCCCCAGCGCCGGCACCGAGGTCTGCTCCTCGACCACCCCGGAGGCCGACGAGCGCTGCGAGATCACCGATCCCTCGTCGGGGTCGTGGTGGATCCTGGTCCAGAACTGGCAGGGCTCCGGCAACCAGCCCGACCTGATCCAGCTGGTGGACGCCCGGGTGCCGGGCACCGACAACGGCAACATGACGGTCACCGGACCGGCCAGCGTGCCGGCGGGCGATTCGTTCGATCTGACGGTGTCGTGGAACGCGGGCGGGCTGGACGAAGGAGAGATCTTCTTCGGAGCCTTCAGCGTGGCGCCGGACGGTGGCAGCCCGCCGATCGGCACGATCGCGGTGGACATCGAGCGGCAGGTGGTGACGATCTTCGCGGACGGGTTCGAGTCGGGGGATACCAGCGCCTGGTCGGGATCGGTGCCGTAGGGGTGGCGCGAGCGGGTGGGGTGGTCCGAGCTCGGTCGGCGGTGCCCCCTCGGCCACCTGGGGGCCGCGGGGTACCCTGCGCTGCGCTCCCCCTCCCTGGCCAACACGCTCCGCTGCCGGGTACCCCCCGGCCTGGGCGGTGGCCTCCCACCAACCCGTGAATGAGGGCCTGACGAGCGAGAACCGAGAGGACGCTGGAGTGGGGCGAGGTCGTTGGCTGGTGACCCCCTCGGCCGCCTGGGGGCCGGGGCGTTGACCCCGCTTCACTCCCCCACCCCGGCCAACACGTTCCGCGGCTGCCAACGCCCCGGCCCTGGGCGGCGGCCTCCCGCCCACCCGTAGACGGAGAGCTGATCGATGAGTCGATATCGAGCTCCCGGTGCCTTCGTAGTGGCTACTGTCCTGCTGAATCCCGGGATAGGGCTCGCAGAGACGGCGGACGGCCGGGATGAAGCGGCGAAGGCGGTCCACCGGGAGGTGCCGGACGATCCGTACGTGGCAGTGCCGCCGGAGGCTCGGCGGACGGCACCGGCGCGGCGGTGGGTGCGGGACGGGCAGGTCAGCGTGCAGGTGAACGTCGACGGGGACGGCAACAACGTCCTGGGGGACGCGGCCAACGAGCCCTCGATCGCGGTGGACCCGACCGATCCGTCGCGGATGGCGATCGGCTGGCGGCAGTTCGACACCGTCAACAGCAACTTCCGGCAGGCCGGGCGGGGGTTCACCACCGACGGCGGGGCGACCTGGACGTTTCCGGGGGTGCTCGACCCCGGCAACTTCCGGTCGGACCCCGTGCTGGGCTCCGACAGCCAGGGCAACTTCTACTACGACAGCCTGCAGGGCAACTTCTGCACCGACCACTTCAAGTCGGTGGACGGCGGACAGAGCTGGGCGCCGCCGGTGTTCTCGTTCGGCGGCGACAAGCAGTGGATGGGGATCGACCGGAGCGGCGGGCTGGGAGACGGGCACGTGTACGCGGCCTGGAACGGGTTCTTCGGGTGCCAGGGGTCGAACCAGTTCAACCGCTCGACCGACGGCGCCGGCTCCTTCGAGTCGCCGGTGGCGGTGCCCGACGACCCGATCTGGGGGGTGGTCACCGTGGGGCCGGACGGGACGGTCTACGTCAGCGGGCGGCGCTCGTTCGACGCCTCCCAGTTCGTGCTCGCCAGGTCGACCACGGCCCAGAACCCGGGGCTGCCGGTGACCTTCGACTCCAGCGTCATCGTGGATCTCGGCGGCTCGATGAGCTCGAGCACCGGCCCCAACCCCGGGGGGCTGCTGGGTCAGGTGTGGATGGCCGCCGCGCCGGCCACCGGCCCCACCGCCGGCAACCTCTACATGCTGAGCTCGATCAACCCGCCCGGGCCCGACCCGCTGGACGTCCACTTCGTGCGCTCGACCGACGGCGGGCTGACCTGGAGCGCCCCGCTCAAGGTCAACGACGATCCCGGCACCAGCGCCTGGCAGTGGTTCGGCACCATGTCGGTGGCGCCCGACGGGCGGATCGACGCCGTCTGGAACGACACCCGCAACGACCCCGGCGGCTTCGACTCGGAGCTGTTCCACTCTTCGTCGACCGACGGCGGGCTGACCTGGTCGCCCAATCAGGCGCTGTCGCCGCCCTTCGACCCCCACCTCGGCTGGCCGCAGCAGAACAAGATCGGGGACTACTACGACATGGTCTCCGACGCCGACGGCGCCCACGTGGCCTGGGCCGCCACCTTCAACGGCGAGCAGGACGTCTACTACCTGCGCCTCCACCTGGCGCCGGTCATCTTCGCCGACGGCTTCGAGTCGGGGGACACCACCGCCTGGTCCGGCAGCTCGCCCTGAGCGGTCTCGGTGCCCCCGCCCGCGGCTGTCGGGCTCGCGCGTTGATGCCGGGCTGAGAGCGGCGCCGGTTCCCCCTCGGCCGCCTGGGGGCCGGGGCGTTGACCCCGCTCCACTCCCCCACCCTGGCCAACACGTTACGCGGCTGCCAACGCCCCGGCCTGGCGGCGGCCTCCCGCCCGGAGCCGAGGGTCTTCAGCGCGTCGGCTCTGGAACTGTCGTGTCAGGCTTTCCCCAGAGGACGACCTTCGACCGCCGCAACACACTGGCTTGGCAGGGGTCGTCCAGCCGTGCATGCTCGGCTGGCGGAACGGAGTCGGCCGAGACCCTTGAACTGCGGGCGGGAGGCCGCCGCCAGGCCGGGGGGTACCCGGAGCGGAACGTGTTGGACGGGAGGGGGAGTGGAGCGCAGGG
>JBFGCA010000021.1:0-50299 GCA_041567315.1 Thermoanaerobaculia bacterium | reverse complement strand
GGCTGGGCGGCGGCAAGGGCGCGGCGCGGCGAGGGCCCGGCGCTGGTCGAGCTGGTGAGCTACCGGCGCGCCGGGCACGCCCATCACGACGACGACCGCTTCCACGGCAGCCCGGCGGCCGGCGTCGCCGGCTACGAGCTCGAGGAGGAGCGGCTGCCCTGGGAGGTGGCCGACCCGCTGCGGCTCTACCGCGAGCGGCTCGAGCGGCTGGGGCTGCTCGCGCCCGGCGAGGCGGAGCGGCTCGAGGCCACCGTCCGCGCCGAGGTCGAGGCGGCCGGCAAGCTGGCGGCCGGCGCCCCCTGGCCCGACCCCGCCGACTACCGCCGGCGGGTCTACGCGCCGCGCTCGCGGCCCGCCCCTGAGCCGCCCGCGGCGCCCGCGACCCGCCGCATGTCCTACGACGAGGCGGTCCGCCAGGCGCTCACCGAGATGATGGAGGAGTCCGAGGAGGTCTTCGTGCTCGGCGAGGACGTGGGCGGCCGCTACGGCGGCGCCTTCGGGGTGACCCGCGGTCTCGCCAAGCGCTTTGGCGCCCAGCGCTGTCTCAACACCCCGCTCGCGGAGTCCGCGATCGTCGGCTGCGGGGTCGGCGCCGCCCTGCTCGGTCTGCGGCCGGTGGTCGAGATGCAGTTCGCCGACTTCCTGGCGCCGGGCTTCAACGCCCTGGTCAACAACGCCGCCAAGATCTACTGGCGCTGGGGCCGGCCGGTGCCGCTGGTGGTGCGGCTGCCCTACGGCGGCGCCACCGGTACCCTCAGGCCGCTGCTCGGCGGCGGCCCCTTCCACAGCCAGTGCCCCGAGATGTGGTTCGTCCGCACCCCCGGCTGGAAGATCGTCGCCCCCGCCACCCCGGCCGACGCCAAGGGCCTGATGATCGCCGCCCTGCGCGAACCCAACCCGGTCCTCTATCTCGAGGCCAAGGGGCTCTACGGCTTCTTCCGCACCGACCTGCGCGAAGAGGTGCCGCTGGGCACCGCCCACGAGATCCCGATCGGGCGCGCGGCGGTGCGGCGGCCGGGCGCCGACCTCACGGTGCTCACCTACGGCGCCATGCTGTGGACCGCGCTCACCGCCGCCGAGACCCTGACCGGCGAAGGGATCGAGGCCGAGGTGATCGACCTCCGCACCCTGTGGCCGCTCGACGAGGAGACCGTCGAGGAGTCGGTGGCCCGCACCGGCCGGGTCCTGATCCTCCACGAGGACACCCGGCGCGGCGGCTTCGGCGGCGAGCTGGCGGCGCGGCTCGCCGACCGCCTCTTCTACCGCCTGGACGCCCCCATCCGCCGGGTGACCGCCCCCGACACCCCGATCCCCTACGCGCCGCCGCTCGAGTACGACTTCCTCCCCAAACCCGCCGACGTCGTCGAGGCGGCGATCAGCCTGGTCGAAGAGTAGGTCGACCAGACGCGCCGGAGCCGCCGGCTCGCTGCTGCTGCAGCGCACGGCCAGGGGGCGAGCACGGAAAGGCCGGCCCAGCGGGCACCGCAGCCTTCAGCGCGAGGTGGCTAGCGGCGCCGACGGCGCCGGGGCCCCCCAGTAGTCGGCTAGCGCCGCCCGCGCCTCGGGGTCCTTCATCGAGAAGTCGCGGTCGTTGTGGTCGGGCCCCGGGATCCACTTCCACCAGAACATCCCGGCGACGAACGGCGCCTGCTCGATCCGTTCGAGCGCAACCTCCATCAGCCGGCGGCGCAGAGCGAGGACCGCGGGCCGGGCGTCGAGCCGCGGCGTCCACGGCTGTCGAGCGGCGTCGGCGCTGCGGCTGTAGCCGATCTCGGCGAACAGCACCGGCTTGTTCCCGTGCCGCATGGACAGCGCCTCGAGCCGCGCCAGCGGCTCCTCCCAGGCGGCAAGCAGCGCGGCGCGGTCCGGCTCCCCGTCGCCGGCCAGCGGGAAGTAGCCGTGGACCCCGATCCAGTCCACCGCGTCCCAGAACGGCACCCGGTCGAGCGCGTCCCAGTTGGCGGCGTAGATCAGCCGCCCGCCGTAAACCTCCCGCACCGCCGCCAGGATGCGCCGCCACTCGGCCTCGCGCCCGGTCGTCCCCTCCAGCTCCACCCCCACCGCGAACAGCTCGATCCCCGCCGCCTCGGCGAACCGCGCCTGATCCACGATGAACGCCCGGTAGCCGTCGAAAAACCGCCGCCACGCCGCCTCGTCCTCCCCGAACTCGATCGCCCCCCGCCACTCGAAGCTCCCCCAGTAGCCCATGTGCGGCTTCCAGAACAGCTCCACCCCCGCCGCCCGCGCCAGCTCCACCGCCCGCCCCAGGAAGTCCAGCTCCGCCGCCGGCTTGAACCGCACCGTCCCGTCCCGCCGCAGCCAGGCGTAGGGATGGATCGCCACCCACCCCACCCCCAGTCCCTTGAGCTCCGCCAGACTCTCCGCCATCGCCGGCGACCCCCACACCGGCCCCCAGGTCGGGCAGGAAACCACGACCCCGCGCAGGAAGGGTGCCGAATTACCAGCGCGCGGCGTTGCGACCTGGGTGCTGCCTGTGGTCGGCGGCGTCGGGTCGTCGGTCGCAGCCTCCGCCGGGAGGATGACCAAAGCCAGGAGAGAGAGCGGGGCCGCCGCGCGGGTCCGGAGCATCGTCACCGGATCATACGCGCGGCGGCCCGACGGGTTCGGCCGTCCGCCTGTTGGTCGGTCCGTTCTCCGTGCGAAAAGAGGTGCGCTGCCACGCTATGATCCGAGGGTCGATCGGATCAGGCGCACTACCGGGTGGGATGGGTAGCTTGGGTCGTGGCTTCGACGGGGATCCCGGCTTGTTGTTATGAAGCCGGGCACGGGGGGCGGATAGCGCTCAGGCGTTGGACCGGACGGGCGGCTGTGCCGTTGATTCACTCAGAGGCCGGATAGCGAGCCGATGACGCCTGAGCAGCAGTTTCTCGACAACCTGCCGTTGATCGAGCGGATCGTGGCGGCGGTCTGCCGGCGGTACCGCTGCCGGGAGGACGAGGCGGAGGAGTTCGCGGCCGAGGTGAAGGTGCGGTTCGTGGAGGAGGGCTACGCGGTGTTCCGCAAGTTCGAGGGGCGGGCGCGGCTGGGGACCTTCCTGACCACGGTGATCACCAACCAGTATCGCGACCGGCGGATCGCGCAGCAGGGCAAGTGGCACGCCTCGGCCGAGGCCCGACGCGGCGGCTGGGAGGCCGAGCGGCTGGAGCAGATGATCTATCGCCAGGGGTGGACGGTGAGCGAGGCGGTCGACCGGCTGCTGGCCGATGCCGAGACCCGCCTCTCGCGCGACGAGCTGCTGGAGATCGCCGGCCGGCTGCCGCCGCGGCAGCCGCGGCGCTTCGTGGGCGAGGAGGCGCTCGATCGGGCCGCGGTCCGCGACGGCGTCGAGAGCCGCGTCCACGAGGCCGAGCGGCTCGTCGCTGCCGGCCGGGTGGTGGAGGCGCTCAACGAGCTGCTGCGGGGGCTCTCCGACCGCGAGCGGCTGATCTTCCGCCTGCACTTTCGGGAGGGCTGGACGGTGCAGAAGATCGCCTGCCGGCTGAAGGAGCCGGCGCGGCCGCTGTACGATCTGTTCAAGCGGATCGAGCGCGGCCTCCGGCGGGGGCTGGAGGCGCAGGGGGTGGGATGGGAGCTGGTGAAGTCGGTCCTGGGAGAGAAGGGGCCGGCGCTGCCGATCGACTGGGGCGGGGCGGCCGTCGCGACTTCCGAACCGGACCCGAGTGACGAAGGGAACTCCGATGAAGGAAACTCCTAGAGGCCGTCCGTCCAATTCCAAGGGAGCCGCCTAGGCGCCTGCTGAACCCCGGATGACCGATCAAGCCCCAGAAGCCGGCGGGCCAGTGCGCGCCGCCGGGTCGGCGTTTGCCGCGGACCGGCGGCCCGCCGATGGGGCACCGCTGTCGACCTCCCCCCGGGGGCCCGGCTGTCCCTCGCTCGAACAGCTGGCGGCGCTGGTCGACGGCCGGCTGGAGGGCGGGGAGCACGCCCGCGTGCTGGCCCATCTCGGGACCTGCCCGGCCTGCTACGAGGTCTTCCTCGGCACGGTCGAGGTCGTCGAGGAGCTGGAGCTGGGCGGGGAGGTCGTCGCGCATCCCGCCGTCCGGCCGGCGGGCGCCGGCCGGTGGGCGGGTCTCGGGGCGCTGGCGGCGGCGGCGATGCTGGGGCTGGTGGTCTGGACGCCGCTTCTCGACCGGATCGGCGCCGGCGGCGGCGAGCAGGCGTTGGCCGCCGCCCGGCTGGGCGGCGCGCTGGTCGCCGGCGGCAGCGCCGGAGCGCCCTACGACCGCTCCGGCTGGTCGGTGACCCGCGGCCCCGGCGCCTTCTCGGCCGGTCTCGGCGAGCGCCAGCGGTCGTTCCGGGCCGGGGTGCGGGCGGTGGATCTGGAGGTGGCGCTGCGGGCGGGCCGGCCGCAGGCGGCGCTCCAGGTGCTGCCGGAGCTGGAGGACCTGGCCGCCTCGTTCGACCTCTCCGAGCCGCTGGTGGTCTCCTACCGGTACCTCGCCGAGCAGCTCGAGGGCGGCACGGCGCCGGCCAGGCTCGCCACCCTCAGCGGCCGCACCGCCGACGAGCTGGCCCTGGCCGGGGACCGCGAGTACTTCGCTTTCGGCGCCTGGGCGGAGGCCGGGAGGCTGGCCGCCGAGGCCGGCGACCGGCGCTACTTCCGGCGGCCCGGGCTGGTCGAGGCCACCCGCCGGCTCGCCGCCCTGGACCTGCCGGAGCGCGTGGCGGCGCCGGTCGGCGCCGCGCTGGCCATGCTCGAGGCCGGTCCGGGGCAGGACCAGCTGCCGCTCCTGCGACAGGTCTTCGGCGAGCTGGTCCGCGAGGGCGCCAATCTCTAGCCCCGGTGGGGGTCCGGCCCCTCCGCCGGTCGCCGCCGCGCTCTGCCTGACCGGCGAGCCGGGTATCGGCAAGACGACGGCCCTGCGGCGGCTGGCCGAGCGGCTGGCGGGCCGCCGGCTGCGCGGCTTCCTGACCGAGGAGATCCGCGAGGAGGACGGCCGCCGGCTGGGCTTCCGGGCGGTGAGCTTCGACGACGGCCGGCGGCAGACCATCGCCCACGTCGACCTTCCGAGCCTCCACCGGGTCGGCCGCTATGGGGTCGACGTGCGGGCGATCGACGATCTCGCGGCGGCGACCCTGGTCGACGACGGCCGCCCGGCGCTCTACCTGGTGGACGAGATCGGCAAGATGGAGTGCCTGTCCGGTCCGTTCGTGGTGGCGGTGCGCTCGCTGCTCGACCGCGGCGCGCTGCTGGTGGCGACGCTGGCCAAGCGCGGCTCGGGACTGATCGCCGAGGTCCGCGCCCGGCCGGGGGTGGAGCTGTGGGAGCTGACGCTGTCCAACCGCGGCGCGGTGCCGGGGCTGGTTCAGCGTTGGCTGGCGGAGCGCGAGGGACCGTACCCGGGCTGGTGAGGCCGCGACGGCCCGTCGTGGCGCCGGTCCGGCCTGCCGGTCCGGCGGTCCGATCAGGATTGCGTCAGCGGGTGGCACTCGACAAGGCGGGTCTATTGGCTGGTCCGCGGTTCGGGCGGGTATCGGCTCAGGGGTCCGATCGCGGGCCGGAGCCCGCCGAGGGCGTCAGCGGGTCGAGGGTCAGCGGGTCGCGCTCGGGCAGCCGGGTCACCGGGTGGCCGGCGGCCTGCTCCAGCGCCGACAGTCCCGGCGGCGCGTTGCCGCTCAGCTGGCGCCACGGCCCCAGCACCAGCACCACCAGCCGGTCGGGGGCCAGCCAGGCGCGGGCGGTCTCCAGGAGCCGATCGGCGGTCACCGCCTCGACGCCGTCCCGGAGGCCTTCCCAGTAGCCGCGCGGCCGGCCCAGCAGCTCGTCCTCGGCCAACCGTCCGGCCACCTCCTCGGCGGTGTCGAACTCGAGCCGCAGGCTGGTGAGGAGCGTGCGCTTGGCGACCGCCAGCTCCTCGGGCCGGACCGGCCGGCGGCGGAGGCGTTCGAGCTCCTGGCGGACCGCGGCGACCGAGCGCGCGACCTGGCCCGGCGCCGTGTCGAAGAAGACCCGCAGGGCGCCGGCCCACAGGTCGCCGGGATCGAGCTGCGCCTCGACCCGGTAGACCAGGCTTTCGGCGGTGCGCAGCCGGCCGGCCAGCCGCGACACCGCCCCGCGCCCGCCGAGCACCTCGCCGAGGACCGCCAGGGCGGGTCGGACCGGGTCGTCCCAGGCCGGCCGCTCGGGGAGCCGGTGGCCGAGCAGGACCTTGGCCTGTGGGGTGTCGAACTCCAGATGATAGAGGCCGGCTGGGGAACCCGGGCCCGGGGCGGGCGGTGGCCAGGGCGGAGGCGCGGGCGCGGCCGCCGGCCCAGGGGAGGCCGTGGCGTACTCTTCGTCCCGTGGCGGTGGAGACGGATGGGAGCGAGCGGCGCCGCCGGCCGGCGACCAACCGGCGAAGCGGTCCTCCAGGGCCGCCAGCAGCCGCTGCGGCTCGAAATCGCCCGAGGCCGCCAGCACCATCCCGGCGGGCTGCCAGTGGCGGCGGTGGTGCGTCTCGAGGTCGCCGCGCGCGATGGCCGCCACGGTGCCGGGGGTCAGCGGCAGGGTGGAGAAGTGGTCGTTGCCCCACAGCAGCCACTCCCATTCGCGCTCCAGCAGCTCGAGCGGCTCGAGGTTGCGCCGTCCCATCGCCTCCAGCAGGCTGGTCCGGGCGCTGGCCAGCCGGTCGTCGTCGAAGCGCGGCCGGGCCAGCATCTCCACGAACAGGTCGAGCGCCTCCTCGAAGGCCCAGGTGGGGACGCTCAGGCTGGCGCCGCCGCGCATCGTGCCGGCGCTCGAGTCGAGCAGCGCGCCCAGCTCGTCGGCGCGGTCGTCGAAGGCGTCGGCCGGGAGGTCGCCGGCGCCCCCGCGCCGCACCAGGGCACCGGTGAGCGACGCCAGACCGACCTGCGCCGGCGGGTCCAGAAAAGTGCCGACCCGCAGGCCGACCGCGATCTCGATCAGCGGCAGCGTGTGGTCCTCGGCCAGATAGACCACCGCGCCGCTCGCCAGCTCGTGGCGGCGGCCCGCCGCGGTCGGCAACACGAAGCGCGCCGGAGCCTCCGGCAACAGCCGGGGGTGGGCCGGGAGGTCGGGCCGCGCGGCCGCCGGCGCCACCGCCGCCAGAAAAATCAGTGACAGCGACAGGAATCTCACCCGCCGCGCAGGCTCGACGGTGCCACGGGTGCGACGGCGGGAAGCGAGCATCCGGTCACCGATCTGCCGCCGAGTGTTCTCGTTGCTTTCGGTGGTAGAGGGCGACGAACCCGGCGTCCCGGGCGAGGTAGGTCGCGGCTACCCGCTGCACGTCGCCGACGGTCACCGCCAGCACGCGGGCCGGCCACTCGCCGAGGTGCCGCCAGCCGCCCAGGCCCTCGTAGATCAGCAGCTGCTGGAGCAGCGCCAGCGGGTCCTTGAGGCGGCGCAGCGCGTGGGCGGAGGTCCGGCCCCGGGCCCGCCGCAGCTCGGGCTCGGCGACCGGCACCCGCCGCAGCCGCTCCAGCTGCTCTTCCCAGGCCGCGACCAGCGCGGCCGGCGAGGCGCCTTCCTTGCTCTCGGCGCGAAACGAGAAGTAGCCGGCGCGCCGCAGCGAGCTCTGATCGGCGGTGGCCGTGAAGGCGATCTCGCGGCCCAGCACCAGCTCACGGTAGAGCCGCCCGCTGCGACCGCCGAGCAGCGCCGCCAGCACGTCGAGCGCCTCGGCGTCGGGATGACCGAGACGCACGGTGCGATAGAGCACCTCGGCCTGAGAGGCACAGTCGCACTCGGCTTCGAAGCGGCCAGCAGAGTGCCATGACGAGTCCGGTGACGCCGCCCGAGTCTCTGCCGGTCCCGTACCGCGCGCTCCAGCCCCGCGTTCTGCAGTTGCACCCGGTTCCGTGCCGGCCCGACCGCCGGCGGCCGAACGGTGACTCTCCGGCCCTTCCCCCGGAAGGGCGCGCAGGCGGCCGAAGTACAGCTCGGCCAGCTCGCGGACGCGCTGCGGCTCGAACTCCCCGACCAGCGCCGCGGTGAGCCGGTGCGGGGCGTAGTGGGTGGCGAGGAAGCTCTCCGCGTCGGCCCGCCGCAGCCGCTCGAGGTCGCCGGGGCGACCCATCGTCGGCCGGCCGTAGGGGTGATCGCCCCAGAAGAGCTGGCGCACCTCCTCGTCGAGCCTTCCGGTCGGGGTGGACTCCACCCGCATCCGGCGCTCCTCGCCGATCACCGCCTTCTCGGCGTGGAAGTCGCGGAGCACCGCCTCGAGCAGCCGGTCGGACTCCAGCCAGAACCAGGTCTCGAGACTCTCGTTCGGGAGCAGCACGTAGTAGAGCGTCAGGTCGCGCAGGGTGTTGGCGTTGAGGCCGGCGGCGCCCCGCTCCGAGTAGAAGAGGGTCAACTCGCCCGGCCGCGCCGTCGCCCGCGCCTCGCGCCCCACCGCGGCTAGCCGCGCTTCG
This sequence comes from Thermoanaerobaculia bacterium, assembly GCA_041567315.1. Taxonomy (GTDB): domain Bacteria; phylum Acidobacteriota; class Thermoanaerobaculia; order Multivoradales; family JAHEKO01. The sequence goes on along the minus strand of JBFGCA010000021.1, from coordinate 41,923 downwards.
AGCTCGCGGCGCGCCTTCGGTGACGCGTTTTCGAGCGCCAGCAGGCGGTCGTGAACGCGATCCTGCTCTTCGAGCAACCGCCGCTCCTCGTCCGGCCGGCGCGCTCCCACCACGCGGGTGCCCTTGAACATCAGGTGCTCGAGCAGGTGACTCAGCCCGGTGGCGCCGGGGGCCTCGTCGGCCGAGCCGGCGCGGGCCATCCAGCCGGCGGCCACCGTCGGCGTGCCCGGCCGCCGGACCAGCAGGAACTGCATCCCGTTCGCCAACCTGAACTCCTCGACCGGCAGGCCCGTAGGGCTGCTAGGTGAGGGTCCGGTGGTCGGGCCGTCGGGGCTCGGCCCCGCCAGCGCCGCGGCGGCGGCCAGCCCCAACGCCGCCAGCCGGCCGGCAGTCCGCGTCGCGGGTCGCACGGGTCGGCGAGCTGGCTGCAGGGCGTCCTGAGGCATCGCCGGTCCTGCGCTCCGTCTTACCTGGCCCTTCTCCGGGTAGGGCAACGTCGCAGGCACGGCGGGACTGTAGCAGCGGCCTCTCTCCGCGCACCGTCGGCGATAATGGGCGCCGCCGTGTGGCTGCTCCTCAACGCCGTCCAGACCGTGCTGCTGGCGGCGTGGAGCGCCGGCTGGATCACCGTCGCGCTGCTGGTGGCGGTGGTGACGCGGAGCCGGCGGGTGCCGCTGGCGATGGCGCGCGGCATCTGGGCCCCCGGCATCCTGTGGCTGTCGGGCGCCAGGCTCGAGGTGGAGGGGGCCGAGCGTGCCGGTCTCGAGGGGCCGCTGCTGATCGTCAGCAACCACCAGTCGCTGCTCGACGTGCCGGCGCTGTTCGCCGCCCTGCCGGCCAACATCCGCTTCCTGGCCAAGGGCGAGCTGCGGCGGATCCCCTTCCTGGCCTGGTACATCAGCGCCATGGGCATGATGTTCGTCGACCGCGACGCCGACGAATCGGGGCGGTCGGCAGTGGACGGCATGGTCGAGCTGCTCCGCCGCGGGGTGCGGATGGTGGTCTTCCCCGAGGGCACCCGCAGCACCGACGGCCGCCTCCAGACGTTCCGGACCGGCGCCTTCGTCGCCGCCATCCAGGCGCAGGTGCCGGTGCTGCCGGTGGCGGTCGCGGGGACGGTGAAGGTGCTGCGGATCGGCGGCCTGCGGTTCCGTCCGGGCCGGGTGCGAGTGGCCGTGGGGGAGCCGCTGCCGACCGCCGGGCTCGGCGTCGAGGACCGCGCGGCGCTGGCCGAGCGCGCCCGCCGGCGGATCGGCGAGCTGGTGGGCGACGGGGTCAGCCCTGATCGGTCGCCAGGTCGATGATCCGGTACAGCTCCTCGGCGTCGAACGGCTTGGCCAGGAACAGCTGGCCGCCGATCCGCGGCCCGCGCCGCCCCACCTCGTCGGACTCCACCAGACCGGTCAGGAAGACGATTGGGATGTCGGCCGTCGCCGGCGACTCGCGGAGCGCCTGGGCGAGGGTGGCGCCGTCCATTCTCGGCATGACGATGTCCACCAGCACCAGGTCGGGCCGGTCGCCGGCCACCGCCTCGAGGGCCTCCTCGCCGTCGCGGGCGGTGGTGACCTGGTGGCCGCGCAGCTCCAGCATGGCCTGGACCACGTCGAGGACCCGGCGCTCGTCGTCGACGACGAGGATCTTCATGTGAGGCGCGGGCAGGGTTGGCGCGGGGGCGTCCGCATCGCGAATCGACTGGCCGAGGGTCGACCCGGTATCGTAGCACGCAGCTCTGCCCGGCGCGCGGTTGAACCGGCCGCCTCCGGGCCGGGACACAACAGGTGGCGGCGGGGAGCGGGCCCGAGCCCGTGGCCCGGCCGGAGCGGGTGATGGCGAGTCCTGAGCGCGAGCTGGCACTGATCCGGCGGATCGCACAGCGAGACCGGGAGGCGTTTGCCGAGCTGTACCGTCTCTATCACCGCCGCCTGGTGAGCTTCCTGCTGCGGTTCACCCGCCGCATGGACCTGGTCGAGGAGATCTACAACGACGTGATGCTGGTGGTGTGGCAGAAGGCGGGCGGCTTCCGTGGGCAGTCGCGGGTCTCCACCTGGGTGCTGGGCATCGCCTATCGCAAGGCGCTCAAGGCGCTCAAGCGCCAGCAGTCGCGGCCCGAGGAGCTGCCGATCGAGGACGTGGTGCTGGTCGACGGCGAGCGGCCCGACCAGGTGGCCGGCCGGCGGCAGCTCCGCGAGCGGCTGCAGGCGGCGATGTCGCACCTGTCGCCCGAGCACCGGGCGGTCGTCGAGCTGACCTACTACCACGGCTACTCCTACCCCGAGATCGCCCGCATCGTCGGCTGCCCGCCCAACACCGTCAAGACCCGCATGTTCCACGCCCGCCGCCGGCTGCGCCGCATCCTCCCCCGACTGGAGAGCGTCGCCGCCGTGCGCCGGCGCAACGGAGAGGTCCGATCATGAGCTCCGATCGCCGAGCAAACGACGCCGAGGGCTACGCCGCCCATCAGCAGGCCTGGGAGAGCCTGCCCTGGTATGTCAACGGCACCCTCCAGGGAGACGAGCTGGAGCGGGTGGAGCGCCACGTGGCGGGCTGTGTGACCTGCCGCTCGGAGCTCAAGTACCTGCAGCGGCTGGGCAGCGAGCTGCATGCCACCGAGGAGCTGGCGCTCTCGCCCGAGCGCGGCCTGGCCAGGGCCCTGGCGGAGATCGAAGGCCGCCGCCGCGCGGTCGGGCGGCTCACCTCCTGGCTGGGCGCGGCGCCCGCCGGTCTGCGCCTCGCCCTGGCCGGTCAGGCGCTGGCCATCCTGCTGCTGGCCGGAGCGCTGGGCTGGCAGCTGCGGCCGGTGCCGCCGCCCGCCTTCCACACGCTGGCGGCCGAGCCCGCCGCCGCGCCGCCACAGGCGCGCCTGCGGGTGGTGTTCGACGAGACCCTGGAGGAGGTTGGACTGCGCGCCCTGCTGCTCGAGGTCGAGGCCGGGATCGTCGGCGGCCCGTCACCCACCGGCGTCTACACGCTCGGCCTGCCCGCCGCCGCTGACGGACGCCCGGCCGCCGGCGCCCTCGACCGGCTGCGGTCGCACGGCGGGGTCCGTTACGTCGAGCTGGTCACGCGTTAGGCGCACCGAGTTCGGCGGGCCATCGGCTCGAGCTTCGCCCGGGGCAGAGTCGGGTAGAGGTTCGATCGGCCTTCCGTGGCCTTGGCCAGCGCCCGCGGCGCCTTGAAGCCGGGGGCGCCGAGGTCGGCAGCCTAGCAGCCCGTGGTGCAAGTCCACCGGCCCGTCTGGCGGCGGGGCGGAGCCGTCTGCGGCGTTGCCGCTCCTCGACAATGGCTCGGCATTGCCTGCGTCGCGGCGCCTGGCATCCGGCACCGCCGTGCTCGCCAGCCGACCCGACCGACTTCCACCACGGGCTGCTAGCCGTCCGACTGCCACCGTCCGAGCGGCATCGCCGGGGTGGGGACAGGACCGCGGCGCTCGGGGCGCCAACGAGGGTGCAATCCCCTCCGGCTGGTAGGATTCGAGTAGTTCGTCCATCGTCACGTCGGCCGCGCTGGCCGTTCGATCCGTCCGTGGTCCAATCGACCGAGCCTGCACCGCAGCCGCCCATTCCCGGGGTGCTCGGCGCGGTGCTGGCCGGCGGGGGCAGCCGGCGGATGGGGGTGGACAAGGCGCTGCTCGAGCTGGGGGGCCGTTCGCTGCTGGAGCGCGCCGTCGAGGCGCTGGGCGCGGTGGTGGAGCAGGTGGTCGTGGTGGCGCCGGCGCGCTCCGGCTACCGCGAGCTGTGCCGCGAGGCGGGCGCCGCCGGGCTGGTCGCCGACCGGGTGCCGGACCAGGGGCCGCTGGGCGGGCTGGACGCGGCGCTCCATCGTGCCGCCGGCCGGCCGGTGCTGCTGCTGGCCTGCGATCTGCCGTTCGCCGGGCCCGAGCTGCTGCGCTGGCTGCTCGCCCGGCCGCTGCCGCCGCTCGCCGGGCGGCCGCCGGCGGCGCGGGTGCCGGTCGAGGGCGGCCGTCGCCAGCCGCTCTGTGCCTGGTACGCGGCCGACTGCCGCGGCCCGGTCGAGGAGGCGCTGGCCGCCGGCCGGCGCTCGCTCCACGGTCTGCTCGATCGGCTGACCGCGGTCGAGGCGCCGGTAGGCCCCGAGCTGCCCTTCTACCGGCCCGACCTGCTGCTCAACGTCAACCGGCCAAAGGACCTCGGGCGGGCGGCTGCCGTGGCGGAAGGAAAGCGTCTGACCAGAATCGCGGCGAGGTCGCGGTGAGGACCCGGTTCGACCGTCAGCTCGGTCCCTACCGCGAGATCGTCCGCGCGGTCTGGCAGAACCGCGACCGCCCCCGCTACGCCTGGCGCATCCTCCGCGACGGGGTCTGCGACGGTTGCGCCCTGGGCACCACCGGGATGCGCGACTGGACCATCGACGGGGTGCATCTGTGCTGGCTGCGGCTCAACCTGCTGCGGCTCAACACCATGCCGCCGTTCGATCCCGGGCTGCTGGCCGACGCCGGGTCGCTCGCCGGCCGCGGCGAGCCCGAGCTGCGGCGGCTGGGCCGGCTGCCGGCGCCGATGGTGCGCCGTCGCGGCGAGCCGGGCTTCCGGCCGCTCGGCTGGGAGGCGGCGCTGGAGCTGATGGCCGAGCGGCTGCGGGGGATCGATCCCCGCCGGCTGGGCCTCTACCTGGTGTCGCGCGGCACCGTCAACGAGACCTACTACGTGGCCCAGAAGGCGGCGCGCCTGCTGGGCACCAACCACGTCGACAACTCGGCCCGCATCTGCCACTCGGCGAGCACCGTCGGGCTCAAGCACTCGATCGGCTGGGCCGCCACCACCTGCAGCTACCGCGACCTGCTGGAGTCCGACCTGGTGGTGCTGCTGGGTAGCGACGCCGCCAACAACCAGCCGGTGATGATGAAGTACCTCCACCTGGCCAAGAAGCGCGGCACCCGGGTGGTGGTGGTGAATCCCTTCCGCGAGCCCGGGCTGGAGCGCTACTGGGTTCCCTCCAACTTCGACTCGGCGCTGCTCGGCACCCGGATGAGCGACCGCTTCTTCGGGGTCCGGGTCGGCGGCGACGTTGCCTTCTTGAACGGCGTCCTCAAGCGGCTGATCGCCGACGGCGGCGTCGACCGCCGGTTCGTGGCCGACCACACAACCGGCTGGGACGAGCTTGAGGCGGCACTCGACGGCCAGAGCTTCCACGAGCTGGAGCGGCTGAGCGGCGCCTCGAGCGAGGACATGGCCGAGCTGGCGCGGCTCTACGCCGGCGCCGGCAGCGCCATCTTCGTCTGGTCGATGGGGCTCACCATGCACCGTCACGGGGTGGCCAACGTCAAGGCGGTCTCCAACCTGGCGCTGGCCCGCGGCATGGTGGGCCGCCCCGGCGCCGGGCTGATGCCGATCCGCGGCCATTCGGGCGTCCAGGGCGGCGCCGAGATGGGGTGCGTGCCCAACGTCTTCCCAGGCGGGCTGCCCACCGACGAGGAGGGGGCGCGGCGGATGGAAGAGCAGTGGGGCTTCCCGGTCCCCGCCTGGCGCGGCTCCTTCGTCGCCGAGATGGTCGACGCCGCCGGCCGCGGCGAGCTGGAGGCGCTCTACTGCGTGGGCAGCAACCTGGCCGGCGTGCTCCCCGACAGCGCCTACGTGCGCCGGGCGGTGGAGCGCATCCCGCTCCGCGTCCACCACGACATCGTGCTCAACCCCCAGATGCTGTTCGACCCGGCCGACGTCGTGCTGTTGCTGCCGGCCACCACCCGCTACGAGATGGCCGGCGGCAACACCGAGACCTCGACCGAGCGGCGGGTGATCTTCAGCCCCGAGATCCCGGGGCCGCGGGTGCCCGAGGCGCGCGACGAGTGGCGGGTGCTGGCCGAGCTCGCCGCCCGCGTCAAGCCGCAGTTCGCCGAGCGGATCGAGTTCGAGTCGACGGCCGCCATCCGCCGCGAGATCGCCCGCGTCATCCCGCTCTACGACGGCATCCAGGAGCTGCGGGGCAAGGGCGACCAGTTCCAGTGGGGCGGCCCGATGCTGTGCGCCGGCGGCCGCTTCGCGACCGCCGACGGCAAGGCGCGCTTCATCGTCCTCGAGCCGCCCGACCAGCGGGTGCCCGAGGGCCGGTTCCAGCTCACCACCCGCCGCGGCAAGCAGTTCAACAGCATGGTCTTCGGCGGCCGCGACGCCGCCACCGGGGCGCCCCGCGACGGGGTGATCCTGGCCGCCGACGACATGGCCCGGCTGGGTCTGGCCGACGGCGACCGGGTGCTGCTGCGCAGCAGCGCCGGCGAGTTCGAGGGCCGGGTGCAGCGGGGCGCCATCGAGCGCGGGGCGCTGATGATGTACTGGCCGGAGGCCAACGCGCTGATCCCGCGCGGGGTGGTCGACGGCGAGTGCGGCATCCCCGCCTACCGCGACGCGGCGGTCGAGGTGGTGCCGCTCGGGCCCACCGGCGCGAGGCCGGTGGACCCGCCGGCAGGTGCGGCGCCATCGCCAGCGGGCGGCCGCTCCGTACCGCCGGCCGCCGGAGGCTAGCCGGAGATGGCGGAACGGGTCGCCGACCGTCCGCCCGCCCCGCCGGGTGGGTCCTCGGGGGCGGCGGCGCGGGTGTCGGTGGTCGGCTACGAGGACGGCGGGCCGGTCCACAGGTCGGACCTGCTGGCGGTCGAAGAGCCGCTCGAGATCCGGGTCGTCGCGGAGACGGCGGGACGGCGGGTGCGCCACCCGGTGGCGGTGACCATGCGCACCCCCGGGCACGACTTCGAGCTGGCCACCGGCTTCCTGTTCAGCGAAGGCGCGATCCACGCCCGCCGCGAGCTGTGGCGGCTCGACTACTGCGAGCCGGCGAGCCCAGAGGAGCGGGGTAACGTGGTCGAGGCCTACCTGGCCCCGGGGGTGGCCTTCGACGCCGCGGCGCTGAGCCGCAACGTCTACACCAGCTCGAGCTGCGGGGTGTGCGGCAAGACCTCGATCGAGCAGGTGCTCGCCCAGCTGCCGGCGCGCCGGCCGGCGGCCGGTCCACCGCTCGAGCGGCGGTGGCTGCTGCGGCTGCCGGCGGCGCTCGGCGACGCCCAGCCGGTCTTCGCCCGCACCGGCGGCCTCCACGCCGCGGCGCTCTTCGAGCCGCCGGTAGAGGGCTGGGCGGACGCGGCCGGCGCCGCCAGGCCGGTGGTGCTGCGCGAGGACGTGGGCCGCCACAACGCCCTCGACAAGCTCGTCGGCTCGCTGTTTCTCGACGAGCGGCTGCCGGCGGCGGGGCGGCTGCTGCTGGTCAGCGGCCGGGCCAGCTTCGAGCTGGTCCAGAAGGCGGCCCTGGCCGGGCTCCCGGCGCTCGCCGCGGTGGGCGCCCCCAGCTCGCTGGCGGTGGAGCTCGCCGGGCGGCTGGGCATGACCCTGATCGGTTTCTTGCGCGACGGCCGCTTCAACGTCTACGCTGGCGGCCAGCGCGTCACCGGCTGATCGCCCTCGCCGGCGGCTCCCCGGAGGTTCCTCTGACCGGGCTCGTCGACACCCACGCCCACCTGTCCGACCCGTCGTTCGCCGGCGACCTCGAGGCGGTTCTCGAGCGGGCGGCGGCGGCCGGGGTGACGGCGGTGGTGGCGGTGGGGGAGGACCTCGCCGACGCCGAGGCCAACCTGCGTCTGGCTGAGCGCCATCCGCTGGTGCGGCCGGCGGCGGGGCTGTTCCCGACGGTGCTCGATCTGGAGGCGGCGGTCGGCGTCGAGGAGCTCATCCGCCGCCAGCGGCCGCGGCTGGTCGCGATCGGCGAGGTCGGCCTGGACTACTGGAAGGTCCAGGACGAGGCCGAGCGCGAGGTCCAGCGCGAGATCTTCGGCCGGTTCGTGGCGCTGGCCGCCGAGCTCGACCTGCCGCTCAACGTCCACTCGCGCTCGGCGGGGCGGGCCACCGTCGAGTTCCTGATCGAGCGCGGCGCCCGGCGGGTCCAGCTCCACGCCTTCGACGGCCGCGCCGCCAGCGCCCTGCCCGGGGTCGAGGCCGGCTACTTCTTCTCGGTGCCCCCGTCGGTGGTGCGCTCGCCCCAGAAACGCAAACTGGTCGCCCGGCTGCCGCTCTCCTGCCTGCTGCTCGAGACCGACAGCCCGGTGCTGGGCCCCGACCCCGCGGCGCGCAACGAGCCCGCCAACGTCGAGCTTTCGCTCGCCGCCGTCGCCGAGATCAAGCAGCTGACGCGCGAGGCAGTCGCCGAGGCCACCGCCGACAACGCCCGCCGCCTCTACGGCGCGGCGATCAGCCGGTGATCCGCTCTTCGCGGATCCTCCAGCCGTCCTCCTCGCGGACCAGCTCGAGGGTCTTGCGGACCGTGTCTTCGAAGCGGTCGGAGCGGTAGTTCTGGAAGAAGGTGGCGCGGGCCCGGCCGTCGGCCGCCGGCTCGACCTCCAGCGCGGTGATGGCGACGCGGATGAACCCGGGTGCCTGCAGCCGCTCGCGCCGCTGCGCCTCCCACTCGCTGCGCCGCAGCCGGTCCGGGGTCTCGAAATCGCTGGCGTAGCAGCTCAGGTAGTCCTCCACCCGCTGCTCCGACCAGGCGTCGGCCCAGCGGCGGACCAGGGCGGTGATCTGCGCCTCCTCCGAGACCGAGGGGGCCGTCGCCGCCTCGGCGGTCGCGGTCTCGGCCGCGGTCCCGGCCGGCTTCGCCGCCGCCTCGGCGGCCGCTGCCGGCCGGCGGGCCGCCGCCGGCGTCTGGCGCCGGCTGAGGGCCAGCGCCAGCGCGCCGGCGGCGATCAGCAGCACCGCCGCGGCGGCCAGCGTCAGGCGGGTCGCTCGCCGGCGGCGGGCCGCCCGGCGCCAGGCGGTGCTCGTGGTCGGCGCGGTCCCCGGCCGCGAGCCGACGGTCCGCGCCTCGGGCGCGGTGGGGGCGGCCGCCGCGCCGGCGACCTCGGCGCTCGCGGCGGGCGCCGGCCGCGGTCCGGGCGAGGCCGGTGCCGGTCCCAGCTCGAACGGCTTGCCGCCCTCGTGGATGTGCTTTTCGACCACCCATCGCACCATGCGGCGGCTCTGGGCGTCGAGCTCGAGGAAACGGGCCCCCATGCCGGCCGGCCGGTCGGCGCCTTCGGCCTGCTCGCGCTTCCACACCACCTCGGCGGTGCCCTGGATGAGCTTCCAGTCCTCGATCCGGAACTTGAACGAGAACTCGGTGCCCGGCTCCTGCGGGCTGTCCGACTGCACGAACATGCCGGTCATCGACAGGTTCGAGGAGGCCTCGGTGACGAAGCCCTCGAAGTGGGGGAAGCGGATCTCGATCTCGCGCTGGATCGGGATGCGCTTGGACTCGATGGCTCCCGACTTGCGGTCTCGTTTCTTGGTCGGCATCCCTGACGTCCCCGGCGGCGAAATTATACAGATGGCGGAACTTAGCAGCCCGTGGTGGAGGTCCGCCGGTGCCCGTCGCCGGCGCTTCCTCCGCTCCGGCCAGGCGGACGCCCGGCAGCGGCGGCCACAGCGTGACCGTCTGCGGCAGGTGGGTGCCCTCCAGCCACACGATCCGCTGGCGCTCGAGGCGCCGGGCCAGTGCCCGGGCCTGGCGGTCGAGCTCGGCGAGGCTGCGGATCGGCACCGCGGCCTCCCACCCGGCCGGTCCGTCGCCCCCGCCGGCGGCCCGTTTGGAGCGGTCCTTCCTGGCCCGCCAGCGCCGGGTCTCGGGGGCCGGCGACCAGGCGACCAGCGGCACCCGCAGCCGCTCCAGGTAGCGGCGCGCCTCGACGGGCGTCAAGCGGCCGCCGGCGCCGGGCTCGGGGCCGGCGAGGACCAGCACCGCCCGCCGCCGGTTGCGGCCGCTGGCGGTCATGCCGGCGACCGCCACTGCTTCGGCGAGCCGCTCCTCGCCGGGCGTCTCGAGCGCCGGGTGGACGTTGGCGGCCAGCCAATAGAGCCCGCCGTCGTGTTGGGTGAACTCGGGCGACGGCGTGAACAACTCGAAGCGGTGGCCGCCGCCCGCCGCGCTCTGGGGGACCGGTGACAGGAAGCGCACGCGGACGTTGCCCTTGAGGCCGCCGGCGTAGCGCAGGGCGTCGAGCGCCGAGCCGCGCAGCATCTGGCTGCGCTGGAGCCGGGTGCGGGCCCGCCGCCCCAGCTCGACCAGGCCGGCCTGGGCTCCGGGGTCGCGCACGATCACCAGCTCGGCCAGACCCTCGTCGACCGCCACGACCCTTAGCGCGACGCCGCCCGAGCGCAACCGGCCCTCGAGGTCGTGGCGCGTCAGCCGCAGGCCGCCCTCGACCTCCACCGGCACCGCGGTCAGCTCGGCGCCCAGGCGCTCGGCAAAACCGCCGCCGAAGGTCAGCTCGACCGAGGAGGTCAAGAGATCGGAGAAATCCAACTCGACGCGCAGGAAGTGGAGCTGGGCCGGATCGTGGGGCGGCAGCTCGATGCGGGCCGAATTCTCGACCTCGAGCTGCGCGCCGTCGAACCACGCCGTCACCCGCCGCGGGGCCTCGCCGGTGACGCTCTGCCAGGCCAGCCTGGCGGCGACGCCGACTCCGTCCTCGCCGCCCTCCAGGACCACCTGCGCTTCGGCCGGCGGCCGCGGCAGGTTGATCCACTGCTCGACCCGGGCCAGCTCGCGGCGCTCGGCGTCTAGCCCCACCGCCTCCAGACGGTGTGGCGCCAGCTCGGCGCCGAAATTGCAGAGTAGCTTCCATGGCGGCGCTTCGAGGGTCTCCAGCCGCTGGCCGTCGAGCCAGACCTCGACCGCCGCCACCCCGTCGCCCGCCAATACCTCCACCGGCTGTGGCCCCAGCACCAGCCCCAGAAACAGAGTGGCAAAAGCGAGAACCGGAGTTTCCACGCGCTCGGCGCCCATCCGTCTGCAGATACGATGCCACCGCAGATACGATGCCATCGCAGATGCGGTGCCGGGAGCTCAGAAGTCGAGTGCTAGAATCCAGGCCTCGATCGCGATGCGTCACCTAGCCGCCGTCCTGCTGCTCGCCACCGCCGCACCGGCCGGCGCCGACCTCGTCCTCCTCGACAACGGCAACTCCTTCGAAGGCGTGGTCACCGAGGTCACCGCCTCGCAGGTGCGCCTGCGGCTGGCCTACGGCGAGCTGACCCTGCCGCTCTCGCTGGTGCGGCGCATCGAGCGCTCCGCGACCGACCTCGAAGAGTACTTTGCGCGCGCCGACCGGCTCTCCGACCTCGAGCCGGCCGCTGCCGCCGACTGGTTGGAGCTCGCCGGATGGGCCACCCGACGCGGCATCGAGCACGGCGCCATCCAGGCGGCCAAGACCGCCGCCCGCCTCGACCCGCACCTCGAAGGGCTGGCGCCGCGAATGCGCGCCCTGGGCTACGTGCTCGACGAGGAGCTCGACCGCTGGATGCCCTACGAGGAGCTGATGCGCCGCCGCGGCTTCCTGCTCCTGGAGGGCGAGTGGATCAGCGCCGACGAGCTGGCCGCCCGCGACCGCGCCCGCGAGGCGATCTCGCGCCAACGCGAGGCGGCCGCCCGCGAAGAGCGCCTGGCGCAGGCCGTCGAGCTGCTCGCCCTATCGCAGGTCGAGCGCGTCCGCGAGCCCCGCGAGGCGCCGCCGGCGCTGGTGGTTCCGTCGTACGGCTATCCGGTGGCGGTCTTCCCGGCCGGGTGGTTCGAGCCCGGCCACGTTCGGGCGGTCCACGACCTGCCGGAGGAGCCGCCGAACCACCGGCAAGGCCCGAGCGTCCTCGAGCAGCTGCTCAGGCGGCAGCCCGGGAGCGTCATTCCCCTGCGCCCACCGCGCCGCGTGCACCACGGCTCGATCGGGCAGCGGTAGGCGCTTCGCCCCCTGGGCGGCCGAGGGATTCTTCAACAGATGCCGGCCGGGTGCGGAGCCGACCCGGGGGCGCAGGCGCCCGGTGGCGAGCGGAAAAAGCCCTTCAGAAGAGGGGTTTCGCCGATTCCCGGCGATTTTCGTAAGGGACTTGTGAAATGCTTCACAAGCTGCTATACTGTCCCCATCAAGAGCTCTAAAGAGCTGCGGGAGGTTCCCCCCTTTCTCGAGAGTTCCATCCATCTCTACGGAGGTTTTCTGGATCTCCGACCCTTCTCTACCATCCCACCCCCTTCCCTGGATCTCACCAGGGTAAAGTCATTTTCGAGCTCACCGAGACTGGAACCTCCCGCCTTCGCAAACCGGCCGGGCCCCGCCCGGCCGGTTTCGCGTTTCAGGAAGGGGAGTAAGCTCGACCGCCGTGACGGTGGCAGGGTCTCCGGCGGGGACGTCGTGGCGGCGCTCCCCGGCCGGGCTGCTGTGGCGGGCGGCGGTCACCGCCGCGTTGCTCGCCCTGCTGCTCCTCCTGTTGCCGACTGAAGAGCTGCTGGCCGGCCTGCGGCGCGCCGGCTGGCGCGAGTGGCTGGCCGGGCTGGTGGGAACCGTGCTCCTGCACGCGGTCGCCGCCGGCAAGTGGCGGTTGCTGCTGGGGGCCGCCGGGGCGCCGGCGCCCTATCGGCTGGCGCTCGGGGCCCACGCCGGCGGCATCTTCGCCAACAACTTCCTGCCCTCGGCGGCGGGTGGCGACCTGGTGCGGGGCGCCGTCCTGGTCCGCGCCGGCCGGCCGGTCGGGACGGTGGCGGTGGCCCTGGTCGCCGACCGGGCCGTCGACGCCACGGCCTTGGTGCTGCTGGCCGCGGCCGGCGGCGCCCTGCTCCCGGAGGCTCTCGATCCGCGGGCCGGACGCGCCCTGGCCGCGGTCAGCATGCTGCTGGCCGCCGGGCTGGCCGGCGGCGCGCTGCTGGCGTGGAGACTGCCGCCCGCCCGGCTGCCGGTCCGGCTGCAGCCGCTTTGGGAGAAGGCGCGCTCCGCCTTCGGTGGCCTGGCCCGGCGGCCGCGGGTGGCCGCCGTGGCGCTGGCGCTGGCCCTCGGCGTCCAGTCCGGGATGCTGCTGCTCAACATCGCGCTGGGCGACTCGATGGGGCTCGACCTGCCGCTCGCGGTCTGGCTGCTGGCCTGGCCGCTAGCCAAGCTGGCGGCTTCTTTGCCCGTCGGCCTGGGCGGTCTCGGCGTTCGCCAGGCCGCCTTCGCGGCGCTGCTGGTGCCGTTCGCGGCGCCTCCGGCCCTGGCCGTCGCCCAGTCGCTGGTCTGGGAGAGCGTGCTGCTGGGGCTCGGCCTGGTGGCCGGCATCGTGGCCCTTGCCCTCGGCGCCCGGGCCGATCCGCAGCGTCCGCCGGCTGCACCGGTCGCCCGGCGGGATCGGCGCTGAAGGCTCCGGGCACCGGTTTGACAGCTCCGGGAGGCGGTCGCACAATCCGGACGGGAGCGCGGGCCGTGGCCGAAGACCGGATTCTCATCAACGACCTGCTGGTCCGCGGCATCGTCGGGCTCAACGACTGGGAGCGCGAGAAGAAGCAGGACATCCTGGTCAACCTGACCGTCTACCTCGACACCCGGCGCGCCGCCGCCTCCGACGACGTCGCCGACTCGCTCAACTACCGCACCCTGACCAAGGACGTGATCGCCTACGTCGAGTCCTCGGAGCACTACCTGGTCGAGGCCCTGGCGGCCGCCGTGGCCCGCATCGCGGTGGTCGATCACGGCGCCACCCGCGCCGTGGTGCGGGTGGAGAAACTGGGCGCCCTGCGCTTCGCCCGCTCCGTGGGCGTCGAGATCGAGCGCTCCGCCGCCGACTACGCCTGAGCGCCGGGACGCCGCCGGCGCTGCCGCCGCCGATCGCCGACGACCGCGACCGAATGCCGCCGATCGGCCCCAGAAGAGCCCTGATCCTGCTGGGCTCCAACATCGACCCCGAGCGCCACCTGCCCGAGGCCGTCCGGCGGCTCGGCGAGCAGCTCCGGCTGGTGGCCGTCTCGCGGGTCTGGGAGTCCGACCCGGTTGGCGCCCCCGGCACCCCGCGGTTCCTCAACGCCGCGGTCCTGGTCGAGACCGAGCTGCCGCCGCGCCGGCTCAAGTTCGGACTGCTCCGCCCGCTCGAGGAGCGGCTCGGCCGCCGCCGTGGCGCCGACCGCAACGCCCCCCGCACCCTCGACCTCGACCTGGCGCTCTACGACGACCTGGTCGTCGAGGAGCCCGACCTGGTGCTGCCCGACCCCGAGATCCTCACCCGCCCCTACGTCGCCCTGCCGCTGGCCGACGCCGCGCCCGGCTTCCGCCACCCCGTGGCCGGCGACACCCTGGCCACGATCGCCGGCCGTCTGGCCGACCGACCCGGCATCCGGGTCTGCGCGCGGCTCGACCTGCGGCGGCCCGGGGACGAAGTGCCCTGAAGGCCCGGTTTCGGCGACCCTCGAGGCCTCCGCCCGGCTCAGCGGCGGAAGACGAGCTTCTTGAGGGTCAGGTAGTTGAGGACGGTGACCGCCGCTGTTACCCCGACCCAGGACGCGGTGGCAGGGAGCGCAAGACCGTCGATGGCGAGGCCGACCAGCCCGGCGCTCAGCGCCAGCATGAAGAGCTGGGCGCCGGCGAAGGCCGAGAAGGTGGGGACCAGGGCGCCGCGGTGCCGGAAGGTCCAGCGGCTGTTCCACGCGTAGCTCCAGACGATGCCGGCGCCGTAGGCCACCGCCTGGGCGGCGGCGGCGGTGCCCCACAGGGGAGCGAAGAGCAGAAGGCCGAGCCGGAAGACCGAGAAGCTCAGCAGGGTGTTGCTGGCCCCGACCAGGCAGAAGCGGGGGAAGGAGCCGCTCAGCAGGCGCCGCCGGAGCGCGGCGGCGGGGCCCGGCGAGGCCGGCAGGGCCGCCGGGACCGCCGGCCGCCCGCCGAGGGCCTGCTCGGGGGTGGCGACTCCGACGGTCATGATGGATGGCGCCGCGTTCCGTCCGGCGTTGGCGGCTATCCGTCGGCGCGCCGCACCAGCGGCTGGCCCTCGATCTCGGCCAGGCCGATCGCGCCCAGCTCCTCGCGGTCGTTGTCGAGGTCGACCAGCCACAGCAGGAGCCGGCCGTCGACCGCCAGGAAGAGCGCTCCGTCCTCGGTCTCCTCGAGCGCCTTGCGCCACTCGAGCTCGAGGGCGCGGTAGTCGCTCCGCACCCGGCGCCAGGGGCTCTCGACCCAGGAGCCGTTGTCGCGGCGCGCCCGGGCCCGGACCCTGAGGCCGTCACTGCGGTCCGCTGCCTCGACGACGAACAGCGGGACGTCGTGGCGCGAGTGGCCGACCAGGACCTCGGCCGGCCGCGATTTCAACGGCCGCAGGGCCTCGCGGTCGAGCCGCAGGCCGGTCTGGTAGAAGCCGCCGTCCTCGACGTCGTGGAACCGGAGGAACGGTGGGGCGGGGATGATCCGCGTCCATTGCGACAGATCGCCGGACTCGAAGCCGTCTTCGAAGATGAGCGAGTAGGCACCGGCGTACTCCTCCCAGCCGAAGACCTTGGAGGGCAGGGCGGCAAACGGCACCACCACCCAGCCCGACAGGCAGACGGCGAGGGCGGTCATGAAGCGGATGAATCGTCGCATGAGGGCTCCTCCGGCGCTCCTTGGCACTCCTCGCAGGGGAAGGTACGGGCCGCCGGATGACAGGCTCATGACAGGTCGCCGGGCGCTTCCTCGAGGGCCTCCTCGGCCTCCTTCAGGGCCTCCTCAGGCTCCTCCGCGGACTCCTCTTCGGGGGCCCGGTAGAGGCGGAAGATCGGCCCCACCTGCTCGCCCTCGAGCCCGGGGAGCAGCTCGTCGGGCGGCTCGTCGAGGTAGACCGGACGGCGGCCGAGCTGGTCGAGGATCAGCTCGCGCAGGTCGTCGGCAGCGATCAGGAAGCGGTTGAGCGGCTGGACGTCGGGGCGCTGGCCCTCGACGAGCTGGAGGTACTCGACCACCGGGACGGTGCTCCACCAGCCGATGACCAGGGCACCGGGCTGCGCTCGCTCGAGGATCTGCTCGCCGCGGACCCGGGTGCTGGCGTCGTCCGAGAGGTCGACCAGGGGCCCGTTCCACAGCACCGCCAGAGCCACCCCGGCGGCCATCAGGGCGTGGAGCAGGTGGTGGAGCCGCCGCGGCCACAGCGGTCCGGGGGCGCCCGTGTGGTGGCCCACCCAGTCGAGGAGCCACTGGTAGCCGAGCCCCGCCCACAGCGCCCACACCAGGTAGGCGGGCAGGAACATGGTGTCCTTGTCGACCACCCGGTAGTTGACGTAGAAGCCGGCACTGCAGGCGAACATCAGCGCCAGCAGCAGGCCACGGCGCGGGCGGCGGCGGAGGAGGACCGCCAGGCCCAGCAGCCCCGGCCCCAGCCCGATGGCCATGAAGGCGCGCACCAGCTCGCCCCCGAAGTGGCCGACCTCGCCGAGCAGCTCGGCCGGGGTGTAGGCCATGATGACGTGGGCGAAGGCGCGGCCCGAGACCAGCCACCAGAGCCCACCCGGGGTGGTGAGGTCGACCGCCTGGAACTCGCCGGTGGCGTCGTAGTGCCCGACGTAGTTGAAGGCCGGCTCGGTGAGGTAGACGAGGGGCAGGTAGAGATAGACCGCGAGACCGGCCGCCAGGGCGCCGGCGGCAGCCGCCAGCGGCCGCGGGCGGAGCGCCCGCCGCCCCTCGACCGCCAGCACGTAGACCAGCGCCCCGGGGGCCAGCAGGACGGTCGCCACGTGGTTGCCGAACCCCAGCCCCACCAGGAAGGCGGCAAGTGCCAGGCGTTTCGTGGAGGGCCGCTCGCCCCAGCGCAGCAGGGCGAGGAGGATCGCCGCCATCATCAGGGTGTGGAGGGTGTAGACCTCGGCGATCAGCGACATCGCCCAGAAGAAGCGCGAGGCGGCCAGCAGCCCGAGGGCGCCGAAGGCGGCCCAGGTGCCGACCCCTAGCCGGCGGAGGAGGCGCCAGCCGAGGGCGATGGTCAGCGCCCCGCAGACCGCCGACAGCAGGTTCATCCGGTAGCCGACGTCGCCGATCGGCAGCCGGCTCCAGGCGCGGCCGATCAGCAGGTAGAGCGGGTAGCCGGTGGCCCGCACCAGCCCGCCCGAGTAGGCGGCGGTGGTCAGCTCGGCGCTGTCGAGGTTGTAGATGGTGGGCGCCATCGTCGCCAGGTAGAGCGCGAGCGGCGCCAGAAAGGCGACGGCGGTCGCCCGGCGGCCGGTGGTGCGGCGGTCCACCACGGAACGGGAGGGGCCGCGCTGGGGCGGCGCCGGCGCGCCGGACGATGGGGAGGGGTCCATGGCGGCGCGGCTACCCGACCCAGTAGCCGTTGGCGAAAAGGGCGGTGAAGAGCGCCAGGCCGCAGAGCGACAGCACGGTCACCGTGCGGTCGACCCACGGCCGCCAGCCCCACTGGCCGACGAGGACGAAGACCGGGAAGAGCATCCACATGTAGCGCCGCTGGCTCATCAGCAGCCCGGAGCCGAAGGAGACGGTGACCCCGAGCAGCACGTAGAGCCCGTCGCCCCAGCGTTTGAGCGACAGCAGCACGCAGCCCATGACGACGAACAGCAGCACGACGCCGAGGTCGATCCAGTTGTCGAGGTGGATGCGGCCGGCGAGGAGAGCCGGCCCCCAGCCCTCGGCCGGCGCTTGCAGGACCTCGGCCATGGTCGCGTACGGCGAGCGCGGCACCCGGCCCCAGGCCGAGGCGGCGGTCAGGAAGGCGACCGGGTCGCCGAAGGCCTGCCAGCAGTAGGTCATGTAGGCGGCGGTGCCGAGCGGGGTGGCGGCGGGGGCCAGGAGGGCGGTGAAGGGGGTTCCGCTGCCGGCCGGGGACTCCCGGCGCTGGCGCCACCACTCGGCGGCGAGCAGCACGGCGACCAGGAATCCCTGGAAGCGGGTGAGCGCGGCGGCGACGCCGACCAGCCCGGCGCCCGCCCAGCGGCCGCGGCGCGCCAGGAAGAGCGAGCCGATGCTGGTCAGCAGGAAGAGCGACTCGGTGTAGACCGCCGAGCCGAAGACCGAGGAGGGAAAGATCGCCAGGTACCAGACCGCGCGGCCGGCCACCTTGTCGCCGAGCTGGTCGGCCACCAGGCGGTAGAAGAGGACCATCGCGCCGAGCAACGACAGGTTGCTGATCAGGATGCCGGCGACGAGCGGGTCGCCGACCAGCCCGCCCAGCAGCGCCATCAGGATCGGCAGCAGCGGGAAGAAGGCGACCGAGGGGAACTCGACGCCCTCGTACTTGTAGCCCTCCTCGGCGATGCTGACGTAGAAGCCGGTGTCCCAGCGGCTGCCGAAGACGTCGAGCAGCAGGTTGTCGGTGCCGCGCAGGTGGTAGGGGGGCGGGTTGGGCGAGTCGGCGATCAGCGGCATCGCCAGGTAGGCGACCGCCAGGACGCCCAGACGGCTGGCAGCGAAGACCGTGAGCGGCGCCGCCAGCCAGCGCAGCCGCTCGAGGCGGGGGCGCGGTGTGGTCACGGCCGGGGGCCCCGGCGGGATCGCCCGTCGATCTGTCCGGCGGCCGACACGGCGGCTCAGGCCTCCTGGCCGGCGGCGGCCCGGCGCCAGGCGCGGATCTTGGGGCCCAGGGTGCGGCGCACGCGGGCCAGGCCCTGGAGGTCCTCCCACACCGTCGAGGCGATGCACACCCGGCTGTCGGGATCCTCGACCCAGGTCACCGGCAGCGAGCCGATCCGCAGCCCGGCGGCCTGGGTGACCAGCAGCAGCTCGGTGTCGAAGAACCAGTGGTTGTTCTCGACCAGCGGCAGCAGCGGGCGGATCTCCCGCACCCGGATGCCCTTGAAGCCGCACTGGGCGTCGTCCCAGCCGCGGCGCCGGAAGAGGAGCGCGATCAGCAGGTTGTAGCCGCGCGACAGGACCTCGCGCTTGAGCGAGCGCCTGGTCTTCGAGCGGGCGTCGAGCCGCGAGCCGGTGACCAGGGCACAGCCCGAGCGCAGGAGGCGGATCGTCTCGGGGACCGCCGCCAGGTCGGTCGACAGGTCGACGTCCATGTAGAGCGACAGCTCGGCGTCGGTCTCCGACCAGGTCTTGCGGAGGGCGAGGCCGCGGCCCTTCTGGAGCAAACCGAGGTAGGAGACCTCGGGGCGCTGCGCCGCCAGGCGCTCGCCGACCTCGCGGCTCGAGTCGGTAGAGCCGTTGTCGGCGATGACGACCCCGAAGCCATCGACGCCGAGGCGGCGCATGGCGGCGACCAGGCGGTCGACCGAGCGCTCGAGGACGTGGGCCTCGTTGTAGATCGGGAGCACCAGGTCGACCAGGCCGGGGGCGGGGCCGGCCGCGGCCCCGCTGCCAGGAGCGTCGCTCAGGAGAGGGCTGCTCATCGGGTCTCGCTCGAGGGTGCTGCTTGCAGTGTCTCGCTCACGGCCCCCAGCTCACTGGTTCTCGCTTCACGGATCCTCGCTCATGGGTTGTCGCTCGGGGCTCGTTCCACGGGCGTCACTCATCTTGGCGTCGTTTTCCGCGCGGTCTGTCCGCGGCGGGACCAACCCCCTGGCGGTGAGGTAGTCGGCGATCTCGGCGGCCGCCAAGCGGTGGCCGGTGGCGTGCCAGTGGCCGGCGGTCTTGAGGGGGAGGCCTTCCGCGTGGGCGGCGGCGAAGGCGGGGCGCAGGTTGAGGCAGTAGGCGGCGCGGTCGTAGCAGTAGTCGGTGAAGAACACCTCGGCCTCGAGGTTCAGTTCGGGATCGGTGATCTCCTGGCTGTGAGGGAGGTACGCGAAGACCGTCACCGCGCCGGCGGCGAGCGCGTCCTCGACCATGGCGTCGAGGATGGCCTCGGTCACCCGCTTCATGCGGCGCTCGGCGATGTCGACCTTCCGCAGGTAGGCCTGGTAGATGACGTCCAGCAGGTCGAGCAGCCGCGGCCGGAAGCGCTCGGCGGCGAGCACCTCGGCGGGCGGCGGCACCGGGACGTTGCGGAGCGCGAGGCCGGCGGCGGTGGGCTCGAAGCGCGGCTTGGCGTAGTCGCGGAACTCGAGCAGGTTGCGGGGCATGTCGTCCTGGACGAAGCCGAGGAGTACCAGGTCGGGCTGGTAGCGGACGCCCTCTTCGCGCAGGTAGACCAGCATCTGGTCGTGCCCGTAGCCGTGGACCCCGAAGTTGAGGACCTCGGCGGCGGGGAGCAGCTCCTGGAGGCGGGCGACCCAGGTCTCGCCGTCGGCCACCTCGTCGCCGAAGGTGAAGGAGTCGCCGAAAGCCAGCACCCGGGTCTTGCCGGCGGGCTTTTCGAGCGTGAACTCGGTCGTGCCGCGCAGCCCCTCCGAATTGCTGTTCACCGATCCGGGTCCGAAGACGTCGGCCCCGCGCAAGAGCGGCTTGACCGCCCAGCCGCGCGTCGGATGGTAGACGTCGAACGGATAGTAGACCTCGACCCCGCCGGCGTGCCGCCGCACCCACTCGAGCCTCCACGCCGCGTCGCTCCCGCCCCGCACCCGCTCGAACAGCCCCCGTTCCGACAGCCCGAAACGGCTGGCACCTTCCAGCAGCGCCACCACCCAGACCAGATACACCCCCGCCACGACCACCCTCCTCCCCCAGCCCCCCCGCGAAGTGCCCCGCGAGGCGCCGCCCCGCGAGGTGCCGCCCCGCGAGGTGCCACCCTTTTCGGCAGCTCGCTGGAGGGAGGTGCCAGGGGGTTCGGGCAGAGGCGCGTCAGGGACGGGCATGTGGACTGGTTCGAGGGCCAGACTTGGCCAGCCTAACCGACTCTGCCGAGGTGCCCGCCGGCGCCTCCGGGGTTGCCAGGCCCTTCGTGGAGCCGGGTGCCGGGGTGCCAGGCACGTCGGGAGGGGCACTTCGCGTTGGACCAGAAGGGCCGTTCCGTTCGCCCACGGGAGCTCTGTCGGGCAACGGCGGTCGGGTCGAGGTTGGTTGAGGGCCAATGACAGCGGGATGACTGGGTTTGATCGCGGATAGGATCCGCCCGTGCGTGCTCGGGCTCTGCCGGTGGCCGGAATCACCGTGGTCTTGCTGGCCTCGACCACGTGCGCCGGCCACGCCGAACGGGCGGTCCCCGACCCGGCCGGGGTCGAGGTTGGAGACCAGCCCGCGAGCGGGGCGAGCGAGGGGTCACTCTCGGCCGCTGTGGAAGCCGACGACCCCCTGCGGGTGCGGCGGGTGATGGCGACCGGGGTCCCCAGCGCGGGTGCCCTGGTCGAGGCCGCGCGGGCCGGCAAGTGCCGCGCTCTGGAGGCGCTGCTGGCGGCGAAGGCGGGGAGCGAGATGGAGGCGCCTCGTGCCTTGTTGCAGGCCGGCGTGGAGGGGCATGAGGCTTGTGTCGCGGCCTTGACGGCGGCTGGCGTGACCGTCGGTCAGACGGACAGCGCCGGCGAGACCGTGCTCCACAAGATCGCCGAGAGTGGCGGCCGCCTGCTGCTCAAGGCGGCGCTCGACGGCGGCGCCGATCCGAATGTCCCCACCACCGTCGGCGAGACGCCGCTGATTCGGGCGGCGCGGTCGGGACGGAAGACCATTGCCAGGCAACTGCTCGAGGGCGGCGCCGACCCCGACCGCCGGGACCGGGACGGCTGGACCGCCCTCCATTGGGTGGGGCGGAAGGGCTCGGAGGAGATCGCCCGGGTCCTGCTGCGCGCCGGGGCGACCGTCGACCCGGTCAGCGCCCTGGGCTGGACGCCGCTCCACTGGGCGGCCCGCGAGGGCCACGCCGAGGTGGTCCGAGTCCTTCTGGATTCCGGCGCCGATCCCAACCTGACCACTCGGGCGGCCGGGACCCCGCTGCTCCAGGCGGTGCGCGCGGGGCACACGGCCGCGGCCGCCGCCCTGCTGGCTGCCGGAGCCGACCCCGGCCGCAGCCAGCAGGGCGCCGACGCCCGGTGGTGGGCGCGGCGGAGCGGGAACGCCGAGCTCCAGCGCATGCTGGGCACCCCCGAAATTTCGGCGGCGACACCGCCCAGCCCACCCCACGAAATGCCTGGCACCTCGCCCGAAATGGCTGGCACCTCGCTTCACGGGCCGATCACCACGCCCGAAGTGCCCACCGCGCCCGAAGTGGCTGGCACCTCGCTGGAGGCGGGGGGCCGATGAGGCGGCTCGCTGGCTTCGCGGTCAATCTCGGGCTGGCGGCGGCGTCCGTGGCGGTTGCCCTGGTGCTGGCCGAGCAGCTCCTGCGCGCGATCGACTTCGAGCCGGGAGCCCTCGACGTTGCCGTCGGCGGCACCAGCGACGCCCGCGCGTACCATGTCTTCGAGGACAGCCATTTCGTCTGGGACCCGGAGCTCATCTGGCGGCCGCGGGCCGGGTTCGAGGTGTTCAACGCGCAGGGCTTCCGCGGGCCCGAGCTGGACGCGCCCAAGATGCCCGGGGAGTTCCGGGTGGTGGCGGTTGGAGACTCCAACACCCTCGGGTGGGGTGGCGCCGCCGGCGCCCACTGGCCGGGCT
Organism: Thermoanaerobaculia bacterium; assembly: GCA_041567315.1. Taxonomy (GTDB): domain Bacteria; phylum Acidobacteriota; class Thermoanaerobaculia; order Multivoradales; family JAHEKO01. The sequence continues at coordinate 19,782 of JBFGCA010000021.1, read as the reverse complement.
ATCTCCACCTGGCGCTCTCCGAGCGCGACCCCGGCTGGTCGGTGGTCAACGCCGGCGTCTACGGCTACACGTCGTTCCAGGGGTTGCGGCGCTTCCGCGAGGCGCTGGCGCTCGAGCCCGACCTCGTGCTGATCTCGTTCGGTTCCAACGACGCCCACCCGGTGGCGCTGCCCGACCGGGAGTTCGCCCGCCGGCCGCTCACCGGTCAGCGCTTCGAGCGCCTGGTGCGGCGCCGGCGGGTGGGTCAGCTCCTGACCGTCGTCTGGGGCCGGCTGCGAGCGCTCGCCGCCCGCGGCGGCCTCGAACCGCGAGTCCCGCTGGACGAGTACCGGGCCAACCTCACCCAGATCGCCACCGAGGCACGCGAGCGCGGGATCGGCGTGGTGCTCCTCACCCGCCCCTACACGGGCGACGTGCGCGGCCCCCGGCGCTGGAAGACCTTCGCGCATCTCTACAACGCCGCCAGCGCCGAGGTCGCCGACAGCGAGGACTTGCCGCTGGTCGACCTGTACACGCTCTTCAAGGGCCGCGCCGCCTACTTCGCGGACGAGTCTCACTTCACCGCCCCCGGTCACCGGCTGGCGGCCGAGATCGTCCTCGAGACCCTCGAGCCCCTGTTGCCCGTGCCGCGCGACCCGGCGAGCGCCTCAGGCTGACGACTGTTCCGGCTAGGCTTGGACCTTGCGCAGCCCGCGCAGCAGCCGCTCGAGCGGGCGGCGGGCGGCAACGTCGCCGGTCAGCCACATGCCGACCTCGAACAGCGGCAGGACGTCGCCGGACAGGGTGCGGTAGGTGCTCACCAGCCGGCTCCACCGCACCTCGCCCTCGAGCCGGACGCTGACCCGGTCGTTGGCGAGCTGGAAGCGGTAGCGGCGGCCCAGCGTCACGCGCTCCGAGGTCTGGAGGCCGAGCCCGCGGCGGCTGACGTTGAGCACCGAGCCCGAGAGGGTCGGCGAGGTGAGCCGCATCTCGCCGGCCAGATAGCGGTTGTGGCGGCGGCGCTCGGGCCTGGCGTGCACGGTGCCTCTCCCCTCCCTCTCCGGGTGCTCGCTGGGCCCAAGGCCGTGGCCGGCGGGTGAAGGAACCCACCGCGGTTCGGGCTGGCTGACATGGGCAAGCCGCGCCATGGACTCCCCAAGGTAGCCGCCCTTCACCCGCGGGTCAAGCTTAGGCGAGAATGCCGAAATGCGCATCTCTCGCTGTGGCAGGTCGGCAGTCCGTTCGAACCGCGGCTCGCACTCGTCACCGCAGCCGCTGCGGCCAAACGCCTGGCACCTGGGGCGAGCGGGTTTGCCGCACCGAAGCGCCTGGCACCTGGGGCCGGGGCACCCGGGGCCGCGACGAAACGGCTGGCACCTGGCTTCAGCCGCCCGATCCGACCGGCGTTCGTCCACGTCACTGCCGCTGCCCCTGGCTGTCCGAACGGCAAGGTCGGAGATCTCCCCCTGCCGTCGGCCGCGGGGCGCGGCGCTCGCCTGGATGCTGATGGCTCTGCTGGGGACCGCGAGCGGCCGGGCGACCGACATTGGGCTCATCGAGTTCCTGGGGTCCGCGGAGCTGCCGGCCAGGACGATCCTCGAAGACACGTTGGTCGGTGGCCTGTCGGGCCTGGCCTGGGACCCCCAGACCGGACGTTTCCTGGCGATTTCGGACGATCCCGGCCACCGCGGCCCGGTGCGCTTCTACGACCTGGAGGTGCAGCTGGCCGGTGGCCGGCTTGAGGAGGGTGGCCTGCGCATGGTCGACGTCACGCCCCTGAGGCAGCAGCGGCGCGGCCGGCCGCTGCGCCCGGGCACCTCCGACACCGAGGCGATCGTCCTCCGTTCCGACGGCACCCTGTTCGTGGCCTCCGAAGGCTTCGCCGACGACGGCGTGCCGCCGTTCATCGCCGAGTTCGGGCGCGACGGACGGCAGCTCCGCGAGCTGGAGCTGCCGCGACGCTTCCTGCCGGGACCCGGGGGGGCGGCGGTGCGCCACAACCTGGCCTTCGAGAGCCTCACCGTCACCCCCAGCGGCCGGTATCTCTACGCCGGCACCGAGAACGCGCTGCGTGCTGACGGCCCGGCGGCGGACCTGGCGGTGGGAAGCCCGGTGCGGCTGGTGCGATTCGAGCTGCCCGGCGGCCGGCCGGCGGGCGAGTTCCTCTACGTGGTCGAGCCGATGCCGTTCCCGCCCGCCGACCCCGACGGTTTCAGGGTCAACGGTCTGGTCGAGCTCCTAGCGCTCGACGACGAGACGCTCCTGGCGCTGGAGCGGGCCTGGGCGGCGGGCGTCGGCAACGCTGTGCGGCTGTACCTGGTGTCGGTCGGCGGCGCCAACGACGTGACCACGGTGGAGGGGCCGCTCGGGGTGGATCCGGCCGTGCGACCGGTCGAGAAGGAGCTGCTGGTCGACCTCGGCGAGCTGGGCATTCGGCTCGACAACCTGGAGGGTATGGCCCTGGGGCCGCCGCTCGAGGACGACCGGCGCACCCTGGTGCTGGTCAGCGACGACAACTTCGACCCCGAGAACCAGGTCACCCAGGTGCTGGCCCTGGCGCTCGGGGACAGGGTGCCGCCGGTTCCGGAACTGCAGGGCCGCGGGCATCGATCGCCGCACGAGGGGGTTTGGGTGCGGGGGGTCGGCGGGGTGGTGACGGCAGTGCTGCCGGAGGCGGCGGGGGGTGGGTTCTGGCTCCAGGCCGAGGCCGGCGACGGCGACACTGGGACATCCGAGGGGCTGTGCGTGGTGCCGGGCGGCCCTCTTGTGTTGGGCGAGAGTGACCCTCTGGCCGACGCAAGTGGTGGTCCCGGGACGGGGGACGACCCGCCAACGAAGTCGGTGGCACCTCCGCCCGCGAAGTCCCTGGCACCCGGCGACCGGGTGATCGTGAGCGGGCGCGTGGAAGAGCGAGGGCGCACAGGGGAACTGCCGGTCACGTGCCTGCGGGCCACTGACGTCCGCGTGATGGAGCGGGGCGTCGCGCTGCCGGCGCCGTTGCTGATCGGTGGCGCCGGCCGGCGGCCGCCCGGCGTGGTGTTCGAGGACGACGGGTTCGAGTCCTTCGACCCCGAGGACGATGCCGCCGACTTCTGGGAGAGCCTGGAGGGGATGCGGGTCGAGCTGGCCCAACCGGTGGCGGTCGTCGGCCCCACCAGCCGTTTCGGTGACCTGGTCGTGCTGGCCGACGGCGGACGGCGGGCCGCGGCGCGGACACTCCGCGGCGGTCTCCTGCTCCGAGCCGGCGACCCCAACCCGGACCTGCTGACGCTCGACGGCCGCCTGATCGGGGGCCTGCCGGAGGCCGCGGTCGGCGACCGCCTGGCCGGCACCGTCACGGGGGTTCTCGACTACGCCTTCGGCACCTACCGGCTAGTGGTCAGCGAGCCGCTGCCGCCGCTGGAGCACGCCGAGCCGGCCGCCGAGGAGATCCGCCTTGCCAGCGGCCCCGGGCGGCTGACAGTCGCCACGTACAACCTCGAAAACCTCGACGCCCGCGACTCCGAGGAGCGCTTCGCCGCCCTCGCCTCCTCGATCGTCGACGGCATCGGCGCCCCGGATCTGCTGGCACTCCAGGAGGTGCAGGACGACAGCGGTCCGGAAGACGATGGCGTCGTCGGCGCCGACGGCACGCTCGGGCAGCTGACGGCAGCGATCGCGGCCGCCGGCGGCCCGGCCTATGCCTGGCGGCAGATCGACCCCGAGGACGGCGCCGACGGCGGCGAGCCCGGCGGCAACATCCGCGTGGCCTTCCTGTTCCGGTCCGACCGGCTGGATTTCGTCGACCGCCCCGGCGGCGGGGCGCTCGACGCGGTATCTGTGGCCCCGGGCGACGACGGCCCGCAGCTCACCCTCAGCCCGGGAAGGGTGGCACCCCGCGACCCCGCCTTCACCGGCGACCCGAAAATGGTGACACCCGGTCCGAAAACGGTGGCACCTGACCCTGGCCAGGGCGATTCGGGGGAGCCGGCTGCGAAAAGGGTGGCACCTCGTGAAATCGGGGCCCCGGCGCCCGGGTTTGGGCCTTCCCGCAAGCCGCTGGCGGCCGAGCTGGTCTTCGAGGGCCGGCGTCTCTTCGTCATCAACTGCCACCTCACCTCGAAGCGCGGCGACGATCCACTCTTCGGGGTCCGCCAGCCGCCGCGGCCCAACACCGAGCCCCAGCGCTCGCGCCAGGCGCGGCTGGTCCGCGAGCTGGTCGAGGCCCTTCTCGAAGAGGACCCCGAGGCGCACGTCCTGGTCCTCGGCGACCTCAACGAGCACGAGTTCCGCCCCCCGCTGCGGGTCTTAGAGGGCGCCGTCCTGGTCAACCTGATGGAGCGCGTCGACCCCGCCGACCGCTACAGCTACAACTACCGCGGCAACTCGCAGCTCTTGGACCACGTGCTCGCTTCTCGCGGCCTCCTTGCCGCCGCCGTGGTCCGCGTCGACATCGCGCACCTCAACGCCGACCTCCCCCTCGGCCAGCGCGCCAGCGACCACGACCCGATCGTCGTCGAGCTCGACTTCACCCGCCGTCGCTGACCGCCGTTGCCTCTCTCTGGACCGGCTCGAGCAGCCGTCGGATCGCCTCCGTCGGCATCGCCTTGGAACGGGCTCCTTGGCCGCGCTCCTGCCCGGCTGCGGGGGTCTACGAGGGCCGGCCGCCGGACGGCCGAAAGAGCTGGCGCAACCGCGTGCGGGCGTTGAACAGCGCGAGGATCAGGCGATCCATCAGCGAGCCCGGCGCCGGCATCAGGCCGATCTGGCGGGCGAACGACAGTTGGTCATAGACCACGAAGTTCTCGACGACCCGGCCGCCGCGGACCGTGAAGCAGTCGACACCGTCGATCGCCAGCCGGCTGCCGGTGGGGCGCATTCCCATCCACGGAGAGCCGCAGAAGGTGCCGGTCATCCGCCAACGAACCAGGACGGTCTCCCCTTCGCCGGTGATGCTCTTGGCTTCCAGGCGGAAATCGGGAAGAGCTGAGAAGACGCCGGCGAAGTAGTCGAGCACCTGCTCGCGACCGCGGCAGGCCTTCGCGGGAAACGTCTCCACGATGTCGTCGGCCAGGTACGGCCTCATGGCGTCGGTATCGCGGCGATTGAGCACCCGCGGAAAGATCTCGCGGATCAAGTCCACGGGAGCCAGCGTGGACCGAGGAGCTGGCTGAGACATCTCTCCCTCCCTCAGAAGCTCCTGGAACCCGGCCAGGCCAGGCGCTAAGAACGCCCAGCCGTTTCTTGACGATACCGCGCCCCCTTGTTGAACGGCAGGGCCGGCGGGAAGTGCCCGGCTGGGACCGCCGGGGTCCTCACCCGCTGGCGGAGGCTCCCGGCTGCCGATCGGCACCGTGGGTCGCCGGACCATGTGGTAGACTAATGGTATGAAAGCTACCATAGATAAGGCAGGTCGTGTGGTGATTCCCGCCCAGATTCGGAGCCAGGCGGGGCTGCGGCCGGGCATGGAGCTCCAGGTGATTCGCGAGGGCTCGTCGGTCCGGCTGGTCCCCGACGTCCCCCGCCCGGAGCTGGTCCGCGTCGGCGGCCGCCTGGTGGCCAGGCCGACGGCCGAGCCCAGCGAGCGCAGCGAAGTCGACGTCGCCCGACTGGTCGCCGAGGAGCGCAACCGGTGGCCGTGGTAGGCCCGGTATTCCTCGACACCAGCGTCCTGCTGGCCGGCATCGTCGAGCTCGGGCCTCAGAGCCGGGCCGCCCACAAAGTTCTGGACGCGCTTACCGCCGGCCGCCTGCCGGAGCCCCTGACCGCCTGGCACTGCGTGCTCGAGTTCTACTCGGTTGCCACCCGGCTGCCGGAAGACCTGCGCCTGTCGCCCGAGCAGGCGGGCCGGCTGGTCGGCGAGGAGATCCTTTCTCGGCTGCGGATCAAGGCGCTCCCCAGCACCGCCAGGCGGCGGCTCCTCGACACCGCCGTCCGCGAAGGCGTCAGTGGCGGCCGCATCTACGACGCCCACATCAGCGAGATCGCCCACTCCGCCCGCGCCAGGCTCCTGGTCACCGACAACCCCCGCCACTTCACCCCCCTCCTCCATCGGACGATGGAGGTCGTCACCAGCGCGGATCTCGCAGCGCGGCTGTGACTTGAGAAGGCCAGGGGAGCCGCCGCCTACCCAGGCCGGCGGCGAGTCTTACGGCGACTTCTTCCGAGGCTGCCGGATCTCCCGGACCACCACCATCACCGCGAAGATCTCGTCGTCGCTGGCAACGGGGTCGAGCACGAACTCGTAAACCTTCTCGCCGTAGATCGTCGGTTAGCTGACCTGTCGGCGGATGGAGGGCTCGCCGGCGAAGACCGCAGCCACCTCCTGGTGGAAGGGCTCCATGATCGCAGCCGGCATCCCCAGCTCTTGCCAACTCCTGCCGATCATCTCGGCGGCGGTCAGGCCGACCGTGCGCGCCCCTGCTTCGCTGGCGTAGAGATAACGCCCGTGCACGTCGTAGATGGGCCGGGCCTCCTACTCTCGTGCGTGATCGAAGCAGAGCCTGGAGAGGGTACTACCTTTCAGCAATGCCTCGGGTCAGCTGGCGCGTGGCTAGCTACAAGAAGTGCTACAAGAAGTGCCAGCCTTTTCGTTGGGCGGTCATTTCGAGGGAGTTGAGCAGCTGAAGAGGCCCAGCGCGTGGGTCAAAGACGCTGGTCAGCGGGCTCGCTTGGCAAATCCCAGTCGGTGCCGGATCTCGGCGGCTGGAAGGCCCGTTATTTCCAGGACCTTGCGGGTAGAAGCGCCGCCGCCGACGATGCGAGCGCGGTGACTGGGTAGGCCGAGAGCTTCCGCCACGATTCTCTCGGCAGCGGCATTCGCCCTGCCTCGCTCAGCCGGTACCCGGACGCGCACCTTGAGGGCGTGTCCGAGCCATCCCGCGATGCAATCGCGCGAGGACGACGGCACCACCTTGATCGCCAACCTGGTGGTCTCGGTCTCCATCGGCTGGGGGAAGGCAGCCGGACGGACGGAGCCTATCTCGCCTGCTTCTCCATCAGAGGGATGCCGCTCACGCGCTGTGCACCTAGACCACGCCCACCACGGGCCCCGCCTTGTTGAACGGCAGGCGCGGTGGGAAGCAGCCGGCCGGGAACTCGACGCTGGCGACGCCGCGGCGGAGGTCCCGGGCCGCTCGTCGGTAGGCGGCGCGGAAGGCGTGATAGGCGCACTCGAGGCGTCTGCGGACCTCCCGGCGCCGGGCATGGAAGCGCGGCGCGGGCGAGCGGTGCGGGGTCTGCGGGCGGTCGTGCGGGTGCTGCCGGAGGAGACGCGACTTGCCGACGGGCGTCGTTCCTGACTCTGCTAGCCGCGCCCGGGCCTCGGCTTCGATCTCACGCACGAGCGTCTCGACCCGCCCGTGAATCGCCTTATGATCGAGTTGCTTCCAGGCGGGCAGCGGCTCGAGCGAGAAGCTCTCCGGCTCGGCGAACTCATACTTGGCCGGTCGCCCGCCGCGGCGCCGTGCCTCGTACTCCCGCGTGCGATCGAACCAAGTGCCGGAGAGAGTCCCGCCGCTAAGGAGCGCATCGGTCGAGCTGGCACCCGGCCAGTCCTGTGGCCGACGGACGAGTCCCTCCTTGCAGCCCTGGCTCAGGATGTAGCGCAGCCGGGCGAGCTGATCGGCTTCGTCCTCGCTGACGACGATGGCCTGGTAGCGCCGGCCCCAGAACCGCTCGCGCCAACCGTGGAGGCGTCCGGCCTCCTTGGCCAGGTTGCCGTTGACGTAGCCCATGAACAGGGCGAGCTGCTCGGCGCTCGCGGGCTGGAGGAGTAGGTGGGCGTGGTTCGAGAGGTAGACGAAGGCGCAGATCTTGACCCGGTAGCGGCGTGCCGCCCGCCCCAGGATGCCGAGGATGATGTCGTTGAGGTCACGCGACGGGCGCAACAGAAACCGGCCGTGGACAGTGCGGCATGTGACCTCCACGAGCGAGTGCGGCGGGATGAAGCGGAGCGGTCGGCCCATCAACCCGTACGAGACGGGAAACCGGGATGCTTCCTTCCGCGAAATGGGTGGAACTCCTGCCGTGAACCCTTCCCCGAGAACACTCCAGCCCTGGCGCGCCTTCCAAAGGTGCCTTTCAAAGGTGCCACCCACTTCGGAGAGCGTGTCCCTCGGGCGAAGCCTCTACCCCCGAAACGGGTGGAGCCTCACAACCCAACCCAAACCTGCCGGAGCGCGCCCCGAAACGGGTGGGACTTCTCAGCCCCGCAGTAGGCCACCGGCGAAATCGAGGAACTCGCGGACGTCGCGGAAGTCGGTGACCCAGCCGATCGACACGCGGACGGCGCCGGTGCTCTTGCCGTCGATGCAGTGGCGGAACTCCTGGTAGGTCATCTCGGTGTCGGCGCGGCTGAAGCAGGTCACCAGCTCCTGGCGCGACAGTCCGAGAGCCATCTCGCCCGCTCCCGGGTTGCAGAAGCAGCCGGTGCGGAGCGAGATCCGCCGCTCGGCCGCCTGGCGCTCGATGACCTCGTGGTCCATGACCCGGCCGTCGGCGTCGAAGAAGTTGACCGTCACCGTGCCGCCGCGGCCGTCCGGGCTCGCGGGCCCGTAGAGGCGGATCAGCGACCTGCCGTTGGGGTGGCGCAGCTCGAGCAGCCGCTCGATCAGGTAGCCGGTGAGCAGCCGGATCCGTTTCTGGATGAGGTCTAGCCCGACGGACTCCAGGAAGTCGAGGCCCAGCTCGACCGCTGGGATGTTGGCGTAGTCGAGGGTACCGTCCTCGAAGGCGGCCGCCCCGTCGGCCAGGTAGTGGCGGTCAGCCTGCACCGAGGCGACCTCGATGGTGCCGCCCGCAAACCACGGGCGGTGGAGCTTGCGCAGGGCCGGCCAGCGGGCGATGAGCGCCCCCACGCCGGTCGGATAGCCGAACATCTTGTAGAACGACAGCGCCACGTAGTCGGGGTGCCAGGCACTTAGGTCGAGGCGGTTGGTGGGGACGAAGGCGGCGGCGTCGAGCAGCACGTCCCAGCCTTTTCGTTGGGCGCGGTCGATCCACTCGAGCGGGTGCTGGACGCCGGAAAAGTTGGACTGCGCGGGGTAGGCGAACAGATTGTGGCCGCCGGGGCGCGCCTGCTCCAGATAGCCGTCCAGCACCCTCTCATCGACCCGCATCCAGGGCGGCAGCACCGGCACGTAGAGGGTTCGAGCCCCCCGCGCCCGGTCGAACTCGCGGATGCCGTTGACCGAGTTGTGGTTGTCGTAGGTCAGCAGGAAGCGGTCGTCGCGCTCGAACGGGTAGGACTCGCCGACCAGCTTGAGGGCGTGGCTGGCGTTGGCGGTGAAGATCACCGCGTACTCCTCCGCCGAGGCATTGAAGAAGCTCAGCACTCGCCGCCGGCAGCGTTCCACCAGCTCGGTGGTGTCCCGCGACGTGGGGTTGGTCGAGTGGGGATTGCCGAAGACGGTGCTCTTGAGCAGCGCCACGTGGCGGTCGATCTGGCAGTCGGCGTGGAGGCCGCCGCCGGTGTAGTCGAGGTAGACGTGCCCCTGGGCGTCGAGCCGCGAGAACTGCTCGGCCCGCAGGCGGTCGAGGGCGGCCGTCTCCGCGTAGCCCGGGCACTTCTCCAGAAATTCGGTCCAGGACCGGCCGGAGGCGGTGCTGCGCTGGATCGTCGCCATGGGATCGGAAAATCTCGGCAGCGGGAACGAGGGAACGAGCTATCTAAGAGTAGCTCAGGCCCCCAGCTGCGGGCAACGCGCCCTCAGGGTGCTGTCGAGTGGAGGTCCCGGGGTCGAGGTGCCAGCCGTTTCGGGCGGGGGCGATGTCCCGGCGGCTGAAGTCGAGGTGCCGGTCGGAGTATCAGGCGCTTTGGGGCGGCTGCGGGCCGGCCGGCCGGGCGCCGAACCGAGGTGCCAGGGGCTTCGGGACTGAGGTGCCAGGGGTTTCGGCGCTGGCGGCGCTGGCGTTTTCTGGTCAGACAAATCGGGCTCGCGGGCGCTTTGTCGCCGCCGGCGGGTGGGCTGAAAACCGCCCCGGTGGGCGGTGCAGGGTGGCGGCCGGAGGGGGATATACTCGCGGCGTCGAGCGGCGCGCTCGACCCGACTGCACCTCGGCTCCGCCGAGGTGTCCTGTGTAGAGCAAGCCTCTTCCCGCCCCAGACGCCCGACTCGCGGGCCGCCGCTCGATGGCCACGACGACCCCGATTCCCGACGCCGAGATCTCCACCCCGCCGCCCGCCGCGACCGGCCCCGACGACCCCTCGCCGGCCGTTCGCACCGGGTTCCGCCGCGAGGTGGGCCGGTTGACCGGGGCCGCGGACGGCCCGACCCTGATCTGTCTGGCTGGGCTCCACGGCAACGAGCCGGCCGGCGTGTTCGGGGTCGAGCGCGTCCTGGCGCGGCTGCGCGACGACCCCCGCGGCCTGCAGGGCACGGTGGTCGGGCTGGCCGGCAACTGCAAGGCTCTGGCCGCCGGACGCCGCTACCTGGACCACGACCTGAACCGCGCCTGGACGGCCGAGCTCGTGGCGCGGCTGCGGGAGCGGCCGGCGGACGGCGACGCCGAGGACCGCGAGCAGCGCGAGCTGGACGAGGTGCTCGCGGAGCTGATCCAGGAAGCCTCCGGCCGGGTTTTCGCGCTCGATCTGCACACGTTCTCGGGCCCCGGTCCGGCCTTCGCCATCCTCGACGACACGCTGCCCAACCGGGAGGTCGCCCTCGACTTCCCGGTGCCGCTCGTGCTGGGTCTCGAGGAGGAGCTGACCGGGACACTGTCCAGCTATCTCACGGCCCAGGGAGTGACGGTGGTCGGTTTCGAGGCCGGTCAGCACCGCGACCCACGCGCGGTGGACCGGGCCGAGGCGGCGGTCTGGGTGGCGCTCGACTCCTGCGGTCTGCTGGCGCCCGGCAGCCGGACTGAGGTGAGGGCGGCCCGCGACGCTCTGGCGGCCGAGAATCACGCCGCCTTGAGGGTGGTCGAAGTGCGCTACCGGCACCCGCTGAGCGCCGGCGACGGCTTCGCGATGCTGCCGGGGTTCAGCGGCTTCCAGCCAGTGCGGGCCGGCGAGGTGCTGGCCACCTCGGCGGCAGGGCCGGTGCCCTCGCCGCAGACCGGGCGTCTGCTGATGCCGCTCTACCAGAGGCTGGGCGAGGACGGGTTCTTCATCGTCCGCCCGGTGCGGCCGGTCTGGCTGTGGCTGTCGGGTGCGCTCCGCCGCCTGAGCCTGGAGCGCGTCCTCCACCTGCTGCCCGGGATCTCGCGCCACCCCGGATACCCCGACGGCTTCGTCGTCGATCGCCGCTGGGCGCGCTGGCTGGCGCCACAGCTGTTCCATCTGCTGGGTTTCCGGCGCCAGGGGCGCGACGGCCGCGTGGTGGTCATGCGCCGGCGCGATTCGAGCGCGGGCAGGGCACGAGGGCGCGGCCGGGAATGACCGAGATCCGAAGGCTCGACAGTCCAGAAGAGCTCGATTCGTTGTTCGCGGCGTCGAGCGAGGGTCCGGTGTGGCTCTTCAAACACAGCCTGACCTGCTCGGTGTCGGCCGCGGCCTGGCGCCGCTTCCGCAGCTTCGTGGACGGTCGCCCGCCCGGCGAGGCGGCCTACGCCTTGATCGAGGTGCAGCCGGGGCGGACCGTGTCGAACGCGGCGGCCGAGCGCACCGGCGTCCGCCACGAGTCGCCCCAGGTCCTGCTGCTCCGCGGCGGCGCCGCGATCTGGCACGCCAGCCACTGGCAGATCACCGAGCCGGCCCTGGCAGAGGCCCTGACCGAGCAGACGGCGAGCGGCACCAAGTCCTAGGCCCTCCCGCGAGGTGCCCTGCGAGGTGCCAGCCATTTCGGAGCCCGCCATTTCGGAGCCCGCCCGGGCAAGGTGCCAGCCGCTGGAACGAGGTGCCAGGCATTTCGGTGGGCTTCGGGTGAAGTGCCAGGCATTTCGGGGGGTCAGGCGAGGCGGGGGGCGGCGGCGCGGTGGGTGGCGCGGAGGAAGGCGGTGAGGAGCTGGCTGCCGCCGCCGGCCGAGACGGCCGCGTAGGGCAAGAGGGCGCCTTCCCAGCTGGCGGTGTGCCAGGAGGCGCCGCGCGGGAGCGGCTCGCCGGTCAGTTCGGCGTCGAAGGGCCAGGGGAGCGCGTAGAAGTAGGCCCCGGGGTGGCTGTCGTCGCCGGTGGAGAAGCCGTAGCCGACGTGGGCGGCGGCGGTCCTGGTCTCACCGTCCTCTTCCCAGCTGCCGGTGCGGGTGCCGAACCACTCCCAGGAGAGGTCGAAGTGGTGCGGCCAGAGCTGGACCGGCCCGACTTCGCCACCGACCTCCGCCCGCACGCGGCGAAAAGTCGCCGCGACGGCCCACAAGGCCCGCCGGTAGCGGGCCGCGTCGGCCCGCCGGTACCCTGCCGCAGTTTCCTCGGCCCAGCGGCCACGATCGGGCGCGATTCCGATCCCGAGGCGGGCCAGCCGGCCTAGCAGCTCGCCGCCGAGCTCGGCCGGGCTCGCTCCCCGGTCGAGCGGCAGCTCGTGCCGTAGCTGGCCGTTGGCTTCGAACCGCAGCCGGCTCGCCTCGAGGTCGAGCAGCAGCTCGAAGCTCCCCGGTCCCGCCGTTGCCGCGGCCAGCGGGCCGCTGGTCAGGCCGGCCGGTCGCACCCGCAGGCTGATCTGCCACCAGCGCGGGTGGGGCGGGCTGAGGGCCCGCCGGATCGAGCCCAGCACCGTGGAGTAGCCGTGCAGAGCGTCGCGCGTCGCGGTCCAGTCGCCGAGCTCGGGGAAGTCGCCGGTCATCGCAGAGCTCCTCGGGGATCGTCCCCTCCGAATCGGGGGTGAGTGACGCGGGAACCGGTCGGCCGCGCCCTGCGCGTCCTGCCCCTGTTTCTCATCCGTCGCCGTACTGCGCCCGCATCCACTCCCGGTAGTCGCGCCCCAGCAGCGGCCGCCACCAGTCCTCGTGGTCGAGATACCAGCGGACGGTCCGCCGCAGGCCCTCCTCGAAGCCGATCCGGGCGCGGTAGCCTAGCTCGGAGCGGATCCGGCGGGCGTCGATGGCGTAGCGGCGGTCGTGGCCGGGCCGGTCGCGGACGAAGGCGAAGCGCTCGCCCTCGAAACCGCCGGCCGCCGCCAGCGCCGCCGGGAACCGCCTGGCCAGCGCCGGCTCGGCTGCGAAGGCCTCGTCCAGCGCGCCGCAGAGCAGCCGTACCACCTCCAGGTTGGGCCGCTCGTTGTCGCTGCCGATGTTGTAGACGGCTCCGGGCTGTCCACGCTCCAAAATCAACTCGATCCCGCGGCAGTGGTCCTCGACGTGGAGCCAATCGCGGACGTTGGCGCCGTCGCCGTAGACCGGTACCGGCTCGCCGCCGAGCAGCTTGACGAGCGCCAGCGGGATGAGCTTCTCCGGGAACTGGTAGGGGCCGTAGTTGTTGGAGCAGTTGCTGATCGTGGTGGCCAGACCGTAGGTATGGTGATAGGCCCGCACCAGGTGGTCGGACGCGGCCTTGCTGGCCGCGTAGGGGGAGTTGGGGGCGTAGGGCGTCGTCTCGTGGAAAGCCGGGTCGGCGAGCCCGAGCGAGCCGTAGACCTCGTCGGTCGAGACGTGGTGGAAGCGGTGGGGGCGGCCGCCCCCGGGGGTGGGGCCGCCGGCGCCAGCGAGCCAGACCGCGCGGGCCGCCTTGAGCAGCGCGTGCGTCCCCACGACGTTGACGTCGAGGAAGACGTCGGGTCCCGAGATCGAGCGGTCGACGTGCGACTCGGCCGCGAAGTGCACGACGGTGTCGAGCTCCTCCTCGCGGAGCAGCCGCTCGACCAGCGGTTGGTCGCGGACGTCCCCCTCGACGAAGCGGAAGCCGGGGCGGCCGGCGGCGGGGGCGAGGCTCGCCCGGTTGCCGGCGTAGGTGAGGGCGTCGAGCACCACAAGCCGTTCTTGGGGCCGTTCTTGGGGCCGGTCTTGGGGCCGGGCTTCGGGTCGCTCGTTCGGATGGCGGTCGAGCCAGTAGTGGACGAAGTTGGCGCCGATGAAACCGGCGCCGCCGGTGACCAGCAGCCTAGCCATGGGGTGCCTCGACCGGAGGGGCTGCTTCGGCGGGCCGGGTGACCTCGTGGAGCATGTCGCGCAGCGCCGCCCGCCAGTGGACCGGCCGCAGGTCGAGCGCCCGCCAGGTCGGCCGCTTGTCGAGCACGCCGTAGGCCGGGCGGCGGGCCGGGGTCGGGTAGTCCGCGGTGGCGATCGGCTGGACGGCCGCCGGCCGTGCGAGCAGCCCGGCCGCGGCCGCCTCCTCGACGATGGCTACGGCGAAGTCGTACCACGATGCAACGCCCCCGTCGGTCCAGTGGTGGACGCCGGCCACTTGTGGCCGTGTGGCGGCCCGCCAGATCGCCCGCGCCAGCCCCGCCGCCCAGGTCGGGGTCCCTACCTGGTCGTCGACGATCGTCAGCTCGCCGCGCGCGGCCGCCAGCCGCAGCACCGTGTGGACGAAATTGCGGCCGCCGGCGGCGTAGAGCCAGGCCGTGCGCAGCACCAGCGCCCGCCCGCCGGTGACCGCCAGCGCGCGCTCCTCGCCCTCGAGCTTGCTGGCCCCGTAGACCCCTAGCGGCCGCGGCGGGTCGCTGGGCCGATAGGGCTGGCCGGCGGTGCCGTCGAAGACGAAGTCGGTGGACGGCTGGATGAAGCGGGCGCCGGCGCGCGCAGCCGCGCGGGCCAGGTTCTCGGCGCCGCCGGCGTTGACGGCGAAGGCCAGCTCGGGCTCTTGCTCGGCCCTGTCCACGGCGGTGTAGGCGGCGGCGTTGATCACCAGCTCGGGCGCGGTCTCGGCGACGGCGCGCTCCACCGCGGCGGTGTCGGTGACGTCGAGCGCGGCGCGGTCCAGCGCCCGCAGGAGGCAACCCTCGGGTGCCGAGCGCACGAGCTCGCGGCCGAGCTGGCCGCCCGCACCGGCGAGGAGGACTTTCATGGACCGCTCGGGGCTCGCTGCCGCCTCATCCCGCCGGCCGTCCGTCCTCGCGCAGCAGCTCGCGCAGATACTCGCCGTAGCCGCTGTCGCCGAAGCCGCGGGCCAGCCGCTTGAGCGCCGGGCCATCGATGAAGCCCATGCGGTAGGCGATCTCCTCGGGACAGGCGATCTTGAGCCCTTGGCGCTTTTCGATGACCCGCACGAAGACCGCGGCGTCGAGCAGCGAATCGTGGGTGCCGGTGTCGAGCCAGGCAGTGCCGCGGCTCAGGATCTCGACCCGCAGGGCGCCCCGCTCCAGGTAGGCGCGGTTGACGTCGGTGATCTCCAGCTCGCCGCGAGCCGAGGGCCGCAGGCCGCGGGCGATCTCGACCACCTGCGGGTCGTAGAAATAGAGGCCGGTGACCGCGTAGTGCGAGCGCGGCCGCCGCGGCTTCTCCTCGATGCCGGTGACCTGACCGGCGTCGTCGAAGCTGACCACCCCGTAGCGCTCGGGGTCGTGCACGTAATAGCCGAAAACGGTGGCACCCGTCGTACGCCGGGCCACCCGGCGGAGCAGGTCGGCCAGCCCCTCGGCGTAGAAGATGTTGTCGCCGAGGATCAGACAGACCGGATGACCGTCGAGGAACTCCTCGCCGATCAGGAAAGCCTGGGCGATCCCCTCAGGCCGCTCCTGGTCGGCGTACTCGAGCTCGAGACCCCACTGCGAGCCGTCGCCCAGGAAGTTGCGGAAGGCGGCGCCGTCGCGCGGGGTCGAGATGACCAGGATGCGCCGGATGCCCGCCAGCATCAGGGTCGACAGCGGGTAGTAGATCATCGGCTTGTCGTAGACCGGCATCAGCTGCTTGCTCGCCCCCTGGGTGAGTGGCAGCAGCCGGGTGCCTGCCCCGCCCGCCAGGATGATCCCCCGGTAGGAGCGCCGCGAGCGCCTGGCCGTCATCCCTCACCCTCCCGCCCCGCCGTAGGTGCCGCCGTAGGTGCCAGCCTCTTCGGGGCCCCCGTCGTAGGTGCCAGCCGTCTCGGGGCGGGGCCCCGAAGGGTGCCAGGGGTTTCGGGGAGGGGTGCCAGGCGTTTCGGAGGGGGGGTGGTAGGGGGACGGGCGGTCGGGGCGTTGCTGCGGAGTTGCGAGAAGACGCGGGCCAGCTCCGTCTTGTAACGCTGGGTGGCGGCCTCCAGGCCGTAGAGGGCCTCGACGCGGCGGCGGCCGGTGGCGGCGCGCTCGCTGGCCTCGTCGGGCTGCTCGATCACCCGGCGCATCTGCTCGACGGCGTCGTCGATCCGCGGGTCGGCCCAGACCGCTCCGGCCGGGTAGGGGCCGAGGGCGCGGTCGAGGTGGGTCATCTCGTAGGTCACCGGGTAGCCGCTCGCGGCGTCCAGATAGTCGATCACCCCGCCGTACGAGGTCGCCACCACCGGTTTCTCGAGGTAGAGGGCCTCGATCAGCAGCAGCCCCAGTCCCTCCGAGCGGTGGAGCGACAGCACGGCGTCGCAGCGCCCCAGCAGGGTCTCGAACCGATCGCGGCCGGTGGGCGTTGTGTGGAAGACCACCGGCAGTCCGCGGGCCCGCTCGCGCAGTTCCACCAGCAGTTGGGGAGCCTGAGTCGCACGGCTCACCTTGAGCACCAGGCCGGCCGGCCGCCGGCAGACCGACCGCAACCGGCGGAGAGCCTCGATCGCGCCCTCGGGGTTCTTGCGCTCCGGCACGCTCAGCACGTCGAAGGCGAAGAGGAACCAGAATCGGTCCGGTTCCAGCTCCGGCAGGCCGGCCTCCGCGGTGCCGGGCCCGGACCGGGAGGCGGCCGGCGCCACCGGGGGCGGGGCGGGCGGCGGCGCGTAGGGCGGCACCAGCCGCACCGGGATCGTGGACAGCGCACGATAGGCGTCGAAACAGAACCGCGACGGCGCCCACAGCTCGTCGAGATAGTCGAAGCGATCGGCGAAGGCGAGCGGGAAGTGGGCGAGCTCCCAGAACCAGTAGCCGATCTTGTGGCTGCCGGCGGTCACCGCTGCCGGCATGCGGGCCAGCGCGTTGGGCGTCTCGTCGGCGTTGGCGTGGATCAGGGTCACCGGGTAGGGCGCCCCGCCCGGTTGCTGGAGGCGCCCCTCGGCGAGCTGGCCGGCCGGGTCGCGGTCGAGCGGCACTCGGACGAACGGGGTGCCAGCCGTTTCGAGGGCGCGGGCGGTGGCGCGGCCCATCTGGCCAACGCCGGTGGAGGCGTCGAAGTAGCCGGCGAGGTTGACGCCCTCCGACGCTGCCGGGCCCGCCCCTGTGGTGGCTGCTCCGGCCGGCGAGCGGTTCACCGTCGGCCGGGCGGGCGCCGCCCGTGGGCCGACCTCCGGCTCGGGGCCGCCGGAGGCGGTGCCGGGCGTGGCCCCGGCCTGCCCGACGGCCGGGGAGACTCGGCCCCGTCGTCGCCAGGCGCCGCGCAGGCGGGTCACCGCGTGGCGAGCCCGCACCCTCCACGGCAGCGAGCGCCGCACCGGCCGCACCAGCGACGGGGCGAGCCGCGCTTCGCGCTGCGCGTGGGTCACGAACCACAGGGCGAAGTCGATCTGGTCGCGGTCCAGCGGGTCGGGGAACGCCTGCTGCAGGTCGGTCCGGCTGGCGTGGATGAGCAGCGACAGGTGCGTGAGCTGCGGGCGGGCGCGGGCGACGCCCGGCACCGGCTGGTTGAGCCAGGCGGCGAGCCGCCCCGGACGCCTCAGGTCGAGGCTCTCGAGCGGCCCGCTGCCGCCCGGCCCCGCCGCGCCGTCGAACGGCTGCGGCAGCCGCCGGGAGCGCGCCGGCCGCGACCCCCTGCCCGCCTGCCGGACCCGGACGCCGGCCAGCAGGTTCGCGTCGAGGCCAGCCAGCTCGCCCCCGCCGAACCTCGTCAGCCACTCGGCGTAGGCCCGCAGGTCCTGGTCGCAGACGTCCGGGAAGTGGCGGACGAGGTCGGCCCGCTCCTCCCACAGGGCGAGCACCGCCCGGTTGAGCCAGCCGTCGCCGAACTCCAGCGGCTCGATCAGCCAGCGGTAGTAGCTGCCGGAGGCGTGAGCGTCGAAGGGGTCGGGCCAGCGCACCCCCGACGGGTCGACGCGCCGCAACGTGCGGCGGGCGGTGGCGGGGATCGGAACCTCGGTGCCGCGGAAGCAGCGGTAGCCATAGGGCAGGTCGTGGAGCTCGCGGTGTCCGGCGGCCAGCACCAGCTCCCGGTAGCGGGCGAAGCAGGGGGCCAGATCGGGCCGCTCGTCGAGCCGGATCCGGTCCTGGTGGCGGCTCACCACCTCCAGGTCGTCGAGGTCGATGCCGCTGAAGTGGAAGAAGCCCACGCGCCGGCCCTCGACCCGCCAGTGGTCCCCGCCGGCGTCGAGCATCCGGTGCGCCAGGTTCCAGTAGGCGATGTTGTAGATCGGGTCGCGGACCACCGCCACCGTTTCGAGATAGGCCGGCGCCAGGTCCATCCAGGACTGGTCGACGAACAGCCCGCCGGGGAGGTCCACCAGGCAGAAGCGGGCGAGCCGGTCGCGCCACCAGTCGAGAAAGCCGGCGGTCGTCTGGTCCAGCCGGATCCCCAGGAAGCCCAGGTTGTAGACCCCGGCTTGGAGGATGCTGCGCTCGGCCGGCCGGTAGCGGTTGTCGAGCGGCCGGGTGACGTGCGGGGTGAGGACCGCCTGATGCCGGTCGAGCGCCTGTTCGAGACCGCTCAGCCGATCGCAGACCAGGATGTCGGGGTCCAGGTAGAACACGCGGTCGGCGCCGAACCGGTCGCGGAGGTGAGCGAGCAGCGACGGCTTGACCGCGGTGTTGAGCTCCAGGATGTCGTAGCGGAAGGCGAAGTTGTCGAACGCCGGGATGCCCAGCTCGTGGGCGAAGACGGTGGTGAACGGCAGCTCTTCGTAGCGCACCGCCGGATGCGGGCGATCCACGACGCAGACGTAGAACGGGGCGCTGGGATGATGCTGCTGGTAGCTCTCGGCCAGCACCCGGGCGAAGGCCAGGTAGTTGTTGGACGCTATGGTGCAGGCTGGGACGGGCTGCATCGCGGAAGGGTCTTCCGGCGGTGGCGGGGCGGGCCTTGGAAGCTAGCACACCGGACCGCGGGCGGGGCGCGCTGGCCGGCGGCCGCGGGCCGGGTCGAGGGACCGTGGGGATGGCGGACCTACCGCGAAACGGCCGGTCGGGGACGCGCGCGCCGCGGGCCGTCAGCGGCCCTTGAGGAGCCACCAGAGGCCGACCCACAGACGGTCGCCGGGCGGCAGGGTGCGCACCGTCGGAGAGACCAGCTCCCTTTGGAGCCGGTACTCGCGGCGTCCGTAGGTGGCGTACCAGCGGGCGAGGCCGCGTCGCGAGGCGCCGAGCGGCTCGGGGAAGGCGGTCCGCAGGTCGGCCCGGCCGCGGTGCAGCTCGAGCGCCAGCCGCGGGATCCGCGGTCGGCCCGGCTCGAGGTCGGCGTCGGCGGCCAGCCACTGCCGGTCGGCGGCGCCCAGTGCGGCGGCGGCGCCGGGACGCAGGAGGTCGGCGGGGGCTCGCCCGGCATCCGGCGAAGCCGACTCTCGGCCGCCACCGGTGCCGGGCGACGGGCCGTCCGCCACCAGCCGCGCGCGGACGGGCTCGAGAAGCGTCGCCTCGAGATCCGCCTGCCGGGCCCCGCGCTCGAGCAGCCAGCGCCCGAAGGCCACCGCCTGCTCGCCGGCCAGGGTGGGGAACTGGCGCCGCAGGTCGGGCCGCTGCTCCCACAGCGCGTGGGCGATCCGCGGCAGGGCGAGGTCGCCGCCGCCGCCCCAGGGGGCGGCGAGCCAGGCGAGGAAGCTGTCCTCGCCGGCCGCGAAGGGGTCCGGCCAGCGCTCGCCCTCGGGATCGAGCCGGCGCAGCGCTTCGCGGGCGCACGGCGGCACCGCGACGCCGCCCTCGAAGCGGCCCCAGGCGTAGTCGAGCCGCCGCGTCGCCGCGCGGCCGGCCGCGAGCCGCC
>JBFGCA010000020.1:0-50613 GCA_041567315.1 Thermoanaerobaculia bacterium | reverse complement strand
TGCATCCCGCTGGGCGGCGTTGCTCCTCGGTCGCATATAGCCTCGATATGCTCGCTCGTCGCGCCTTGCCCAGCGGGCGCTTCGCCGCTCTCGATGTGACAAGGAACTTGCCATACGGAACACTAGTCACGGAATGCTACGGATGATGCGCGGCCCGAGCAGGCGAGTCACCCACAGGGGCATTCGGCGCCAAACACGAATCAGCGGCTTGAGCCGCGGGCTCTCCGGACTCAGGTCGGACCGCGGAGCCGAGCGCAACGGCAGCCGCTGATAGCCCAGCGGCACCTCCTGCATCCCCCACCGGGCCTTGAACTTGTATGCTCCCGTGCCCTTCCGGCTGCGACCGAAATCGAACGATTTGAATCCCTGCTGCCGACCCCATCGCATCAACGACCAGTAAAGAAAGTCGTCGAGGCCCCGTGGCCGCCTGAACCGATCGGTGCCGGCGTAGAAGGGCATCACCTCGCCCCGAAACAGGAAGGTCAACACCCCCGCCAGCGGCTTCCCGCCCTGGTAGGCAAAGTACAGCTTCGCCTGTTGAGGGTACTGGGCGAGGATTTCGCCCAGGAAGCGGAGCGGATAGACCGGCGTGCCGTGCGAGCGCATGCTCTGACAGAACAGGCGATAAAACAGCTGCAGCTCCTCCGGCCCAACGAATCGTCCCTCATAGCCGGCGCGCCGCGCGTAGTTCATCATCTGGCGCCGCTTCTTCTCCATCCGGCGCAGAAGCTCCGCCTCGTCGAGTGTCAGGTCGGCGCGAAAGGTGACGAACCGGGCGAGCGTCTCTAGCTGCTCGAAAGCTGCCCGCTCGGACCTCATCTCCACGAAGGCGACGCGGAGTTCGACGGCATCCGACCGCGCCCTTTCCAGTAGCGCGGCGGCAACTCGGCTGTCGTCCGCCAACACCCCACCGCGGATGGCGAACGGCAACGAAACGAGCTGTCTGCTGCAGAGCAGCCCACGCACGAGAAACAGCGGCAGGACCCCGACGATCTTGCCGCCACGGCGAGCGATCAGATAGAACGGCCGGTGGCCGAAGCTCCGCTCAACCACCCGCTTCCAACCCAGCAGGTGGAAGACGCTGGCCTCGAGGTGCCGGTTGACGTACTCGTCCCACGCCATTTCCATCTCGGAACGCAGCCGCTCGATCCGCGGCCCCGGCGCCCCGGTCGACCCCGCGGCCCTTCCCACCTCGTCCCCGTCGGTCATATCCTGGCCCGCCCGCCTCCTCGCCGCTTCAGGTCTCGCTGGTCCGCGCGAGGACGGCGGCTCGTCGGGAGGTTCGCCACCACGGCTCACCCTGCGGCTGGGTCTTATCGGCGACCGCGCCCGATTGCGCGGCGTCGGCGGCAACGACTTCCAGGCAAACACTGAGACCGATCAGGTGGTAGAGCAGATCGAAGAACGGCATGCTCAAGAGCTGAGTGCCGACGATATAGGCGAGGAGCGAAAACTGGAGCATTCGCGAAAAGACCACTACCCACGGATCGTCAGAAGCGTGGCGCAACCGCCGGAGCCGCACGAAGGTGACGGCCAGAATGAGGACCCATACGCCGGCGCCCAGCAGTCCACACTCCGCCAACAGGTGGAGAAACGAGTTGTGGGTGACCAGAAAGCGGTCTGGATTCTCCGAGTAGGTGCGGTGGACAACGGGAAGATTGTCCGGTCCGACCCCGAGCAGGGGATAGTCCAGGAAGATGCGCCAGGAGGTTCGCCAAGCCCTCAGCCGACCGAGCGCAGAGCTGTCCTCCTCATAGTCGACGACGCTCACCACACGATCGACGTACGCCCTCTTGAACTCCGGCGAGCTGAAAAGGAGGAAGCCGCTGATCCCGAGAACCAGCATCAGTGCCGCCATCAGCGGTCGTCCTGCCCGCCACACCAGCAACATGACCACGATGGCGAGCGTCGCCACCCCGTTGCGGGAGAAAGTGAGCAAGATGGTGAGGCCAACAAAGGTCGCAGACACAACCGCAGCCATCTTGATCCAGCGCTGCCGTTCGGTGAGTGCGATACCCACCAGAAGCGGCAGCGCCATGTTGAGCGCCAAAGCGAAGGTGTTGTTGTCCGACATGAAGCCACCGGGGCCGAGGTGGAACCGGACTCCGCCGCGCAGGATGCTGTAGATCCCCCATTTGACCGCAATGCCGCCCAACGAAAAGCCGATCACCAAGAACATCGCCCTCAGACGAGCCTGAGTGCGGACAAGCCCCGTTGTCACCAGGGCGATGAGAACCGCCTTCCAGAAGAAGTTCAGACTGCGGGCGGCCAGACCCTCGCCCAGCGGCACGCCGGTGTGGGCCGACAGCGCGACGACCGCGAGGATGCCGACGAGCAGCACCGTCTGCGGCCGCCAAGTGACGAAGCGCTCCCTTCTCCACGCCAACGCCAGGCCCGCGAAAAGCGCCACGGCCACCAGCAGCGACAGATTCTCGTGGCGCAGCTGCCACGACATGTGCTGGGGCCGCATGTAGGCCAGCCACGAGTACATCAACAGGCCGACGAACGGCCGCACGAGCGTTATCGGCAGGCTGCCGTAGAGGACCGCCTGGAGCAGTAGGTCACGCATCGACCGTCTGCCGCTGCAAAGGGCCTCTCCCGGGACGCCCGCCGCCACCCGGATCCGGCCCCCTGCTGGCGGCGCTTGCAGCCTTGTGTCGCTCCCACCAGTAGAGTGCAACGGCCGAGTTCTCGTAGAGCCGGCGCAAGATCCCCTGACCGACCGCCACTCCAGGCCTCCACGACTCGTCCTCGAATACCTCCGAAAGCCCCACCAGCATGCTGCGTATGGTGGGGTGGTTGCGTTTGGACACCACGATCACCGCCCTCTCGGCATCGAGTTCTAGCAGGTCCTGACCGGTCGGATATGTGATGTAGGAGAAGTGGTCAACCGCTCGATCATACTGCCAGCCGTACTGTTCGAGAGCGATCGGAACCCCCGCTTCGCCGCTGCCGACGAACAGGACCTCCCCCAGCTCCTGGCCCTTCAGCCAGTTCGCGGCTTCCAGCCGCTCGAGCGCCACGCCCTGGCCGAGAAAGATCCAACCCCACCAGCCAAACAGCACAAAGCCGGCGGCGGCGGCCACCGGCCCAGGACTCCACAGCCGGCTCGCCGCCAGCCCGATGCCGATCACGGCGGCGCCGGCCCAGAGCAGCGTCAACTGGAAGCTGCCGACCTCGATGACACCGCCAACGGCACCGGTCAGCAGATAGAAAAGCTGTGAGCCCAGGGCGATGGCGGCCAGACCAGGTACCAGGTGCCGGTGCCGCTTGACCAGAATCACGCAACCCTTGAGGAAAAAGCCCGTCAGGAAGCTCAGGTTGAGGAGCACCACCAGACCCAGCCGTCCGAAACGGGCAAGCCACCCGAAGCTCGAGCTGGTGGTCTGTCCCCCGAAAGCAAGAAAGGACGAAAAGACCTCGGGTGTCACGGCCCAGAGCACGAGGCCGAACAGAATGCCGCTCGCCAGCAGGACACCGGCGGCGCGACGGACGTTGGTCGGCGTCCAGGGAGCCAGCAGCACTATGGGGAAAGACAGGGCGATCAACAGGCTGACCAGGAGGGCACCGGTGCCGGCGACGATGGCCGCCAGCCAACGTCCGGTCAGAAAGAAATAGAAGAAGGCCAGCAGCAGGCAGAGCTCGAGTGAATAGGTCTCTCCGATCAGACTGTGGTACCAGATCGAGGGGATCAGACCGGTGATGATGGCGACGGTCACCGCCAAACGCCGGCCGAGGCCCAGCTTCAGCCAGATGAGAAAGGTCAGCGCCGCCGTCAGGCAGCCGGCCAGCGCCGATACGAACCCTGCGGGCCACACGGTGGTTCTCAGATAGTCGGGAGCAAATCGATAGACAGCCCAGAGGATCAGCGTGTGGCCGAGGTGGATGTTGCCGGCGGGCTCGGTGCGGGTGTAGGTCGTCTCGACGATCGGTGCGTCGCTCAGCGACCGCGCAGCGTAGATGAGCACGTCCTGATTGGTCGTCGTCCACGGGACCTGGAACAGGTAGAACACGAAGAAGGCGACGGCCAGTCCCGCGGCGATGGTCCGCGGCGGCAGCGGCGCGTCCGACTCAATCGGTGACGTTTCGCTGCCCAAGGCCGCTCCTCTCCGCCGGCGCGCGAGTTCCGGCCTCGATTGCCGCCAGCCTCTCGACCAGCCTCTCCAGCGGCGCCAGCGTGCGCTCCCAGCTGTATCGATCTTCGACCAGGCGCCGCCCCGACCGTGCCAGTTGCCTGGCCAGCTCGCGGTCCTCCAGGATCCTGCAGACCTCCAAGGCCAGCTCCTCGGCCCCATCGCTGACCAGGTAGTCGTGGCCCGGTCGTCCCTCGATGCCCTGAGCCGCCCAGGGCGTGGCGACGACCGGAATCCCCATCGCCAGCGCCTCGAGCACCTTGTTCTGCACGCCACGGGCGAGCCGCAGGGGCGCCACCGCGACCGCGGCCCTCCCAAGATAGGCGCGGACGTCCTCGACGTAACCGGTGACCTCGACGCCCGGAAGCCCAGCCAGTGCCCGGATTCTCCTCGCCGGCCTCGATCCGACGATCGCGAACCGAGTCCGCGGGTGCCGGCTGCGGATCAGCGGCAGAACCTCACGAGCAAAGAAGACGCACCCGTCGACGTTGGGGAAGTAGTTCATGACCCCGGTAAAGACCAGCAGTCCCGGGTCGGGCGATCTGAGCCCCGGGTGAAAGACCTCGAGGTCGACTCCGTTGCGAATCACCGTCGAGCGCACGGCCGGAATCCTCTTTTCGAAGAGTTGCTGCTCGACCGGCGTGCACAGCACGGTCTCATCGCAGGCGCGGGCGACCTCGCGCTCGAACCGGAGCAGCGTTCGCGCCTCGTGCCGGTAGATCCACTTCATGGGCAGCGGGTGCCGGACGGCGAACTGCCGCCACTTGTCGGAATCCAGTTCAGAGAGATGCAGAATACGCGGCAACTCCGGGTGATGCATGACGAAGGCTCCCATGCACCCCGAGTAGGCATAGACGACGTCCATCCTGCCGGCGCACGAGTCGAGCTCCTCCTGCAGCTCGGTCGAGGCGAGGAGGGCCAGGGTGAGCGGCCTGGCGGTGAGCAGATGCCTCAGGGCCCGCGCCCTCGCCCTCCACCTCTGCAGGCGGAACAGCCGGACCTCGACGCCCCGCTGGCGGAGCCCGTCTGCCCGCTCCTCGTCCGCCTCCTCCTCGCGGAAGGCGAACACGGTCACCCGGTGCCGCCGCGCCAGCCGCTCGACGAGGTGCCAGGTGGCGATCCGGTCGCCGCGATCCGGGGGATACGGGACCCGCTGGCTGAGGAACAGGACTCGCGCAGACACGTCGATCAGTGGGCGGCACCGCCGGTGCCTCGGATGCTCTCAAAGACCCAGCAGCTCCCGTACTCGCACGAAGCGGAACTCGCCCAAGAGCCTGGCGAGACGCCGCCGGGTGCGCGTCAGGTTGCCGTAATGCCGCACCCGCGTCAACCAGCCGACCGGCTGGCGCGGCTGCTCCGGGTCGATCTCCCAGGGGTGGACGTAGAGCAGCGCGGATCGCCTCTCGACCCGGTTGAGGTGTCGGATGCCCCAGCGAATGAAAGCCAGCGGGAAGTGCCTCAGATAGCCCCCTCCGCCGATCGGAAAGTTGAGCCCCATCAGCCTCACGGTCGCGGGCGGAAACTCGTGCAGCGACCCGCCGTTCGCGCCCTTGACGATCCACGGAAACCGGGGGAAATCGGGAATGCCATAGCGATCGTGGTGAATCGGGAAGATGCTGGTGTCGTAGCGGTAGCCTTCCTCGGCAAGAACCTCGAGCGCCCACAGCGTAGACCGCACGATCGAGTAGCTCGGGGCACGGTAGCCGAGCACCGCCACCCCCGAGATGTCCTCCAGGATGCGCTTCGTGCGCCGTACGTCGTGCCGGAACTCGGCGGGGGTCTGGACCGTCACCTGCCGGTGATCGTAGCCGTGGGCCGCCAGCTCGTGCCCCGCGTCCACGATCTCCCGCACCAGTTCGGGCGAGCGCTCGGCCACCCACCCGAGGGTGAAAAAGGTCCCTCGCACGCCATAGTCCTGGAACAGCTGGAGCAGCTGCCGCGTGTTGCGCTCGACGCGCGGCTCGTAGCGGTCCCAATCCTCGCGGCGGACGACGTCTTCGAAGGCAGCGACCTGGAAGTAGTCCTCGACGTCGACCGACAGCGCGTTCACCACCGCTGTCGGGGCTGTACGGAGTACCGTGGTCGCGGGCTCGTGAACGAGCCCGGAGGCGTCATCTACGGACGACCGGGGAAGCGATTCCGCACCGCCTGCACCGGTCATCGCGTCGCTCAGGGCACCAGGTCCCGCCCTCACCGGGGCTCCGACCACCGGGGGCCCCGAGCGGCCGCCAGCCCCACGTCAGCGAGCTCCCCGGTTGAGCAGCACGATCCGCAGGGTACTGGCCAGGACCGACAGGTCGAGGAACACCGACAGGTTCTTGATGTAGTAGAGGTCGTATTCGAGCTTCCGCAGGGATTCCTCGAGGGTGGCCGCGTAGCGGTCCCGGATCTGGGCCCAGCCGGTCAGCCCGGGCCGCACCACCAGCCGCTGCTCGTAGATCGGGTTGGTGGCGATCAGCTGCCGCACAAAAGGCTCGCGCTCCGGCCGTGGTCCCACCAGGCTCATGTCGCCGACCAGCACGTTCCAGAGCTGGGGCATCTCGTCCAGCCGCGTGGCCCGCAGCAAGCGACCGACCCGGGTGATTCGGGGGTCGTCCTTTTCGGCCCAGCGAGGGCCGCTCTCCTCCTCCGCGTTCGCCTGCATCGAGCGGAACTTCCAGAGCGTGAAGATCCTGCCCTTGCGGCCGACCCGCTCCTGCCGGTAGAGCGCCGGTCCCCGGGACTCCAGGCGCACCGCGAGCGCGATCAGGAGCATCAGGGGCGCGGCCACGATCAGGCCGACGACGGCCACGGCGAGATCCAGGACGCGCTTCTGGAACATCGCCGAGGGCGAGACGACAAAGCCCTGCGAGAAGATCAGCCACGACTTTCGCAGGCCTTCGAGTGGAATCCGTCCGGTGAGCCGCTCGTAGTAGTCCATCGATTCGCTGACCGGCACGCCGGAGGTCTTGCACTCCAGCAGCCTGTCCATGTCGAGCTTGCCGCGCTTGTCCTTCTTGGCCACGATCACTCGCGAAGCCTGCCGCTCGCGGGCGACCTGGCACACCTCGCTAGTGGTGCCGATGACTGCGGGGTTGAGGATCACCTTCCCCTGGAGCGCCGGGTCGTCGTCGAGAAAGCCGAGGACGCGGTACCCGAGATGTCGCCGTTCAAGCAGCTCGCGGGCGATCTCGATCGCCGATTCATCGGTCCCGACGATGAGGACTCGCTCGCTGAACAACGACTTACGGAGCCCCCACCTGATGCAGGCCCTCCACAGTGCCAGAAGGACAGCGCTGACGATGAGCGACACTGCAAGCACGGTGCGACCCGTGGTCAGGGCCGGATAGGTCAAGTAATAGATGACGACGAGAGCCAGGAAGGCCAGCACGAACGACCGCAGCAGGCGGCTGCCGAAGCGCTGTGTATCGAGGCGCTCGCCGAAGTCGTACATACTGTTGAAGTACAGGCTCACCAGCACGACCAGCGCGAAAGTCACCGCCCTGAGGGCGAAATCCTCGTAGAAGTACACCTCGCCGAAATCGGACCAGAACCGGACCCGGTACCCGACCCAGACCGAAAAGACCAGCAGCCCGGTTTCGACCACGAGGCAGATTGCCGCAGGCAGCGACCAGTGGCGGCTAAAGAGGCGGAACATCGCTACTTCCCCTCACTGCCTCGTGCGGTTGTCGAACCTGCTGCGGCCGGATCCTCGGCGGTGGCCTCCGGCACCGTGAAGACGAGGAATGACGAGTCGACCCAGCCCTCGATTCCCTGGGCCCGGACCCTTACCCATTCGGCCCGCCTCTCCCAAACCTCGAGGAATGCCCCCTCTTCGAGGGTCATGAGAATCGGCTCTTGCGTTCCAGGACCGGCGCGGAGATTCAGGCGTGCGGAGGTGCGGGCAGCAAGACCGCTGGCATCGACTTCCTCGGCGCTCGACACCGCGGGCGGCGGGGCCGACCCCTCCGTCGAGGCCCTGGTCATACCCTCCACGCCGACCGGCGATGTCGACTCGACCACCGCCGCCGCGGATTCACCCTCACCGGCTCCCGCCAGCGCGCCGGCTTCGGGGCCACCCTGCCTTTCCCGGACCCACAGGAGGCCGGCGATAAGCAGCGGGAGAAAGAGCCCACCCGCGGCCAGGATGGCCCCGCGGCGCCGTCCCCGCCGGCCCGTCTGGGCGCCCGGCAGCCCGCGGGCCGCACGCCCGCGGCCATCCTTGCCCGCCTCCGAGTAGAGCCGAGCGTACGAGTAGTAGGAGGTCCTGTTCTCGCGGACGCCGTTGAGCACCACGCCAAGCACCTTGGAGGGGCCGAGATGCTTCAGGGTCTCCTCCAGGTACGGTCGCCTGGTGCGCCCCGCCCCGACTACGACCAGGATGCCGTCGGCGCAGCCGGCGAGCGTGTGCCCGCTGGCCAGCGCCATCGGCGGGCAGTCGAGAACGACGACGTCGTAGACGCGGCGGACCTGCGCCATGATCTCGTTCATCCGCGGACCGGGCATGACCTCGTCCACGGAGCCCTCCTCGCCGGCCACGATCAGGCTCAGACCGGTTTCGTGCAGGCTGGCGATCGCCTGATGCAGCGGCGCGTTCTTCTCGAGGACCTCGGCCAGGCTCCTGACCGTGTAGTGAACCTCCACCAGCCCCATCAGCCCGGGCCGCCAGACGTCGCCTTCGATCAGCAGCACCCGCCGTTCCCCGCCCTTGGCCAGGGTCAGCGCCAGGTTCAAGCTGGTGAGGGTCTTGCCCACCTGGGGGTCGGGGCTGGTCACCGCCAGCACGTAGCCCCCCTTCCTGTCGGCCGGGACGCTCTCGACGACCTGCACCGCCAGCCGTCGGAACTCCTCCACCGCGGGCGAATGCGGCGACAGCCGGGTGACCACCGGCGCCTCGGGCAGCAGACGCGCCCGCGGAAAGCTGCCGACGGTACCGACCCTGACGACGCGGTGGCGCTCGGATTTCGAGTTCATACCGTCGGCTAGACCGTCTCGGGCAGCTCGGAGGTGGCCGGGAGGCTGATCCAGGGAATCGACGCCAAGACCCTCACGCCGGGCATCGCCTCGGTCACGGCCGCGGTGCTTTCGAAAGTCTGGATTGTCGCGTCGCGCAGGAAAGCCAGCGTGACTCCGAAAAGCGCCCCGCCGATCAAGCCTCCGACTAGCAGGAGGAACAGGTCCGGCGATGCGGGCCGCCCCGGCGCGATCGCCCGCTCCAGGATCGTGAACTGCTCGCTCTGGCGCTGCCTCTCCAGGTTCTCGGCCAGCCGCGCTTCGATCAGTTTGGTCAACAGATTCTGATAGGCGGCGCGGAGGTTGTCGTAATCGCGGTTGAGTCCCAGTAGCTCCTGCTCGACGCGGGGGATCGCTTCCAGCCGCCGCTGATAGCGCGCCTGCTCGGCGAGGAGCCGGTCACGCTCGACGCGGAGACGCCCTAGCTCGCGCTCGATGCTCTCGAGCTCCGCCGTCCGCAAGGGGTCCTGGATCTCGGCCTCCTCGATAGACGTCGGGGACTGGGCCAGCTCCTCTTCCACAGCGGCGATCTCCCGCTTGAGGCGCACCACGTCGGGGTGGACATCCGTGTATTGGGACTCGAGCTCGCGCAGTTGCTGGCGCAGGGCCGCGAGCTTGACCTCGGCGCTCGAGGCCGCCGGCGGCGAGGTCGGGCGGCTCTCGAGCTTGGTCTCCAGGAATCGGGACTCCAGCTCCTTGCTGTCTATCTCCTGCTGGTTGATCTGTAGCCTCTTCTCGAGCTGTGCGAGCGCCGCCAGGTTGGTTTCTCGCTGATCTGGCAGCTGCCCCTGGTTCTTCAGCCCGAACTGAGCGAGGGCCGCCTCGTGTCTCTCGAGGCTCTCTCGCTTGGTCTCCAGCTCCGCCTCCAGGAAACTCGTCGTCCTGCTCGCCTGTCGCGCGCGGAGGATGAGGTTCTCTTCGATGAACAGCTCCGCGATCCGGTTGGCCACCGCCGCGACCTTCTGCGGGTCTTCGCCACGGAAGAAGATCCTGAAGACGCGATCTCCCTGGACAAGCAGGGTCAGATCGCGACGGACCTGGCGGACGAGGTCTTCGACCGGCACCTCACCTCGCGCTTCGGCGTGAAGATCCATCTCCTTGACGATCCGTTCCAGGTTTTCGCGATTGGTGATCTGCTGCTCGATCGTCTGGATCCGCTCGCGGATGCTGGTGGTGACGGTCGTCCTGATGTAGTCGGCGGGAATCTTGGGAGCTTCGACCAGGATCAGGGTACTCGCCTCGTAGCGCGGAGGGATCGCCGCCGCGGCGACGATTGCCGCCACCAAACCGATGACGACGGGAGCGATCACCCACACTTTGTGCTCCCAGACCAGCGCCAGGAAATCGAAGAACGGCTGGATGTTGAAGCTTGCCCTCATATGCGAAGCCGCCTAGGGCGCCGTCCGAGCACCGGCGTCGTGCTCGGTCCGGAGCGGTAGATGCGGACCGCGAGGTAGGCGGCGGTCCGGCCGTAGGAGAGGTTGTCCAGGGGCAGCCCTTCGGCGTCCTGTTCGATGCGGGAGTGCTCCGCGGTCAAGGCGACGATCGGCGTCAACAGCAGATCCAGGGTCAGATTCCAGGTCGTCGTCTCGCTTTCCCCCGTCTCGCCGAAACCGCTCTGTCGCGAGTGGGTGCCGTAGGCGCCCGCGGTCAAACGCTGCCCGAGGTCCGCCGAGATCCCTGCGAAGCCGTAGTCCAGATCCGCGATTCCGAGAAAACCGACCAGCGGCGCAACGTCCCTGGCGACCTGCAACCGCCAGCGCACCGGCCCCCCTCCGGAAAGCAGCTCGACGCTGCCGACCACTCCCGTCTCCTGCTTGCCCAAACCCAAAGTGGTGTCCTGTTCCACCTCGTAGCCGCCCAGCTGGAGACCCGCGCGGACTCCTGAATCGGCCTCGCTCCCCCGACCCAGGCGCAGATCGGCACCCAAGGTCGCCAAGACGATGTCCACCTCCTCCGCCACGCCGAGGCTGACCCTGCGAAGACTCCCCTGCGCGTACCAGCTTCGCGCCGGCGACCCCCGCCAGGAGGTCCGCAGGTAGACCGCCGTCGCCCGGCTGTCCTCGAAGGCGGGCTCGTCGAAGAGATAGCTCGAGTGATTGAGCCCGAGCGCCAGGGCCGAGCGCCGCCCCAGGGCGACCTCCAGTGCCATCCCGGCAAGTGCCCTGAACTGATCGGAGCGCTCTATCACCACCGACTGCTGCGGGAAGTCCGTCCTGCCGACGATCGCCCGTGGGCTCTTCCAGAGGCCCGCGTCGGCCGAGAAGGCCGTTCGCCGGCCCAGCTGCGAGTCGAGGCGGAGCGTCAGCCGGTGCGAGTCATCCTCCAGCTCGGGTTCGTCCAGCTGGCGCTCGAATACCGGGCTGTACTGGATGTCGAGGTCGGTGCGCCGGCCCGCGTAGGACAGGTCGAACAGCAGTTCGACCGCCGCCAGATCGACCTCCTGGGCCTGCTCCACCTGGAAGAAATTCTCGTCGCGGACGTACCCCAGCGAGCCCTCGAGGGCGAAATCCGCCTGCTGGGCACCGATCTCTGCGGCGACCAGCCCCAACAGGAGGGCCGCTCCGCTCGCGAGCAGCAGTGTCGCTCCGTTTGGCTGGCTAGTTCGCATCCTGCACCCCGACCTTCCCCGCTGAGGAGGGGGACCTCAAGAACTCCCAGACTAAGGAGCGACCGTCAGGAAATCGTCAGGCGGAATCGACCCCGGTCGATGCGAACGGAGGAGGCGGCTGCCGCCCCCCCGCGGCGGCGTCCTCCCGCCCTACTTTCACCACGGACTGCCGCTGGCGGGCAGCCCGTGATGCAGGTCCACCAGCCCGTCTGACGGGGGGCGGAGCCTTCTGCGGCGCTGTGCTACGGGACGATGACGGTGTCCCCGGTGCGCAGCCGGATGTTGCCGGCGGGGTCCTTGCCGGAAGTGATGTCGTTGATGCTCACCTCGATGCGCTGGTCCCCACCGGCGCCAAGGTCGCGGAGGATCACCACCCGGTCTTTCTTGGCGTACTCGGTCAAGCCGCCAGCCATGGCCAGCGCCTGCATCAGCTTGGTGGGCTGGAGGATGTCGTAGACGCCCGGCTCCCGCACTTCGCCGGTCACGAAGACCCGCAGGGAGTTGATCTTCTCCACTACCACCGACACCGCTGGAGCGGTGACGAACCGTGAGAAGCTCTCGCCGAGGGCCTCCCGCAGCGCCTCGGGGGTACGCCCGGCGACCTCGACCTCGCCGACGAGCGGCAGCGACAGACGCCCGTCGGGTCGCACCGGCAGCGTGGCGCCAAGCTCCGGATTCCGCCAGACCGAGATCCGCAGCACGTCGCCGACGCCGATCCGGTAGTCCGTCGTGCCGCCAGCCGGTGCCTCGCCGCGCTCCGGCCCGGTCTGCCCGGCGCCCGGCACCGCAACGGTCAGTGCCGCCGCGACTACGCCCAGGGCGGCAAGGAGCCTCAGTAGCCGCGAACAGGGTCGCTGCTCTTGCTTCGTCTCGGCCACCGATCTCGCTTCCGCAGGGGGCAGTAGACTACCACGCCCCGGGGGGCCGGCGACGCTGCACCGACCAGCCCAGACGCTTGCCTCTGCCGCCCTTCCCGCCTGATACTCCTCTCGGAGGGAAGCACCCCGCTTGATCCAGCACGCCTCGACGCGAGCCGCCGCAACGCTGCACCGTCCCCGCCGTCCTGGGGAGTAATCCGGTCGATGTGCGGCTTGTGTGGCCAGGCCCTGCACGACCCCCGCCAGGAGTGCGACCGGGAGCGCCTCACGTCCATGGCGCAGACGCTGCGCCACCGCGGCCCCGACGACTTCGGTCTGTTCGTGAGCGGGCGGGTCGGCGTCTCCTTCCGCCGCCTGTCGATCATCGACCTCGAGGGCGGACATCAGCCGCTCTTCAACGAGACTGGCGACGTGGCGCTGGTCATGAACGGCGAGATCTACAACTTCCGGGACCTCCGAGCCGCGCTCGAGAGCCGCGGCCACCGCTTCCGCAGCGGCTCCGACGCCGAGGTCATCGTGCATCTCTACGAGGAGCAGGGGCGCGCGGCGGTCCACGAGCTGGTCGGAATGTTCGCCTTCGCACTCCTCGATCTGAGGGACGGTGCGAACGAGGTCCTGCTGGCCCGAGATCGGCTCGGGATCAAACCGCTCTACTGGGCCGAAACGCCGGAAGGGCTGATCTGGGCGAGCGAGCCCAAGGCCATCCTGGCCGCCTCGGTGACCCCGCGGCGACTGCGGGCTCCGGCCCTTCTCGACTATCTCGTCCAGGGCTTCGTGGGGGGGGAGACCAGCGCCTGGGAGGGGATCCGGCGGCTACCGCCCGGCCACACGCTGAGCTGGCGCCCCGGCGGCCCACCCGACCAGCGACGCTACTGGGAGCTACCGACTGAGGGTCTGCGTGGGCCGGCCGAAAGCGACGAGATTCTCCACTGGCTCGATCGGGCGGTCGCCGACCGGCTGGTCGCGGACGTACCGCTGGGCGCGTTCCTGTCCGGGGGAATCGACAGCACCGCGGTGGTCACCAGCATGGCGCGCGCCGACCAGCGGCCGGTCGTGGCTTGCACCGTCGGCTTCCAGGAGCGGTCCTACGACGAGCTGCCGATCGCCGAGAGGAGCGCGAGGAGTCTCGACGCCATCCACCACTCCGAGATCCTCCGCGCGGACCCGGCACTGGCGATCGAGGAGCTCCCCTGGTTCTTCGACGAGCCGCACGCCGACCCCTCGAACGTCCCGACCTACCTCGTCTCGCGGATGGCCCGGCAGCACGTCAAGGTCGCTCTGTCGGGAGACGGCGGCGATGAGACCTTCGCCGGCTACCGGCGCTACGTCCACGACGTCGCCGAGAATCTGGTCCGGCGCCGGCTGGGTCGGCCGGGCCGCGCGCTTTGCCGCACCGCAGGCCGCTTCTACCCGAAGCTCGACTGGGCACCCCGCTTCCTGCGGGCCCGGACGTTCCTCGGCAACGTCGGCGAGGAGCCGGGCCGCGCCTACTGGCGGAGCATCACCCAGCTCGAGCGGACCGAAGCCCTGGAGCTGCTGGCCCCCGACGTGGCCGATTCACTGTCGTCCTACGATCCGTTCGTGGATTTCGAACGGCACTACCGGCGCCCGCAGGTGGACGACCCTCTTTACCGCGCCCAGTTCGCCGACTTCCACACCTTTCTGCCCGAGCAGATCCTCGCCAAGGTGGATCGCGCTTCTATGGCCAACTCGCTGGAGGTCAGGGTGCCGATCCTGGACCATCGGCTCTGTGGCCGGTTCGTCCATCTGCCGGCGAATCAGAAGGTGCGCTCGGGCCGCGGCAAGTATGCCTTCCGAGAAGCCCTGCGGTCTCGCCTTCCCCGCGAGGTGCTCGACGGACGCAAGCGGGGCTTCGATACGCCGCTCCGCAGCTGGATTCGTGGCCCACTGGCGCCTGCAGTTGGCGACGCCATCGGCGGCCTGCCCGACGAGTGGTTCGCGCCGGCCGTCCTCCAGCGCAAGCTGCGCGAGCACCTGCGCGGCGGCCGCGATCACGGGCGGCTGCTGTGGAGTCTCCTGGTTCTCGAGCACTGGCGGCGTCGCCACGAGGTGAGGGGCCTCAGCGCGTGAGGGTCGCCGTCCTCACCTCCCTCTACCCGTCTCCAAACCGCCCTTATGAAGGCCTCTTCGCCGAGCGGCGGTGGCGGGGAATGCACCGCCGCGGCCATGAAGTTCTGGTCGTCCAGCCGCTGCCACTCGCCCCCGACCTTCCGGGACACTCCCAGTGGGCCGAGCTGGCCAGCCGCCCCGTCAGGGAGCTGCGGTATGGCATTCCGGTTCGCCGGCCGCGCTACGTCCACATCCCCGGGCACGCGTTCACCAATGCCCGGCGGTTCACAAGAGCCGGTCTGGAGATCATCCTGGCGGGTGAACGGCCGTCGGCGGTCATCGCCGACTACGCCTGGCCGGCGGCCGCCGCCGCCCTCCGGCTCAGGGACCTCCAGATTCCCTTCGTCATCCACGGCCGCGGCAGCGACGTGCTCCAGGTGGCGGGCGAGGCCGGCCTCGGCCACCTCCTCGCCGAGTATCTCCACACCGCCAGACACTGGTGCGCAGTGTCACGCGACCTGGTGTCGGCAATGGACCACTTGGGCGGATGGCCAGGCCGCGGGCGCCTGATCCCCAACGGCGTGGATCTCGAGCTTTTCGACATCGCGGACCGCGACCAAGCCAGGCAACACCTGGGCCTCCCAGCCGATCGGGTCCTGGTCCTGGTCGTCGGCCACCTCATCGAGCGAAAAGACCCGCTGCTGGCGCTCTCGACCTTCACGGGCGGCGCTCCAGCCGACGCGCTGTGCGTCTTCATCGGTCGTGGCCCGCTGCGCCGCCGGCTCGCCCGCCGGGTCCGCCGGCTGGGTCTCGAGAATCGGGTGCGGCTCGCCGGCGAGGTGCCGCCGGCCACCCTGGCGCGCTGGTACGCCGCCGCCGACTGCCTGTTACTGACCAGCCGGCGCGAGGGGCGTCCCAACGTCGTGTTGGAGGCCCTGGCGAGCGGACGCCCGGTGCTCGCCACCGCGGCCGGGGGAACCGCCGAGCTGCTGGCCGATTTCGACGGGATGCTCGCCCGGACGCGCGATCCCGAGATCCTCGCCGAGATGCTGACCGGGCTGCTCGCCGCACCACGCGACCCCACGGCGCTGCGCGCCTTGGTCAGCGATCTGACCTGGGACCGCAGCCTCGACGCGCTCGAGGACTGCCTCGCCGAAACCATCGGCGAGGGCTAGCAGCTAACCTCGGTTGCTTGGGTCGGACGGGCGAGAACCGCTCGCGGTGGTGGCCGGCTCGCTGGCCGAGCCGATCCTGGCGACCTGCCGCACCGCCTCCCGGAGAGAGCCCAGCGACAGCCCGCCGGCCGCCATCAGCAGGCCGCCGAGCGCCAGCAGGGGCACGGTGACGGCCAGGTGGACGAGCAGGCTGGCGGTCACCGCCACCGAGCGCTCGACGCCGAAGAGCTGGTGGAGCCCGAAGGTCAAAGCGGCGTGATAGCCCCCGGCGCCGGCGGGGGTGGGGAGCGCCACTCCGAGCACCAGCAGCGGCAGCAGGACCAGCATGGCGCCAAAGGAGATCTCGGCGCCGCAGGCCCGCACCCCGAGCCAGGTGCCGGTGGCGATCATCAGCCACAGCAGGAGGGTGTGGACCGCTACTCGAACGAGCAGACGGGGCCGGCCGATGGCGTCGGTGCCGCGGGCGAAGCCGAGCACCACCCGCCCGCCGAGGGCGATCAGGCCGCGCCGCCGGCCGACCCAGCGCTCGACCGCCGAGCGCCTCGCCGACAGCACGAAGAGGAGCACGAACGCCGCCGTCAGCAGGGCCACCAGGCCGACCGAGCCCCCCCGGATCAGCGTCGCGTGGCGCTGGGCCTCGGCGTCCAGAGGCGTCGCGAGCACCCCGATGGCAAACAGGAGCAGCACCATCAGCCCGTCCAGCAGGCGATCGACCAGCACCGAGCCCAGGCAGGGGCCGAACGGGACCCGCTCACGTCCCGAGAGCAGCGCCGGCCGCACCAGCTCGCCGAGGCGCCCGGGCACGGCGGCGGTGGCGACGTAGCCGAGCACCACCGCGTCGAAGAGGGGGCGGAAGGGGATCGCCTCCCGCACCGGCGCCAGCAGCGCCCGCCAGCGCCACACGCGAAACACCATGTGCCCCAGATTGAGCGCCGCGGCCGCGGCCAGGCCGGCCAGCGAGGCCTGCCGCAACCGTCCGAGCAGCACGCCGGGATCGGTACCGCGCAGCACCCACCACAGCAGCAGCAGAGCCAGCAGCAGACCCACGACCAGCCGCCCGGCCACCGCGGCCCGCCCGCCGCCGCTCGCCGGCGGGCCCGCTGCGGACCCGTCGCTCACTGGCGGCCGGCGGCCGGGGCGGACCCGATCTCCACCGGCGCCCCGTTGGCCCGCAGCGACTCCTCTGCCGCCTGCAGCACCCTGACCACCCGCCAGCCGTCCCGGCCGTCGCTGAGCGGCGGCTTGCGCTCCCGCACGCAGCTCAGGAAGTGCTGGCACTCGAGCCGCAGAGGCTCCTCCATCCGCACGTGCGGGATGGTGATGTCCCCGAAGCGCAGGGTGATGAAGCCGGCGAAGCTGTCGTAGTCCGTGTTCTGCTCGGCGCTCTTGTCGTAGATCCTCAGCTTCTCGCTGGCTTCGAGATCGTCGAAGACCGCCATCTTGCGGCTGCCGACGATGGTGAGCCGCCGGATCTTGTGGGGATCGAGCCAGCTGACGTGGATGTGGGCCATCGCCCGGCCCGCGAAGTTGAGGCTGAGGAAGACCACGTCCTCGATCCCGGCCTGGAGATAGGACTGGCCGCGCGCCGCCACGTCGGTCGGCTCGGCGCCCAGCAGGTAGAGGATCGACGAGATGTCGTGGGGCGCGAAGTTCCACAGCGCGTTCTCGTCCTCCCGGATGGTGCCGAGATTCACGCGCTGGCTGTAGATGTAGAGGATCCTCCCCAGGTCACCCGAGTCGACCAGCTCCTTGAGCCGCCGCATGACCGGGTGATACTCGAGAAGGTGCCCGACCATCAGGATGCGCTGCCGCCGCGCCGCCAGATCGATCAGCTCCTCGGCCTCGCTGAGACGCAGGACGAACGGCTTCTCGACGTAGACGTCTTTGCCCGCCTCGAGCGCCGCTTTGCAGAGCTTGTAGTGGCTGACCGCCGTGGTGGCGATGACCACCGCGTCCAGCTCGGGGTCGTCGATCAGGTCCTGGAAGCGGGTCGTCGCCTCGGTGCCCGGCAGCAGCTTGTGCTGCTTCTCCAGCTTGTCGCGATCCAGGTCGCAGATGTACTTGAGCGAGCAGCCCGGGATCTGATGGTAGTTCCGCGCCAGGTTCTTCCCCCAGCCTCCGATGCCGGCCACGCCTACGACCACCATGGTTCACCTCCCGGGAGCGATCTGGTCCTGCGCCAGGCCACTAGGCCACCGAGCGCCGGCGCGATCCGGACCGGCAGAAGCGCACCAGCTCCGCGGTGACGCGCTCGGCGGCACGACCGCCGCCGAACAGCTCGCCGGCGGAGGAATCCGCCGCCGCGCCGGCGCCGGCCAGAAAGGCGGAGGCCGCTTCCAACACCGCTGCCGGGTCCGCCTCGACCAGGCGGTTCCAACCCGCCTGGACGGTCTCGACCCATTCGGTCTCCGGGCGCAGCGTCACGCACGGAACCCCGAGGAAGAAGGCCTCCTTCTGGACGCCGCCCGAGTCGGTGAGGACGATCCGCGACCTCTTGATCAGCATCAACATGTCCAGATAGCCCACCGGCGCCGTCAGCCGCAGCCGGGGTCCGGGCGTCCAGCCGGGCAGGTGCCGGCCGAGCGCCGCCCGGGTCCGCGGGTGCAGCGGCCAGTGCAGCGGCAGGAGCTTCTCGGCCACCGCCTCCAGGCTCGAGACCAGCGCTCGCAGCCGCGACCCGTCGTCGGTGTTCTCGGCGCGATGGAGGGTCACCAGGCCGTAGGAGCCCGGCGCCGGATCGAGCCGCGCCGCCGCCCGCGAGCGCCTCTCGGCCAGTCCGGAGTTGACCAGCACCGAGTCGTACATCACGTCGCCCGTGAGCACCGCGCGCGCCGCCAGCCCCTCCCTCGCCAGATGGTCCATGGCCGTCGCGGTGGGCGCCAGCAGCAGATCGGAGATCCGGTCCGCCACCACCCGGTTGAGCTCCTCGGGCATCCGGCGGTTGAAGCTCCTCACCCCCGCCTCGACGTGCGCCACCGGCACCCCCAGCTTTGCCGCCGCCAGCGCCCCGGCCACCGTCGAGTTGGTGTCGCCGTAGATCACGGCCACGTCGGGCGGCGCGGTCACGAGCACCTCTTCGATGCCGGTCAGCATGCGGGCGGTCTGGCGGCCGTGGGGACCCGATCCGACCCCGAGGTTGACGTCCGGAGGCGGCAGCTCCAGCTCCTCGAAGAAGATCGCCGACATCTCGTCGTCGTAGTGCTGGCCGGTGTGCAGCGTCGTGTTGTGGATCGCGTCGCCGCCGCGCCCGTACGCCTCGAAGGCGCGCAGCACCGGACCGAGCTTGATGAACTGGGGGCGCGCCCCGACGATGCTTAGGACCCTCATCGCCTCAGGCGTAGAAGGAACAGATGCTCTCCACCACGTACCGCCGCTGCGACTCGGTGAGCTCCGGATAGATGGGAATCGCCAGCGCCTCGTCGGCGGCTCGCTTCGCCGCCGGCAGGTCGGCGGCCCGGTAGCCCAGGTCCGCAAAGCACTCCTGGAGATGGAGCGGGATCGGATAGTAGATCTCCGTCCCGACGCCGGCCGCCGCCAGATGGGTCTTCAGCTCGTCGCGCCGTTCGGCCCGCAGAACGTACTGGTTGTAGATGTGGCGGTAGCCGGGCAGCCGCGGCGGGGGGACCAGCCGCTGGCCCAGGCCGCGGGCCGCCAGCGCCGCCGTGTAGTCGTCCGCGTTCCGCTGGCGGCCGGCGGTCCAGGCGTCGAGGTGATCGAGCTTGACCAGCAGCGCCGCCGCCTGCAGCTCGTCGAGCCGGAAGTTGCCGCCGATCACCGCGTGGTGGTACTTGGGCTTGCCGCCGTGCACCCGCAGCACCCGCAGTCTTTCGGCCAGCGCAGCGTCGTTGGTGGTGCACATGCCGCCGTCCCCGAGACCTCCGAGATTCTTGCTGGGGAAGAAGGAGAAGCAGCCGATGTCTCCGCGGCTCCCCGCACGGCGGCCGGCGGCGTCCTCGGCGCCGATCGCCTGCGCCGCGTCCTCCACAACCCACAGACGGTAGCGGCGCGCCAGCTCCATGAGCTCGTCCATCTCGGCCATCTGACCGAACAGGTGGACCGGCATCAGCCCCTTGACCACGCCGCCCGTCGCGCGGTTGACGAGCCGGTCGCCGCGGCGCTCACACCGCGTCTCGACGGCCCGCTCCAC
Organism: Thermoanaerobaculia bacterium; assembly: GCA_041567315.1. Classification (GTDB taxonomy): domain Bacteria; phylum Acidobacteriota; class Thermoanaerobaculia; order Multivoradales; family JAHEKO01. The sequence goes on along the minus strand of JBFGCA010000020.1, from coordinate 30,607 downwards.
CGTCTCGGCGGTCAGGTTGAACGTCGCCGGGTCGACGTCGCAGAACAGCGGCCCGGCGCCCAGGCGCGCCACCACTCCGGCGGTGGCGAAGAAGCTGAAGGAGGTGGTCACCACCTCGTCGCCGGGGCCCACCTCGAGCGCCATCAGCGCGGCCAGCAGGGCGTCGGTCCCCGACGACATGCCGATCGCGTGCTCGCACTGGCAGTACTCGGCGATCCTCTGCTCGAGCTCCCGGACGTGCTCCCCCAGGATGAACCACTGGCTGGCGCAGACCCGGCGCAGCGCCTCCAGGATCGGCTCCTCGATCTGCCGGTACTGCGCCTGCAGGTCGAGCAGTGGAACGGTCTGGGTCTCGACGCTCGCGCCTACCTTGGTCTTGGACTTCATCGCTCCTCGTTCCTCGACTACTCTGCCGCCCTCGTGGCCTTCGGCACCGCCGGCTGGATCGACCGCACGATGCTACCGCGGGGCGATCTCAGACGCCCTGCGCCAGACGTCGCTGCCGGTCGGCGGCCGGAGGACCGACCCCGACCGGCGGCTCGCGGGGCACCGCCGACGGGCCGCTGAACGACCGGCCGTAGCGGGCCACGAAGCGGTCCACCGACTCGACGACGTGGTTGTTGTTCACCGTCCCGCCGACGAACTGGGCGGTGTTGAGGACGTAGAGACCGGGGTGCCGGGTCTCCACCTCGGGCACCAGCCGGGAGTAGCCCAGCACCTGCAGCGGTTGGACCCGAAAGGCCCGGTTGATGTGGACGCTCTCGATTCCCTTGTCGGCGGCGCCGGGGAGCATCCGCCGCAGCCCCTCCAGGAACATCGGCCGCAGCTCCTCGTCCGGCGCCCGCAGCAGGGGATCGTCCGCCAGCACGTACTTGGGAAGAAACGTGACGTGGCGGCCGGCGGTCTCCTCCAGCGGCACGATGTTGCTCATCCCGATGATCCCCGTGAAGGGGATGCGCCGGTCGGCGATGTTGACGACGTAGAACGGAACCAGGGGCTTCCTGGTGACCAGCACCATGCAGATCACCCCCAGGTACTCGATGGCCTCCGCCGGGCTCGAGACCGCTACCAGCTCCTCCGCGACCACCCGTCGCAGGACGTTCATCGGCGAGGTGAAGACCACCTTGTCGAAGCGCTCGCGCGAGGTCGCGGTCTCCACCAGCAGCCCCCCCCTTCGCTCGCCCGCCGAGATCCTCTGCACCGCCGTTGCCGGGCGGATCGCACCGCCGGCCGCGCCGATCAGCGCCTCGAGGCGCGCCAGCACGGTCCGGTAGCCGCCGCGCACGTGGCCGAGCTGCTCGCCGGCGGCGGCCGAGCGGTCGCGGGCCGAGAACAGGCGCTGGATGTAGGACCAGATGAACACCGCCGACACCCGCTGATAGGCGTCGCCCAGCTTGGCCAGCAGCATCGGCCGCCAGAACTTCTCGAAGGTGCGGCGCCCGCACAGGCGCAGCAGCCAGTCACCGACCGTGATCTGCTCCAGGGCTCGCCAGTCGCGCACTCGCGAACAGTAGAGGATGGCCAGCGCCAGACGGAGCTTCTGCGTCAGGGTGAGGGGGGGGAAGCGCGCGAACTCCAGGCTGTTGCTGATCGAGTAGAACCGCTCGTCCTCGTAGTAGCCGGTGCGGCTCGGCTTCCAGACCACCTCGTCGCCCAGACCGATGTCGCCGAGGAAAGCCAGCAGGTGCCGGTCCGACGGCAGGATGACGTGGTAGAAGCGATCCCAGTAGAACGGTCCGTAGTCGTGATAGGTGGCCAGACCGCCGAGCTGCCGATCGGCCTCGAAGACGCTGACCTCGGCTCCCACTTCGGCCAGCCGGTAGGCCACGGCCAGGCCGGTGACGCCACCGCCGATGACCGCCACCCTCATCGCGAGGGGACGGCTTCGCCCCGGCGCCCGTCCGGCGCTTCCCGACCCTGGGCCGCTTCGAGGCCCACCGCCTCGGCCAGCGCCCGGCGCTGCCAGTCGATCGTCCGGCGCAGCCCCTCCTCGAGCCCGACCCGGGCCTCGACGCCGAGCAGCTCCCGGCAGCGGTTGACGTCCGGCACCCGCCGGCGCACGTCCTCGTACTTGCCGCCCGCAAAGCTCTCGTAGGGAATGAACCGGACCTTGGGCTCGCCCGGCCTGCCGGCCAGGCGATGGATCATCCGGGCGAGGTCGAGGATGGTGATCTCGAAAGTGCTGCCGATGTTGAGGATCCTGCCGTTGGCCGCGTCGCGAGTGACCGCCGCGAAGATCCCGTCGACGGTGTCGCTCACGAAGGTGAAGCTCCTGGTCTGCAGACCGTCGCCGTGGATGGGGATCTCCTGATCCTCGAGCGCCGCGGTGATGAAGACCGACTGCGGACCGCCCCACCAGGTCAGGTGGTGCCGCGGACCGTAGGAGCCGAAGAGCCGCAGGACGGTGACCGGGAAGCCGTAGCTGTCCTGATAGGCGAAGGCCAGGTGCTCGTCGAACAGCTTGGAGACCGCATAGCTCCAGCGCGCCACGTCGGAGGGTCCGATCACCGAGTCGTCGCTCTCGGCGAAAGGAAGCTGCGGGTTGCGCCCATAGACGTCGGAGGTCGACGCAAGGACCAGCTTGCAGCCCGCCCGCCGGGCGGCCTCGAGGGCGTTCTCGCTGCCCCGAACGTTGATCTGCAGGGTGTCGATCGCCTTGCCATAGCGCGGTATCTTGAAGGCCGCCAGGTGCGCGATGGACCGGATCTCCGGCCCCAGCCCGCGGAAGCTCGCCGGATCGGTGACGTCCCTCTCCAGGAAGCGGAACGCCGGGTTGCCGAGGGCCCCCTCGAGATTGGACAGCTTGCCCATCGACAGGTTGTCGAGGCCGACCACCTCGAACCCCTCCGCCAGCAGCCGGTCGGCCAGGTGGGAGCCGAGGAAGCCGGCGACGCCGGTGACCACCACCTTGCCGCGACCCTCTCTCATCAAAAGCAGACCTCAGCGCCGCGGCCGACCGACGGGCCGGCGCAGCCGCAAATCTGGATTCTAGACCCTCGGGTCCCGCAGCTCGCGCGCGGCGTCGCCGATCGTCGACCCGAGATGGAAGATCTCCTCGAAGTAGCTCTTGCTCTGCAGCGCCAGGATGCCGAGACCGATGAGCTGAATCGCCAGCATCAGCGTGATGCCGCCGACGACGAACGTATGCGGCGCCTGGTTGAACGCCGAGGCCACGGCGGCCGAGGCCCGCACCGTGAACTGGGTGTACTGGGCATGCGCGGCCCAGTGCTCCAGCGAATGAGCGAGCGCCCAGCCGTTGGCGTAGACCGAAAGCAGCAGCAGCAGGAGCCCGGGCAGGATGAAGAACATCACCGGCCGGAAGAGGAACCCCGACAGCAGGACCGACAGCGTGTGGCGGAGGATCTTCATGCTCGACCGGCGCCGGTAGCCGGCGACCCGCTGCGCGCTCCAGTTGAGGTGGGCCGGCATCTCCTCGATCCGGCCGTGCAGCAGCATCGTCTTGTAGATGATCTCCGGGCTGATCTCCATGCCCATCGACCTGAGACTCAGCCGGCGCAGGAACCTGCCGTCGTACACCCGCACCATGCTGGTGAGGGTCGAGAGATTGCCCCGGGCGGCGATCGACAGGAAGCGGTTGGCCCAGATGCTGAGCGTGCGGCGCAGCCAGGGGACGTTGGAGATCCTCCCCCCGCTCATGTAGGGCGAGGCGGCGACCACCCGGGCGCCGCTGCTGCGGATGCGCGACAGCAGGCTGGCGATGTGATCGGCGGAGTAGCTGAGATCCATGTCCAGGGTCACGACGTAGTCGCCGCGACAGCTCCTGAAGGCGTACTGGAAGGCCTGACCGAGGCCGAAGTTGGAGCGATGGTGGAGCACCCGCACGTTCTCCCGTCCGGCCGCGAAGCGCTCGGCCAGCTCGCCGGTCCGATCGCTGCTGCCGTCGTTGACGACGATCAGCTCCCACCGGTACTCGGCGGACAGGGTGTCCAGGTAGTCGCAGATCGCCGCCAGGTTCTCCTCCAGGACCTCGGCCTCGTTGAAGGCGGGCACCACGACTGAGACCAGCGGCTTGTCGAGCCCGACGATCGCCTGGTCCAGACGACGTTCCAGGGGCCGTTCGAGGGTGGCGCGTGATTTCACGGTCCGGTCACCTCCACTGCCGGAGAAGCGGCGGGCCGCCGATTCTCCTCAACCCGGCGACCATACCGGCGCGGCGTCAGGAGATCGTCAAGAGCCCGATCGGCGGATCTGCATCCGCCAATAGGCGGCGACCGCTAGTAGGTAGCCTGGTAGAAGCCCGGCTCGGCGTCGAAGATCGCATACTCGATTCCCTTGATCGTCTCGACCGAGTAGGCCACCGCGTTGCCGTCGCGGTTGATGGCACCGAGCGAGCCGAACGCGGTGGTGGTCGGCAGCAGCGCCTGCAGCCCATTGGCCCCCGGACCCGAGGTGACGGTGAAGCCGAGAGTGAACCCGTCCCAGGTCAGGCCTCCGAAGGTGGCTTCGTTGCGGCCGTCCAGCCAATCGAGCATCTGCCGGGACGAGACCAACGGCACCCCACGCGCCTGGGCGGAGAGCACGATCGCCTCCCAGCCGGCCTGGTAGGCCCAGTCGGTGTGCATGTTGACGGTGAATGCGCCGTAGTAGCCCTCGACACCCAGCGCCCGGTCGAGCAGCGTGTCGATGGTCTGCGGATAGCTCTGCTGCCCCTCGTCGTGCATCTGGGTGGTGGCTTGATACACGTCGATCATCTGCCCGTCGAGGTCGGCGAAGCGCATCGGCATCCCCGAGCCGGTGAACAGACCCGGGTAGTCGTTGATCGCCGGCGGCGCCGGCAGCCAGTAGTAGTAGCTGGTGTCCAGGCGAATGCCGTAATCGAGCTGGATCTGCGGCTGGGTCGCCCAGTCGCTCCACACGATGCAGTGGGTGCGATTCGTCGCCGGCGGCGCGATGCTCGGGAAGGCCGTCTGCAGACCCGACAGCTGTACGAAGTAATTGTTGTCGAGCGAGGCCGGGGTCCAGTCCAGGCAACCGGTGTCGACGTGGAGCGCGATCTCGAACCCGTCCGCCTGGTAGGCGGCGATCTCGGCGTCGGTGATGGGAGTCGACTCGTAGATGTAGGAGGTACTTCGGACGCACTCCCAGTCCTCCACCGAGCACCCCGGCGGGCTGGCGTTGTTGAGCTCGAGGTTGAACCGTCCGGCCGTACCGCCGTTGCCGTGATCGTCTCCGGTGAGGATGACCACCGCCCGCTCGCCGCGCGGGAAGTACCAGAAGCGCGGTAGCGGGGTACGGTCCCAGGTCATCTCCAGGATCAGGTTGGCCAGCAGCCGCTGCTGCTCATCGGCCTGCGGGATGGCGATCCGGGTGAAGTCCACCCAGTCCGGCTGCGGGTCCTGCGCCGCGTTGCCGTAGAAGAGATCGAACGGCCGGATCGGAAGCACGCCATCGCGCTCCAGGCCGTTCCAGGCCGGATTGCCCTGCCGGGTGTAGACCACCGAGCGGGCCAGGTCGTAGGCGAAGGCCGCCGCCTGCCCGCCGTTGGCCCCCACGCTGGTCAGCGTAACCGCCGGGTACGCCGTGGCCGTCGAGGCGTCCGAATAGAGCGTGGCCAGCGCCGCCGCACCATCCAGGGAGTACAGATCGGCCGTGCCGTGATACTGGATGGTCTGCCCGACGAGACCCTCGCCGGGGCTGCCCGCCGAGGTGTCGATCATCAGATAGGCGTCGGTGAGCGTCGCGCCTTCGGCGGTCAACCCGAGCAGCCCAGCGAGTTGCGGATCCGGACGCAGGGCGATCAGCTTGCCACCGGCGGCCACCCAGTCGCTGAACATCGTCACGTCGGCCGCTGAGAGGACCGTCTCGGCCAGGATCACCAGATCGTAACCGGCCAGCACCCCGGCATCGACCTCGCCCAGGTCGCGGACCGTGAAGGCGTTGAGACCCTCGGCGCGCAGGATCTCGGCGTAGTAGCCGCCGAGCGAGAGGCCGTTGGCCTTGACCACCAGGATCGGGCCGCCCGTTCCCTGGTCGAGCCGCGGCGCGGTGGTGAAGCTCCACACGTAGTCGGTCGCCAACGGGTTGCCGGCGAGATCGGTGACGCCGCCGGCGCCGCCAAGAACGGTCGCCGTGTGGGTGGACTCGCCCATCAGCGTGACTTCCGGCGTCAGGATCGCCGTGCGCGTCGGCGCGTCGTAGGCGACGGTCGCCGCCAGCAGGCCACCGGCGGCGTCCCGCAACTCGAAGGTCGCCGCGCCGATGGTCGCCTGGTCCATGGCCTCGTCGAAGGTTGCGCTGACCGCCGTATTGACCGAGGCGCGAGGGGCGCCGGCCGCCGGGTTGACCGAGATCACCGACGGGGGCGTCGAGTCGGCGCCCATCTCCTCAGAGAACACCACGTCAACCCAGTAGTTGGACCCGTTCCAGGTGGACGTGGGGAACCCACCCGCACCGTACAGGTAGACGCCGTTGCCGCCGTCCTCTCCGTCAGCCAGGGCGCGCAGCGGCGGTCGGGCGACCCCCGAGCCGCTGAAGTAGAACTGGTCGAAGGCGGCGCCCCCCTGCGGCGCGTGGTAGGAGGCGATGTAGGTCGTGTTGGCGGTGATCGGCACCGCGGTGTCGAAGTTGACCTGCTGCCAGCCGGTGGCGGTCTCGTTGGTGAAGGTGGCGCTTGCCAGCAGCGTGCCGCTGGTTGCCCACAGCCTTCCGCGGTGCGTGCCGCCGTTCTGCGGACCCCGGTAGTAGCGCACGCCGAGGATGTAACCGTCGATGTCGGCGCGGAACCGGACGCCGATCTCCACCGCATTCGGATCGTTGGCGGACGGCGTGCCGGGCACCGCTGACGGCTCCCAGATGGTGCAGGGACAGCCGAGACCGGCGCTCGAGGTGAAGTTCCAGGTCACGTCGGCCGCCAGCGGGTTGCCGGCCGCGTCGGTGACCCCGCCGCCGCCGCCGAGGATCACGGCGGTGAACGTCGTTGACGCCGCCAGCGGAGCGGTGGGCGTCAGGACCGCGGTCCGCGAAGCCTGATCGTAGGAGAGCGAGGTCGCCACCACCGCGCCCGCTCCGTCCTGGAGCTGGAAGGTGGCGCCGGTGATGCTCGCCGGGTCCATGGCCTCGTTGAACGTGGCCTCGACCGTGGTTCCCGAGCGCGGGACCTCGGTCGCGCCATCGGCCGGCGACACCGAGACCACCGTCGGCGGCGTCGTGTCCGGCGGCATGACGGTGTCGAAGACCACGTCCACCCAGTAGTTGGTCGAGAAGAAGGTGGAGTCGGGGAAGGCGCTCGGGCCGTAGCGGTAGACGCCGTTGGCGCCGTCCTCGCCGTCGGCCAGCGCCCGCAGCGGCGGACTGTCTTCGCCGGTGGTGGCGAAGTAGTCCTGGTCGTAGGACACGCCTCCCTGGGGCGCGTGGTACGAGGCCACATAGGTCGTGTTGGCGGTCACCGGCACCGGCGTACCGAAGGAGACCTGCTGCCAGCCGGTAGCCGTTTCGAAGGTGAAAGTGGCCGAGGCCAGCGGGTTGCCGTTGGCGGTCCACAGGTTGGCCGTGTGGATGCCGTTGTTGGACGGTCCCTTGTAGAACCGCAGACCGGTGATGTAGCCGTCGACCTCGGTCCGGAAACGGACCCCCACTTCGACCGCCTGGGTCTCGCTCCCCGACGGCACCGAGGGCTGCGCTCCCTCGTTCCAGATCGTGCAGGGGCAGGTGAACGGATAGGAGAAGGTCGCGGTGCAGGTGAGGTCGGCGGTCAGGGTGACGACGCCATCGGCGCAATCTGCGGGTCCGCTCCAACCGTCGAAGGTCGCGCCGCCGCCGGCCGCCGCCGTCAGGGTCACCTCGGTGCCCGACGTGTAGACCTCGCTGCAGTCGCTTCCACAGTTGATCCCCGCGGGGCTGCTGGTCACGGTGCCGGGACCGTTGCCGGCCCGCACCACCGTCAGCGCGAACTGCTCTGGCGGCGGCCCGTCCGAATAGTGCTCGACGTTGTCGACGCCCAGCGACCAGCCGTCGGTGTAGTCGACCGTCACCGTGCTCGAGGCCTGGATCCAGCCGGTGTTCACCGTCTGCATCGGGCCGGTGTTGAGCGCCCGGGTGACCGACTGGCCAGTGTCGTCCGACAGGGTGAGGGTGCCGGCGGTCAAGGCGAACACGTCGATGCTGCCCAGGATGCGCGGCGCCGGGAAGACGAAGGTCCTCGAGGTTCCGGTCCCGGAGTCGAAGTAGACGTGGTTGGACGGGTCCGGCCCGGCCGGGCCCTCCCAGCGCCACTGGCCCGTGCCCCAATCGATGCCGTCGAAGATGCCGTTCAGCAGGTCGCCGCCGTTACCGGGTGGCGCCGGAGAGTCGAAGTCGACCACCTGGAGGTCGGTCTGGGTGGTGGTCGTGAACGACCAGCTGAAATCGGCGGTAAGCGGATTGCCGGCCAGGTCCGTCACGCCTCCGGGGCCACCTGTGATCGTCGCGGTGAAGGTCGCGTCGCTGGGGAGCGGCGCATCCGGGGTCAGGGTCGCGGTGCCGTCGTAGGCGACGGTCGCCGCCACCGGGAGGCCGCCCTCGTCGCGGAGCTCGAAGGTCGCGGTCGTCAGCGTCGCCGCGTCGATCACTTCGTCGAACGAGGCGCTAACGATCACGTCGCTGGCCACCCCGGCGGCCCCGGCGGCCGGGAAGACCGAGGTCACGGTCGGCGGCGTCGTGTCGTTGGCCAGCTCACCCAGGTCGCGCCAGTAGAAGTTGTCGTAGCGGTCGGGCGGGTCGTACCACTTCGCGAAGCCGTAGGAGCCCGGCGTGACGATCGGCGGCGGCATGAACCCGGGGTCGCAGAACAGGGCGGGGTTGCGCTGGGTGTTGACGTCGTGCGTCGTCGACGCCGTGGCCATCGTCTGCCAGGTGGTGCCGTCGAACCGGTCCACCCAGCCGGTCATCACCACCGGCGAGGTCCCCTCGACCCGGAAGCGGAGCCGGTACCGCTCTCCCTCCACCAGCGCCGTCGGCAGCGGCAGCTCCTCGATGTAGCACTCGGTCTCCTCGGGCACCGGCGCCTGGATCGCGAAGATCGCCCGACCGGGAGGCGCCGCGTAGTCATCGATGAAGAACAGGTAGCTCTCGATCGTGAAGTAGTCCTCGACCGTGTCGCGCTGCACCCGGGCGTGGAGCTGCGGGAAGTGGACATTGCCGGCGGTCCTGATGAAGTCGAAGCCGGCCTCGACGTCCCGGCGGTCCTCGATCGCCGGACGGTAGACGATCGAATTGTGGTAGGTCAGCGACAGATCCGCGCTCGCCGTCGCCCCGCCGGCAAGCGTGAAGGTCCCGGGCGTCTTCTGGACCCAGCCGTTCCCCAGGTTCGGACCGTCGGGCCGGTTGAAGGTGTCCGAGAAGTAGGTCTCACCGTCGTCCAGCACCAGGAAGAGTAGGGGCTGGGAGCTGCCGCCGCCGGGGGCCGGCGTGAAGACGGTGATCGACGAGGCACCGGGGGCCGCCTGCAGGTCGCCGGCCGAGAGCATCACGGACAGCTCGCTCGCCGACACGAAGGTCGTCGCCAGGTCCTGACCGTTCCAGCGGACCACCGAATCGGTGGTGAAGTCTGCCCCGTCGACCGTCACGCCGACCGCGCCGCCGCTCCTGGTGGCGGCGTCCGGGGAGATCGCGGTCGCGACCGGAGTCGGATTGGCCGTCCCGCCGGGGAAGTTGACCGTGAAGGTGGCGCTGTCCGACAAGCCGCCGCCGGGCGCCGGGTTGAAGACCGTCACCGCCACTGCCGCCGGATCGGCGACGTCGGCGGCGCCGATCGTGGCGTCGAGCCGGGTGGCGGAGACGAAGGTCGTTGGCCGGTCCTCCCCCTCCCAGCGGACGACCGAGCCGGCGATGAAGCCGCTGCCGGTGAGCTCGAGGTTGAAGCCGGGGCTGCCGGCATCTACGGCATCGGGATCAAGGGCGGTGATCGCGGGCACCGGGTTGTCTCCGGCCCCCAGATCGACGCGGCCGAAGTTGTCGTAGCGGTAGCTGCTCTCGACGTACCCGCCGAACCCCACCGTGCCGGCGGTGCCGATCCGGTTGGCGGCAAAGTCGCTGAAGAAGGCCTGCCCGATGACGTCCCAGCTGCCGCCGTTGAGACGCTCGACGTAGGCCTCGAGATCGACCGGATTGGTCCCCTCGGCGCGTAGGCGCAGACGGAAGGTGTCGGCGGTGTTGAGCGCCGGGTTGATCCCGATCGTGGCCAGCGTAGCGACGAAGGAGTTGCCCGTCTGCCGCCCCAGCACCGCCTGCCCGGCGTTGTTGCTGACGTAGAGGATGTAGCCGTCGAGTACGTTCGCCGCGGCCACCGTGGCCGACTGCACGCGCACCAAGATCTGCGGGTAGCCGGGGGGATTGGCGAGCAGTCGGAGTTCCACCGAGGCCTCGACGTCCAGCAGATCCTCGACGGCGGGCCGGTAGGCGATGTTGTCCCGGTAGCCGGTCCCCACGCCCAGTTTCGCCGCCTGCGCGGCGCTCACCGAGAACGCCGCCGGGTTCTTCTCGATCCAGCCGTTCCCCAGATCGGGTGCGTCGGCGCGGTCGAAGTCGTCCACGAACTGACCGGCCGCGGCGCCGGCCACCGCGAAGCCCAGGACCCACACGGCCAGGAGCCTCGCTGTGGCAGGGCCGCCGGCCCCGCGACCTGACTCTGGCTTTCTCAGCCCCCTCCGAAACATCCTCGCCCCCTTCGGCCTCGAGGCCCCTCGACACGTTGCGCTCGTGGTCTCCATGGCACTGGACCAGCTCGCCGGCGAGAGGGGCGCCGAGACGAGAGAAGCTCCCCGGCTCGGGCCCTCACTCTCCGGACAGGCTTACTTGCAAGTCACCTTGCGAAGGTCAAGGCCTTCCAGCGAACCTTACGACTCGGGCGTCAGGAATTCGTCAGGAGCCTGCTTCCGCTCCGTTTTCGCCGCGGCGACGGCCGGGCGGCCATGCATGGCCAGCGATCTCTGCTGACGTTTTCCTGACGACGACCCAGTAGCTTGACCGCCGCAAAGGGGGATCCGATGCAGAGACCAGGACCGTTCAGTAAGCACACCGCCGTTGCCCGCGGAGTCGAACGAGAGCGCCGCCGCGAGCCCCGCCAGCAGATCCAGTACGTGCGGTGCTGGTCGCCGGCCCCCGGCTCGATCCTCAACGTGAGTCCCTGCGGGCTGGCGATCGAGACCTTCGAGGAGTTCCAGCCCGGGGACAGCGTCTTCTTGACGATCAACCTCGGCGGCAGCACCTACCGGCTCCCCGGCAAGGTGCGGTGGCGCCGGGAGATCGCCGTCGCCGGCCCCCAGCGGTCGCCGGTCTTCCACCTGGGCCTGGCCCTTGCCGGCTCCCAGTTGAGCTCCGAATGGCTCGCGGCGCTGCGTTCGGGACCGGCGGCCCCTCCCGTCTCGCCCTCCGCCGCGACCGGCTGAGCGGCCGGCGTCCCCTCACCGTCTCGGTGCGCTGCTAAAATCCACCGCGGCGATCAGCAGTACGCGACCGAACCAGGTCCGGCGTCGCCGGGGCCAGCGCCGGCGCCGTGTCGGCCCGGCCGGGACCAGAAGGAGGGAGTCGATGCGCGCACTCAACCCACCGTCCGCCGAAGCGTTCCGGGTGCTGGTGGTTGCCCTGGCCATCGCCGCTTGCAGCCAGCCCGGCCGCTCCCCCGACGGGCCGGCTCCGCCGGCGGCGCCCGGGCCGGCGGCCGTCTCCGACCTCCCGGCCGGCAGCCCGGACTCCACCCTCGGCACCGGGCCCGAGAAGCGCCGCATCGCCGAGCTGCCCCCACCCGCCCCACCGCCGGGCGAGACGACGACGATCTCGGTGCCGTCGATCGTCCGCGAGCCGGCGGTGAGCTACGAGACCGGCGAGCAGCCGCCGGGCTTCGAGGACATCCGGCCGAGCGAGGTCCCGGTGCCCCGCAAGCTCAGACCGCGGCCGCGCGGGCGCGTCGCGGGTGCACCCGTCGAGGGCGAGCCGGCGAGATCGCGGGTGCCCCCTCACGGCCCCTCCACGGGCCCTGCCGCCGGAATGCCGCCGGGACGCGCCGTCTCGCCGCCGCTCCCGGCCGCCCCGCCGTTTCTCTCGACCTTCGACACCAGCGACTTCAACACCAACGCCGCCGAGACCGGCGGTTTCGTCTTCATCCCGCCCGACTCGCACGGCGCCGCCGGCCCCGGCCACGTAGTCAACGTCGTCAACGTCACCCTGCGCTTCCACGAGAAGGACGGCACCCTCGATTTCTCGGACGCGCTGCGCGACTTCTTCGCGCCCGAGGCGCCGGCCACCTTCACCTTCGACCCCAAGGTGCTCTACGACCAGTTCGCCGGCCGCTTCGTGGTGGTCACCCTCGAGCGCCAGGACAACTGCCCGCTGATCGGCGACCCGATCGACGACTCCAGGATCTTCCTCGCGGTCTCCGACGACGCCGACCCCAACGGCACCTGGTACACGACGACGATTCCCAGCGTGGTGACGATCACGGGCCAACCGCGGTGGGCCGACTACCCGGGCTTCGCGGTCGACGAGGAGGCGATCTACGTCAACGCCAACATGTTCACCTTCGGCACCGGGGCCTTCTGCAGCAGCAGCTTCGGCGGCGTGCGGCTGTGGGTGATCGCCAAGGGGCTGGGCAGCGGCGGCTTCTACGACGGCGGCGCGGCGGTGGTCAGCGGGCCCCTCAACCCCTACGGCGGCGCCGGCAACGCCACCACCACCCAGCCCGCGCACGTCTACGGCACGGCGCCGACCACGCCCAACGTCGGCACCTGGCTGGTCTCCTACTCGGGCCTCACCGGCGGCGGCAACGAGTTCGTGCAGGTGGTGCGCATCAACAACCCGCTGGGCTCGCCCACCTTCACCCAGCAGTTCATCAACGTCGGCAACATCGAGGACTTCTCGCCGGCCCTGCTCCCGGACGCCCCGCAGTCGGGCACCGCGACGCTGATCGAGACCAACGACCGCCGGGCGCTGGACGCGGTGTGGCGCGACGACAACTCGCTGTGGATGACCGCCACCATCGAGCCCAACGCCCCGTCGCCCAACGCCAACCAGTCCACCGCCCACTTCTGGCAGCTCAACACCACCAACCTGGCGGCCATCACCCTCACCCAGCAGGGCGACGTCGGCGGCGAGGACATCGCGGCCGGCAGCCACACTTTCTTCCCCTCGATCGCCGTCAACAGCGCCAACGACGTGGCGATCGGCTTCTCGGCCTCCGCCTCGAGCATCTTCGCGAGCTCGGCCTACACCACCCGGGCGGCCGGCGACGCGGCGGGGTCGACCTCGGGCTCGGTGCTGCTGCGCCCGGGGCTCGCCTTCTACGTCCGCACCTTCGGCTCCGGCTCCAACCGCTGGGGCGACTACTCGGGCGCCGCCCTCGATCCGGCCAACGAGTGCTTCTGGATCTACAACGAGCACGCCATCGCCCGCGGCACCCCGATCGGTGGCGAGGACGGCCGCTGGGGCACCGCCTTCGGGCTCTCATGCCCGTGCTCGGAGAGCTTCAACCTGACCACCGGGCAGTGGAAGCAGATCGCGCTGACCTGCAATCCCGGAGCCGCCAACACGGTGGCCGACGTCTTCGCGAACGATCTGTCGGGGACCTACGGCACCAACTGGATCGTCTACGAGCGCGACGCCGCCAACGACCAGTACGTGACGCTCGGCCTCACCGACCCGCTGGCGGTGGGCGAGGGGTACTGGATCAAGACCAACCAGGCGGCCCAGAGCGTCGCCAACGAGGGGCGGCGCAACGTCCCCGTCCAGGTGCCGCTGGCCACCGACGCGGCCGGCCGCTTCAACCTGGTGGGTCACCCGTTCGGCTTCGACGTCTGCTGGGCCGACGCCCAGGTGATCGACGGCGCCAGCACCCTCACCCTCGCCCAGGCCGATCCGGGCGGCGCCTGCCAGGGGCCCGATCCCCTGGCCAACGGTTGCCTCATGTCCCGGATCGCCAACAAGTGGACCGGCAGCGCCTACGCACCCTTCGACGGCCAGACGCCGACGGCCGAAGGGACCTTGGTCCCATGGGACGGTTTCTGGGTCAGGGCCTTCAAGGCCGGCATCCAGCTGCGGATCCCGGCGACGGCGGGCAACTGCGGACCGCCGGAGTCGGCCGGGCCGGGCTGGCACGTCCGGCTGATCGCCGAAGCGGACGGGATGCGGGACGCGGCCAACGTCCTCGGTCAGCTCCCCCAGAGTCTGGTGGGCTTCGACGCCCACGACCTGCCGGAGCTGGCGCCCTTCGCCGCCCCCTACCTGACGGTCCTCTTCCCCCACCCCGAGTGGGGCCAGCAGGCCGGCGACTATGCCACCGACTTCCGGCCGCTCGCGGGGGCGCAGCCCGACCGCTGGCGCTTCGACGTCGCCACCTCGGAGACCGGCGCAACGGTGACGCTGAGCTGGCAGGGACCGACGCAGTGGCTGCGCCGCTCGGTCCTCAAGGACCTCGAATCCGGGCAGGTCGTCCCGGCGCGGCCCGACGGCAGGTACATCTTCACGGCCGCCGCGCCGCGTCACCGCTTCGCCTGGATCCTCCGCGGAAGCTCGCCGCCGGCGAGCCGCTGAGTGGCCGCGGCCGCGCCGAGCTGCCGCGATCCGGCCGCCCGGCTCGCTCAGCGCCCCCGGCGCCGCCGGAGGACGCCGGGCAGGCTGCGGGCCGAGCGCCGTAGGGCCCAGCGCCAGTAGCGCAGCCCCTCGACCGGCCGGCCGGGGAGCAGCGCCAGGTAGGTCTGCTCGACGAGGACGCCCCAGGTCTTGGCCGCCAGCAAGGTCTGCGCGGAGCGGTATCTCCGGTCGTCCCTCGCCGGCGCGGTCAGGGCGACCGCGGCGCGCAGTCGCAGATCACGGGGCAGGCCGATTCCACGGGCCTGCGGGACCTCGCGCCCCAGCCGGCGACGCAGCAGTTCGAAGGTCGCGGCCAGGGCGCGGTCGACCCCCCAGCCGCGGGCCCGGGCGCCGACCACCGGCCAGTCGAGCCCGATCCCGGCGCCCAGCAGGCGGTCGAGGTCGCACAGCCAGCCCAGCCGGCGGAAGCGATGGCGAGCGGCGTGCACCGCCAGGTAGATCAGCTCGTCCTCGGGTACCGGGACCCAGGCGGTCCCCCCGCCCGCCAGCCGCTGCCGCACCGCCCGCCCTACCAGGTCGCCGGCCGGGATCTCCGTCCCGGGACCCGAGGAGGCGCGGTAGTGGATCTCGAGCAGCGCTCCGTTCGGATGGCCAAAGGCAAGATCGTGTCCGTCGGCCGGGGCTCCGTCCGCGATCGGCTGCAGCGCGCGGCAGCCGAGGGCCGTCAGGACCTCGCCCGCCCGGGTCAGGTCGTCGGGGCGGACCAGCAGATCCACATCCGACATCGGCCGCAGGCCCGGCCCGCCGTAGAGCCGCTCCTCGAGGGGCGGACCCTTGAGCACCACGGCGCGCAGCCCCGCTTCGCCAAGCCGCCCGAGGACCTCCCGGCAGGCGGCGGCCAGACGCCGCGCCGCCAGCCGGTCGAGCGCCAGACGCCGCGCCGCCTCCTCGCGGACGGCCGCCGGCACCTCGGCCCCGGCGCGCTCCAGGCGCTGGAGCAGCAGGCCGGCCACCCCCTCCTCGAAGGCGGCCGCGAAGAGCGCCCGCCAGCCCCCCGCTCGAGTGGCGGCCGCGGGCCCGTCCCCCCGGGTCTGCGAACAGGCCACCAGGGCCGCCAGCTCGCGGAGAGTCCGCCGCGTCGCCATTTCGAGCCTCGAACGAGTCTACCGGGCATCGCCCGCCGCGGAGGTCTAGTAAGCTGCCGGCCCCGTCGGGCAGGCTCTCGGCGGGGAGGCCAGCGCGGTGTTCCGCCTCAGCGATCGGGTCGTGCGCAGCGAAAAGAGCGCCTGGGAGGCGGCTCCCGCGGACTGCTATGTCCTCGACCTCGGCTCCGGCCGCTACTGGTCGGTCGGCGAGGTCGGCGGCTTCATCTGGGAGCGCCTCGATGGTCGCGAACTGGCCTCGGTGGCCGCCGCCGTCGGCCGCGAGTTCGAGGTGGAGCCCGAGCGGGCGGCGGCCGATCTGCTGGAGTTCGTCGAGCGCCTGGCGGAGCTCGGTCTCGCTCACCGCGATCCGGCGTGAGCGAAGGTCGGGCAGCGGTCGGGCTCGAGGTCGGGCCCGGGCTGGCCTTCCGCTTCGAGGGCCTGCCGACCGCTCTCGAGCCGCGGATCCGCCGTTACTACCGCCATTTTCTGCGCGCGCGCCCCGGCAGCGGAGGGGCGGCGCCCTTCGTGGTGAGGGCCGCCCCGCCGCCGGCCGCGCCGCCAGCCGAGCGGGAGCTGGTCGTCTCGCAGCCGCCGCTGTCGGTCTACCGGGTCGGGCCGCTGGTGCTCTGCGAGCTGCCCGGGGCGGTCGCCTGGTGCGATCCGGCGCGCGGCGCGGCGGGCTTCGCCCTCGACGCTCCCTCCGACCGGACGCTCGACTGCCTCGTGCACCTGGCGTTCGACGCGCTGCTCTTCGAGCTGGCCCCCGCCCGCGGCTGGATGGGCCTCCACGCCGCCGCCGTGGCGCCCGCGGGCGGCGGCGTGCTGCTGCCGGGACCCAGCGGCTGCGGCAAATCGACGATCGTCCGCCACGCCGACGCCGGCGGCCTCCCGGTCCTCTCGGACGATCTGGTCTGGCTGCGGGAGAGCCCCGCGGGATTCAGGCTCCATGCCTTCCCCCGCGGCCTCGACCCGCCGTCGGCGCCCGAGCCCACCGCCGACGAGGCGCCCCTGCGGGCGATCGTCTGCCCCTCGATCACCGGCCGCAACAGGAGCCGGCTGGTCCCGATGCCGCTCGCCGAGTGCCTGCGGGTGCTCACCCTCCAGGCGGGTTTCCTGGCCACCGGCGCTGCGTCCGGCGAGCGCTTTCGCGGGCTGATCCGGGCCGCCGGCGGGACACCCTGCTACCGTCTCGAAGCCGGCCGCGACTTCGACCGGGTGCCCTCCCTGCTGGCGGAGCTAGTGGAGCTCGGCCCCGGCGCGACGCAGCCACCAGGCGAGACCGAAGGCCGGCAGCAGGCGCCGCCGGAGAGCGCCGGCAGCTGACCCGAGCCAGGCCCCCGGCGGCCCGGCGGCCTCCGGGTGGAGACGGGCGACCAGGCGTCCCAGCCGGCGAGGCCAGGGTCGCTCGAGGCGCAGCCCGCGGGCGCCGCGCCGGACGCGCCGCACCTGACCGAGGACGCGCTCCGCCGGCACCGGCGTGGCCCGCATCGACCGGTCGCCGCCGAGCCAGCAGCGCCCGTCCACCCGGCGCAGGACCCGGTGGCAGACCAGGCCACCGGCCCCGTCCGGAGCGAGGACGAGGGCGCCCGCCCGCAGATCCACGGCCGGCGCCACCTCGACCCAGTCTCCGTCCCGGAGCAGCGGCTCCATGCACCCGCCACGAACCCGGAGCCTGACCTTCCCGCGCCCGCTTTCGAGCGCCGCCGACACCAGCCGCTCCTCGAGCCCGGGCGAGCTCGCCGCGTCACCGGCGAGCGCACCGGCGCTCACCGTCGAGGGCTCGGCCATCAGCCGCCAGGACCGCCGGGCGGCTGCTCCATCCCGGGATCCCGCTCCGGCGGGTTGGGCCCTCCCGGGCCCGGCGGCGGCGGGGTCCCCAGCAGGCTCGGGCGGATCTGGCCGCGCTCACGGGGCTCGGGCTTGCTGTACCGGCGCCGGTCGGCGCCACCGCCACGGCTCTCGCCGGTTGGCGCGGCCGGCGCGGGACGGGTGGTCTTGTCGCGTGCGTCGTCAGCCATGTGATCTCCCGGGCAGCGTACGGGATTCAATGGTACTTTCTGCGCCGGGTTTTATCAAGCGCTCCCGCCACCCGGCGTTCCCCCCGTGACGCGATCCTCCCGCACGGCAGTCGTGGCCTGGCTGCCGGCCCTGCTTCTCCTCGGGCTGGCGGCACGGCACCTGGTCCTGGCCCGCGGACACGGCCTCTCGGCGGGCCGCGGCGGCGGCATGGCGGTGTTCACGACGCCCGACTACGCCGCCACCCGCTTCTGGCGGTGCTACCTGATCACCGACGGCGGCGAGCACCGCGTGCGGGTCCCCGGAGAGCTGCGGGCTCTCCAGGAGCGGCTGGAGGTGCTGCCGGATCCTCGGGGTCTGACCACCCTCGCGAGGCGAGTCGCCGGCGCCAGCTGGTCGGACCACGGCCCGGACCTGCCACCGCGAGCGCGACCGGCCGTGGCCGACCGACCGACCCAGGGGGCGACGTTGCAGGTCCGCGCCGCCCGCGTCGAGCTGTGGCGTCTGGAGTTCGATCCGGCCACCGCTCGCCTGGCGGCCAGCCGGTGGCGAGAGGCGACCGCCGAACGCCCGTGAGCAGTCCGCCGCCAGCGACCCTCGCCCCGCCCGAGCGCCACCGGCACCCGTGGCGCCGCGGCTTCGGCCGCCTCGCTCGCCAGTCCCGGCTCACCCTGGCCGCGCGCCTGACCCTGGCGACGCTGCTCCTCCACCGGGGTCTCTTCGGCCACTGGTTCTTGCCGATCGCGCCGCTCGGGGTCGCCGGACTCCTGGCTCCAGCCCTGCTGCGGCGGCGGACGCTGTGGGCGCTGCTGGTCCTCGTCCTCGTGGCCTTCAACGTCCGGCACGGCGGGCTGCTGCGCGACGACGTCCTCTTCGTGTCGGTGTGGTGCCTGGCGGTGCTGGTGGCGCTCGGCGCCCACCGGCCCGCCGCGGTGCTCGACACCAGCGCCCGGAGCCTCCTGGGCGTGACCTTCGGCGTCTCCGCGCTGGTCAAGCTGTGGACGCCGGAGTTCCGCAGCGGCGCCGCCTACTACTTCTTCTTCCTCCTCGATGAGCGCTTCGCGCCGCTGTCTCGTTTCTTCGTGACCGACCGCGAGCTGGGCGGCAACCTCGAGCAGTGGGGCCGGCTCGTACATCCGCTGGGCGAAGCGACCTCCGTCCAGCTGGCGGGCTCACCCGGGCTCCTGGCCCTGGCGCGCGGCGCCGCCGCCGGGACCGTCATCCTCGAGGCGCTGCTGGCGGTCGCCTTCCTGGCCTCGCTGGCGGCGCGGCGCCGCTCACCCCGCTGGGGCAACGCGCTGCTGGCGCTGTTTCTGCTCACCGTCTTCCCGGTGGCGCGGGTGACCCCGTTCAGCTGGACGCTGTGCGCCATGGGCGTCGCCCAGGCCACCGACTCCCGCTGGCGGCTGACGCTCCTGGCCACGTTGTTCCTCGGTCAGATCCCGCTGTCCCTGTGGCTCGCGCCCTGGAACGCCGTGGCCGGCCGGATCCTCGGGTAGGCCGATGCGGTTCGTCTTCCTGGGCGGCTGCCGGCGGTCGGGCACGACCCTGCTGCAGAAGGCGCTCGGCGCCCACAGCCGGATCGCCGGCGGATCGGAGTTCCTCTTCACCCCGGCGATCGCGGGGCTCTACCGGCGGATGGCCGGCCGCTACGCCGAGCACTACGCGCGGCGGATCGAGGGCTTCTACGACGCGGCGAGCCTGGCCGCGGCCTTTCGCCGCTTCTATGCCGGCTTCTTCGACGAGGTCCGGCAGCGCAAGCCGGAGGCGACGCTGATCGCCGAGAAGACCCCGGCCAACGTCTACGAGGCAGCCACCTTGCTCCGCCTCTTCCCCGACAGCCGCTTCGTCCACGCCCTGCGCGACGGGCGGGACGTGGTCGCCTCGCTGGCGGACGTGCGGGGGCGGCTCCAGGCGCAGGGCATCGACGGCTACAACCGGCGGAGCTTCCGGCTGCGGGCCGCCTGCGGCGAGTGGAACCACGCGGCCCGTACGCACTTCGCGATCGAGGCCGATCCCGAGCTGGCGCCGCGCTATCGGGCGCTGCGCTACGAGGAGCTGGTCCGGGCGCCGCGCCCGGTTCTGACCCGCCTTCTGGACTTCCTCGACCTCGGGCTGGAGGAGGCCTGTCTGTCCCCGGAACGGCTCGACGCCGGGCGGACGGGCCTCACCGTCGACGGCGTCTGGTACACCCGGGAGATGGACCGTCAGGGATTCAGCGCGGCGCGGATCGGTCGCTGGCGCCGCGACCTTCCGCCCGGCCGCCGGCTCCTCGCCAACCTGCTGATGGCCGAGAACCTGGACCGGCTGTCCTACCCGGTGGCCCCGGGCTGGGCGCTGGCCCACCGCGCGCTCCGCCGGCTGGGTCGGGGACCGCGCGCGGCCGGCGGGCGCGACCCGCGATGAGCGCCGACCGGATCCCCCGTCTCCGGGCCCTCCAGCTGGGGCGGGCCATCCGGCTGGTGTGGAGCTGCGCGCCGCTGGAGACCGTCGCCAACCTGCTGCTCCAGCTCCTCGGCGGCCTGCTGCCGCTCGTCACCCTCTACCTGATCAAGCTGCTGGTCGACGCGGTGGCCGCCGGTCTGACGGCCGGCGGCGGGGGACCCGGGGCGCGGCGGGTCCTCGTCCTGGTCTCGCTGGCCGCCGGGGTGGCGCTCCTCGGCAACCTCCTCCGTCAGCTCCAGGAGGTGGCCACCGAGTCGCAGGCGCTGCGCGTCACCGATCACGTCTTCGGCCGGCTGCACGAGAAGTCCGCCGCCGTGGATCTGGCCTTTTTCGAGAACTCGCGCTTCTACGACACCCTCTACCGCGCCCAGCAACAGGCCCCCGACCGGCCCCGCCGGATCGTCGACGGCCTTTCCCGCAGCGGCCTGAGCGCGACCGGCCTGGCCGCCATGGCCGGATTGCTGCTCGCCCTCCACTGGGGCCTGGCGCTGCTCCTGTTCGTCTCCACGCTGCCCGGAGTCGCGCTCCGCGTGGCCCACTCCCGCCGCCTCTACCGGTGGTCCCGGCGGCGCACCCCGCTCCAGCGCGAGGCCTGGTACTACCACTGGGTCCTCACCCTGGACAGCTTCGCCAAGGAGGTCCGGCTGTTCGGGCTCGGCGACCTGTTGCGCGATCGGTTCCGCAAGCTGCGCAAGCTGCTTCGGGGCGAGCGGCTGGCGCTCACCAGGCGCCGCACCGCCCACGAGGCCCTGGCGCAGGGTCTGGCCACGGCCGCGGTCTTCGCCGCCCTCGGATTCGTCTCGCTCCAGGCGCTGCGCGGAGCGATCACGCTCGGGGACCTGGTCATGTACTACCAGGCCTTTCAGCGCGGTCAGGGCTACCTCCGGGAGCTGCTCAACGGTCTCGCCGGTCTCTACGAGGACGGTCTTTTCCTCCACGACCTCAACGAGTTCCTAGACCTCCCGGTCGAGGTGGACGATCCCGAGACCCCCCGGCCGGTGCCCCGGCCGCTGCGTCGCGGCATCGAGGTGCGCGGAGTCGGCTTCCGCTATCCGGCCGGCCGCCGGCCGGTTCTCGAGGGGATCGACCTGGCCCTCGGCCCCGACGA
Organism: Thermoanaerobaculia bacterium; assembly: GCA_041567315.1. GTDB lineage: Bacteria > Acidobacteriota > Thermoanaerobaculia > Multivoradales > JAHEKO01. The sequence goes on along the minus strand of JBFGCA010000020.1, from coordinate 9,373 downwards.
GATCCTGGCCCTGGTGGGCCGCAACGGAGCCGGCAAGACGACGCTGGTCAAGCTGCTCTGCCGCCTCTACGACCCCACCTCCGGTTCGATCGCCTGGGACGGCGTCGACCTGCGCGAGCTCCGCCGCGCCGACCTCCGACGCCAGATCAGCGTCGTCTTCCAGGACTTCGCCCGTTACCAGCTCACCGCCCGGGAGAACATCGGCTTCGGCGCGCTGGAGCCCGCCGCCGCCGAGGCCGAGGTCGCCGCCGCGGCCCGCCACGCCGGCCTCGAGGCGGCGATCGCCGATCTCCCCGACGGCTACGACACCGTCCTCGGGACCTGGTTCGAAGGCGCCGTCGAGCTGAGCCTGGGACAGTGGCAGAAGATCGCCCTGGCCCGGGCCTTCCTGCGCGACGCCCAGCTCGTCATCCTCGACGAGCCGACCGGCTCGCTCGACGCCGAGGCCGAGGAGGCGCTGATCGCCGACTTCCGCCGCCTGGTCCACGGCCGCGCGGCGCTGCTCATCAGCCACCGCCTGTCCACCGTGCGGCTCGCCCACCGCATCGTCGTTCTCGACGGCGGCCGGATCGTCGAGGAAGGAGACCACCGATCGCTGCTCGGCGCCGGCGGGCTCTACGCCCGGCTCTTCGATGCCCAGGCCGCCAGCTTCCGCCGACCGTGACGGGCCCGGGCGCGCCAGCGCTGTGGAACGCGTGACCAGCGGTGGCGGGGAAACCTGCTAGGCTCCCCCCGATCGAAGACAACAGGACCGCCGGCGCGGTGCCAGGCGCGGGGCGCCGAGATGGAACCAGGCAGAGGCATACCCCGTCCGCTGGAAGCAACCGGCGCCCTGCTCTTGCTCCTCGTCCTGTCGCCGGCCCTGTTGCTGGCGGCGGTCGCCATTCGCGCGACCTCGCACGGCCCGGCCATCTTCCGTCAGCAGCGGGTGGGCCGCGGCGGGCGGCCGTTCTGGCTCTTCAAGCTCCGCACCATGCGCCACCGGCCGGGCGGCATCCAGCTCACCGGCAGCCGCGACCAGCGGGTCACCGCGTTGGGCCGCCTGCTGCGCAAGCTCAAGCTCGACGAGGTGCCGGCACTCTGGAACGTCGTGCGGGGCGAGATGTCCATCGTCGGCCCCCGTCCCGAGGTCCCCCGCTACGTCGACCTCGACGACCCCCTGTGGCAGCAGGTGCTGGCGGCGCGGCCCGGACTGACCGATCCGGTGACCCTGCGCCTGCGCAACGAGGAGGAGCTCCTCGAGGCCGTGGAGGGCGACCGCGAGGAGTTCTATCTCTCCTACCTCCAGCCGTTCAAGCTCAGGGGCTACCTCGACTACCTCCGGCGGCGCACCTGGAAGAGCGATCTGGCGATCCTCTTCGCCACCGCCTTCGGCGTCTTCCTGCCCGGCCGCCTGCCGCCCCCCACCTCGGAGGAGGTCACCACCAGCGGCCATCCGGAGGGCGCGCCGCTGGCGTTCCGCCGACTGCCCAGGCTGAGCCACTTCTACCGGGAGCTGCAGATCCTGCTCGACGTCTGCGTCCTGGCCGGCGCCTTCGCCCTCGCCTATCTCCTGCGCTACGACTTCCAGCTTCCCGAGGAGGCCTTCCAACGCGCCCTGGTCCAGCTCCCCCTGGTCGTGCTGCTGCAGCTGGTGACGGTCGTTCTCAACCGCATCCACAGCTTCGTCTGGCGCTACGTCGGGCTCTCGGAGCTCAGCGCCTTCGTCAAGGCCGCGCTCCAGTCGGCCCTCCCGCTGGTGGTGCTGCGCCTCGCCCTGCCGGTGACCTTTCAGAGCTGGCGGGTGCCGCTGTCGGTCATCTTCATTGACACGGTGCTGGCCTTCGGCGGCCTGCTCGCTCTCCGGGTCGCGCGCCGCGTGCACTACGAGCACCAGGAGCGCCGGCTGCGCCGCGACGCGGCGTCGGCGGCCAGGACCTCCGTGCTGCTGGTGGGGGCGGGCCGGGCCGGGATCAAGGCGGCCCGGGAGCTGATGGAGCGTGGCGAGGAGCAGCTCGAGATCCTGGGCTTCGTCGACGACGACCCGGCGAAGCTGGGCTCGACGATCGCCGGCAAGCGGGTCCTGGGCAGCACCTACGACCTGCCCACGCTGGTGCCGCGTCTGGGCGCCGCCCTGGTGATCCTCACCATCGTCGAGGCGTCGCCCATGGAGCTGGGCCGCATCCTCCGGATCTGCGAGCGCATCCCGGTCGAGGCGCGGATCATGCCCGGCCTCTTCGAGATCCTCGAGGGCAGGGTCCAGGCGAGCCGCGACAAGGTCGTCCGCATCGAGGACGCGGCCGTTTCCAGCCGATGACCAGGGTCCCGTTCTTCCGGGTCGAGCTCACCGAAGAAGAGATCGAGCGGGTCGCCGAGGTCCTGCGCTCCGGCTGGCTGACCACCGGCGCCCAGGCCCGGCAGTTCGAGGAGGAGTTCGCCGCCGCGGTGGGCGCCCGGCACGCGGTCGCCCTCAACTCCTGCACCGCGGCGCTCCACCTGGCGGTCGAGGCCCTGGGACTCGAGGCCGGTCAGGGAGTGCTGGTCCCGACCATGACCTTCGCCGCCACCGCCGAGGTGGTGCGGTATCGGAGCGCCATCCCGATCCTGGTCGATTGCGACCCGGTGAGCCTCAACATGGACCTCGACGACGCCGAGCGCAAGCTCGAGGACCTGGCGGCCGGCCGCCTGCCGCCGGCGATCCCGCCCGACACCCGTGTGGTGGGCATCCTGCCGGTCCACGTCGGCGGCCACATGATGGACGTCGGCGCGCTGCGCGCCTTTGCCACCCGCCATCGCCTGTGGGTTGTCGAGGACGCGGCCCACGCCTTCCCCGCCGCCTGGCGCCCCGCCGCCGACGCGCCCTGGCAGCGCTGCGGCGAGGGCACCGCCGACGTCAGCTGCTTCTCCTTCTACGCCAACAAGACCATCACCACCGGCGAGGGCGGCATGGCGGTCACCGACCGGGAGGATCTCGCCGAGCGCATCCGGCTCATGTCCCTCCACGGCCTCTCCAAGGACGCCTGGGCCCGCTACTCCGGCGAGGGCTCGTGGGACTACCTGATCGTCGCCCCGGGCTACAAGTACAACCTCACCGACGTCGCGGCCGCGCTGGGCCGCGGGCAGCTCGCCCGAGCCGCCGAGCTGCGGGCCCGGCGGGAGGCCCTGGCCCTCCGCTACCTGGAGGAGCTGGCCAGGGTCGAGGAGATCGAGCTGCCCCCGGAGGCGGAGGACCGGCTCCACTCCTGGCACCTCTTCCCCATCCGCCTCCGCCTCGAACGCCTATCCTCCGACCGCAACGGCTTCGTGGAGGCCCTCCGTGCCGAGGGGATCGCCTTTTCGGTCCATTGGCGGCCGCTCCACCTCCATCCCTACTACGAGCAGACGTTTGGCTGGACCCGCGAGAGCCTGCCCACCGCCACCGCCGTATGGGAGCGCCTGGTGACCCTGCCTCTGTTCCCGACCATGACCCCCGACGAGTTGTCCCGGGTGGTCGCGGTCGTGGCGCGGCTGTGCGGCGGCTCGCCGGTCGCGGATCGCCGATGACACGGCGCCGGTTCGGTCTGAGCCGCCGGCTGACCGCGCTGGGAGCGCTCGCCGCCATGGGAGGCCTGACCGCCTCGAGCGCCCCGGCAGGCACCGGCTCCTCCTTCTCTCTCGCCGTCTTCGAGAACGCGCCCGGAGACTACGACTACGGGCGGCAGCTCGAGCTGCCGCCGGGCTTCGGAAGCGCCGAGTTCACCTTCGAGCTGTGGATCCGCCCCGACGACAGCTACCCGGTCGGACCGACCACGCCGGGCACCCCTGGGCAGCTGATCAACTGGTCGGACGCCGACAACCCGCCCTACAGCTCGGACGACTGGTGGTACGAAGGCAACTTCTTGCTCGACGGCCACAACAACGCGAACGCCAACTTCGAGGAGGGCACCTTCAGCCTCCAGTTCTATGGCGGTGGGCGCGTGCGCTGGCACTTCGGCGACGGCGCCGTCGCTGGCCCCGGCCGGCACTGGTCGGTCGAGGCCTTTCCCGCCTCGACGACGCCCTCGCTCCTCGACGGCGCCTGGCATCAGGTGACCCTGGTGCGGCGCTGGGCGGGAGCGGCGCAGGCGGACCTCGAGCTGTGGGTCGACGGCGCCCTGGTGGCCACCGAGACCAGCTCCGAGCGCACCGACATGCGCACCTACTGGGACACCTGGTCGGCCTTTCCGCCCGGTCAGGAAGGCTGGTTCTGGGGTGCGGAGAAGCAGGCGGCGATCGGAGTCCTGCCCCAGTACGAGGACTACAAAGGCCTGATCGACGAGATCCGCTTCTGGTCGCGGGCCAAGACGCCCGCCGAGATCGCCGCCGACTGGGCCGATCCGGTCGACGGCTCCGAGCCCGGGCTGGCCGGCGTCTACCGCTTCGACGAGGGCATGGGCACCACCACCTGCGACGCCCTCGAGCCCATCCGCTGCATCGACCTCATTAACATGAAGCCCGGCTTCTGGTCGCCGGACAACCCCCCGCTGGGCGGTCTGGTGATCTTCGCCGACGGCTTTGAGTCGGGCGACTTCTCCGCCTGGTCGGGGGTCACGGGAGGAGAAGAGCGCGGCGGACGGTAACGTCGCGGTCGGGCGCGGATGGCGCCCCGCGCCGCCGCCTGCCGTCAGCCCATCGCTACGCGGCCGGCATCGAGCTCGCCGTCCACGTAGTGGCGGTGCCAGAGTTCGAGCACCACCAGCGAGAACAGGCGCCGTCCGAGGTCCTCGGCGCCGCTCCGGTGTCGATCGACCGCCCGCCGCACGTAGGCGGGCCGGAAGTACCCGCGACTCAGGGTGCGCTCGTCCAGGAGCAGGGCCCGCACCTGCTCGTAAAGCCCCTCGCGAAACCACTGGGAAACCGGAACCGGGAAGCCCTGCTTCGTCCGGTACAGAAGGTCCCGGGGCAAGTAGCGCGCGAGCAGGTCCTTGAGCACGGCCTTCCCGATCCCGGCGTGCAGCTTGTGGGCCGAGTCGAGACCGAACCCGAATTCGACCACGTGATGATCGAGAAAGGGGACGCGAAGCTCGATCGAGGCCGCCATGGTCATCTTGTCCGCCTTGAGCAGGAGGTCGTCGACCAACCAGGTGCGGATGTCGGCGTACTGCATTTGCGCCAGGGGATCCCGCCCCGCCACCTGTGCGAAGAGCGCATTGAACTCCCGCTCCACCAGGTCGCCGGCTCGGGCGGCGAAGTCGGGGCGGTACATGCGAGCTCTGATCGAGGGTGTGACGTCGGCCGAGTTGCCTCGGTGGCGACGCTCGAGCGGCTCCCCGACCCAGTCCAGGTACTTGTAGAGGCGTTCGCTGCGTACGGCCAGGCGCAGTAGCGCGCGGACCGCGGCCAAGCGCAGCGGGAAGGCCAGGATGCGCAGTCTCTCGAGCTGGCGACTGCGCTCGTACAGGGGGTAACCGGCAAAGACCTCGTCGGCGCCCTCGCCCGACAGCAGCACCGTGGCGTGCGGTTTGGTGACCCTGGAAAGCTCGAGCAGCGAGACCGCCGCGCTCTCCACCAGCGGCTCCTCGGTGTGCTCGAGGAGGGTGTCGATGCCCTGGAAGAACTCCTCGTGGGTCAGCACGAACTCGTGGTGATCGGTCTCGAAGAGCTCCGCCACGCGCCGCGCGTGCTCCAGCTCGCTGCGGTCCTCGGGATAGCCGACGGTGAAGGTCGAGACCCGCCGCCCCAGCTCCTGTCTCAAGAAGGCGACCACGCCACTGGAATCCACTCCCCCGGACAGAAAGCAGCCCAGCGGCACGTCGCTCATCAGGTGCTGCTCCAGCGTCGTGGCGAACAGCTCGGTGAGCCGCTTCCCGGCCTCTTCGTAGGAGTAGTGAACCTCGGGAGCGTCCGCCAGGTCCCAGTAGCACCGCTCCCGCACGCCGTCCGAATCGATGACCAGCATCTTCGCCGGACGCAGCTTGTCGACACCCTGGAAGAAGGTCTGGCCGCCCGGCACGTAGCCCAGGGTGACGTAGGCGTCCACCAGGTCGGCGGCCGCGGCCGCCTGGAGACGACCGGTCGCCATGAGCGCGCGGACCTCCGAGGCGAAAAAGAGATCGCCTCCCACCCAGGCGTAGTAGAGGGGCTTGATGCCCAGGCGATCACGAACCAGCAGCAGCTTGTCGCTGCGGGTGTCGTAGACGGCGTAGGCGAACATGCCCCGCAAGCGCTCGGGAAGCTTCTCGCCCCACTCCAGATGACCCTGTACCAGGACCTCGGTGTCGGAGCGGCTGCGGAATCGGCGCCCGGCGGCCTCCAGCTCTTCCCGTAGCTGCCGGAAGTTGTAGATCTCGCCGTTGAAGGAGACCCAGACCCGCCCCTCCTCGTCGCTCATCGGCTGGGCACCGGCGTCACTCAGATCGATGATCGCGAGCCGCCGATGAGCGAGCCCGACACGGCCGAGGACGCGCTCACCGGACCCATCCGGGCCGCGATGCACCAGGGCGCGGTTCATGGCCGCCAGCATGTCCGGAGCGACCCGCTCCCGCGGATCTCCCAGCCACACGCCGGCGATGCCGCACATCGGCGCTACTTGTCGCCCACGAAGGCGACCATGTGCCGGGCCTCGTTGTCGAAGGTGACGTCGCGCACGTTGGTCAGCCCGTGGCCCTCGAACATCGATCGCACCTGTTCCGGCGTGTAGCGATATTGATAGCGCGGGCTGTAGTTGTCGAACAGCGAGATCGCCTGCTCGCGTCGGGTCGCATCGGCGATGGGGGACTGCTCTCCGCGCAAACCAGCTACGACCAGGACCAGGAAACGATGCACGGGCGCCAGCAGATAGCAGAGCCGGTAGAGCATCCGCACCGGCATGCGGCTGGTGAAAAAGCGGATGAGCTGGTTCGGGATGCCCACCCAGGCTTCACGCTTGCGATAGAGCTGGACGTAGACCCGTCCACCCGGTTTGCCCAGTCCGAGGAAGCTCTCGAACGCGCGCTCGGGGTCAGGGGTGTGATGCAGCACGCCGCTGGTGTGAATGTGGTCGAAGGCCTCCATCGCCAAGGGCGGCTCCATCACGTTGCCCTGGACGAAGTGCACGAAAGGGGCGCGCCGTCCCCCGTGCTCGAGCCGGTCCTGGTTGGCCCGCACCACGCTGCCCGAGAGGTCCATTCCCACCACCTCCGCACCGTACCAGCCGATGCTCGAGGTCAGCCGGCCGTTGCCGCAGCCGGCGTCCAGAATGAGCCGCTGACGCAGATCGTCCTCCTCGAGCTGCATACTGTCCAGGAACTCCCGATGGCGCAACTCCCGGTCGTTTTTGAACCAGGTCCGGTCCCCGGGCTGGTCGATCTCCCACTGGAGGCTAAAGCTTTCGTTGCTACGACGGTCGAAGACCTTGGGATTCGGCCTTGCCGGCTGCGCCGGCCCCATCGGTCCTGCGCCGCGCCCCACCGACTCGGTATGGCGGTAGAAGAAGCTGGAGTAAACCTCGCCGGCGTCACGGACCAACCGTGGAACGCCGTCGATTACGGGAAACACCAGCTCGCACGAAGAGCACGCGAGCAGCCCCTCGCTGACGTCTCTTCCATAGCAGGCAGCGCAGTCCGGCGAGTCGCCCAGGAGCTGATCCATAGGAGCCGCCTGCTCGGCGCAGTACCGGTTGCAGCATGGTCCTTCGAGCGCCACCTCGAGAGGCTCGCTCTGCTCGGCGAGGACCTCCAGGTCGAGTGGGCTCTGGCAGCCGGGGCAGCGCAGCAGCTCCACCAGCCTACGCTTCATTGCTCCCGCCCCTCGCCTGCGCCGACGCTGCCCCCTGGGCTCTCTCGCGCCTGTCCCACAGCGCGAGGTTCCATTGCTCGAAGACCCGCGCGGCAACGCGGTCCCAGGTGTGGCCCTCCGCGTGGGCCCGGATACGAGCATGGTCCCAGGGTTGCTCGAGCGCCCTGAGCAGCGCGCTGAAGAGCGCCTCCCCGTCTTCGGGATCGTGGAAGATCAGACCGGCCTCCGGCGGCACCATGCGCTCTACCTCTCCCACTCGGCTGACCACCACCGGGCGGCCACATGCCATGGCCTCCAGAACCACGTTCGGGCAGCCTTCATAGTCGCTGGCCAGGACAAAGACGTCACAGGCGGCAAGCCAGCGAGCAACTGCCTCCGGCGTCTGCGGCCCAGCGAGAATCACGTGCTTCTCGAGCCGCAGGCGGCGTACCTGATCCGCGAGCTGCGGTCCGTTGTTGCCCTCGGCGCCCGGCCCGCCGACCACCGCGAACAGTAGCCCTGGCACTTCGCGAGCCAGGCGCGGCAGCACGCGCAGCACGCGCTGGAACCCCTTGCGCGGACAGAGGGAGCCTACCGACACCAGCAGCCGGCCCTCGCCGTCGAGCCCCAGGGCCTTTCTCGCGGCCGACTGTTCGCGGGGGGCGAAACGCCGGGTATCGACGCCGTTGGCGATCACCGTGATCCGGGCCGGGGGCGCGCCCAGGGCGCGGGCGTGTTGCGCCAGAGGCTCGGCCACGGCGATCACTCGATCAGCGCGACGCAGGGTCCAGGCCATGAGCTTCCTGCGCAGCGGGTCACGCGAGAGCGGGATCAGCGTGCCGCGCAGAGTGACCGTCACAGGTCGGCGCAGGACGCGCCCCAGCAGGATCGATGCGAAGCCCTCGGGATAGGCGAAGTGGGCGTCGATCAGGTCGAAATCGAAGCGTCTCCGCAAGAGCAGCGCGGTCGGCAGGATCGACAGGAACAGGAAGAACCCGTCCAGGACCTTGAACAGCTTGGGAACATAGAAGAAGCCGGGATGCCATACCGCGAGTCCTGAGCGCTCTTCCTTCCCTGGAACCCTGCGCCGCAGCCGGCGGAACCAGGGCACCGGCGCGATCACCCGGACCTCGGCCAGTCGTGCCAGCCAGCGCACGCGCTCGAGCACGAATATGCCGTGGGTCGGATAGGTAGGGTCGGGGAAGACCGTGCTGATGACCAGGGCTCTCATCGTCGTCTGTCGGCACTGACCTGGGCTCTCACCGGGCTAATGCGAGATGGCGCCGCTGCCCGGCGGCAACGCTCGGGCACCCAGGCGCAAACCCGCTCGAACGAGGCAACTCTACCTGCGTGGCCGCCGATGCGATACCTTCGCCGGCCGTCCGAGGCCCAGGGCAGCGTTGCGATCCTCCTTGGCCAGCTCCGACATCGGCGGTACCGACCTCCACGCAACCTCGACAGATGCCCCTGTGGCGAATTCCACACATTGGCTGTTGTGCATTACATCGAGCGGCCGGTCACCCCTCCCTACACTGCCGGCCGAGGGCCTGGTTGGTGACATCGTCGATACCGCCGCACCCCAAGTGCGGTGGCGCGCTCGCGCTTCTGGTGCTGTTGCTGACGGTGGCGCCGGCGGCGGCGGCGCCGTCGTCGCTGTTGCTGGAGGTACGGGAGACGGCGG
>JBFGCA010000019.1:0-51207 GCA_041567315.1 Thermoanaerobaculia bacterium | reverse complement strand
GGAGACGTCACACTAGCAGCCCGTGGTGAAAGTCGGTCGGGTCGGCTGGCGAGCGCGGCGGGGCCGGATGCCAGGCGCCGCGACGCAGGCAATGCCAGGCCATTGTCGAGGAGCGGTAACGCCGCAGACGGTCCCGCCCCGCCGCCAGACGGGCGGGCGGACTTCCACCACGGGCTGCTAGCGGCGCCCCCGTGGGGGGTCAACCTCGTCAACCTGTTCGGCCCGCCGCCGTAGAGGAAGATGGGGCGGCGACCAGCCGCCCGGAAGGGTCTAGTGGCCTGTAACACTCGAATCGGTAGTGGATGAGCGAGCCATCGCGGCCGAGATCCAGGCGCGCCGACGCAGGCATAGCGGGGACTATGGCGAGGAGGCGCAACGCCGAGATCGGCTGTGAAGGCCGCTCAGGCACTATCGATTTGGGTGTTACAGGCCACTAAGATGTCGGCCAGGGCCATGGGACGGCGCGCCCGCAGAGCGCAGCAGATCGCCGAGCAGGCGCGCGGTTTCGTCCGCGACTACACCGCCGGGCTCAACGTCCGCGACCTGAGGCGGATGTTCGACCGCGACGCGGTCGAGGCCTACCGGGTGCTGACCCGCGAGTACGACGCCGAGCCGAAGCGCCGCCGGCGCCGCTGGCTGCACCGCGCACGGATCGTCTTCCTCGGTCTCTCCTACAAGCTGAGCCCGGCCCGGCGAGTGCTGTTCGTGGTCTCGCTGGCGCTGGCGCTGATCGGCCTGATCCAACCGTCGCGGCTGGAGCTGGGCTCGCGGGGGCTGGTCATCGACTTTTCGCCGGTGTGGTTCCTGGCCGCGCTGGCCGCTCTGCTCTGGCTGTTCGCCCTCGAGCTGGTCGACCGGGTGCGGGTGCGCGACGAGCTGGAGGTGGCCCGGCAGCTGCAGAGCGATCTGCTGCCCGGCGCCGCTCCGGAGCTGCCCGGTTATCGCTTCGCCCACTCCTACCGCACCGCCAACGAGGTCGGCGGCGACTACTACGACTTCCAGCTCCTGGCCGACGGCCGGCTGGCGCTGCTGATGGGCGACGCCAGCGGCCATGGCATCGCCGCCGGACTGCTGATGGCGATCGCCAACGCGACCCTCAAGACCGCCCTCGACGTCGATCCCGACCCGCCGGCGGTGGCGCGGCTGCTCAACGCCGCGCTATGCCGCACCGGCGACCGCCGCGCCTTCATGACCCTGTTCTACGCGCTGCTCGAGCCGGCCGGCGGGCGGCTCGACTACGTCTGCGCGGGCCACCCCTTCCCGCTGCTGCGGCGGGCGGCGGGCGGGATCGAAGAGCTGGGCGCCGGCACCCTGCCGCTGGGTCTGCGTGACGACGCCCGGCCGACCGCCGGGACGGCGACGCTCGCGCCGGGCGACTCGCTGGTGCTGTTCACCGACGGGCTCCCCGAGGCGCTGGGCACCGGCGGCCAGGCCTTCGGCTTCCGCCGGCTGCGCGAGCTCGTCACCCAGCCGGGCGACCCGGCCGCCGTCCACCAGCGCATCCTCGCCGCCTTCGACCGCCACGTCGGCGACGAGCCGCTGACCGACGACCTCACCCTGGTGGTCTGCGACCGGGTCTAGCAGCCCGTGGTGCAAGTCCACCGGCGTGCGGGCAAACCCCACCCCCGACCCGGTCCCGGGTCCGCAGGCTCTGCGGGATCCCGAGACCAGGGCCAGCCCCCACCGGTATCCCCTTTTCTGAAAAAGTAACGCAGCTCTTAACACACTTCCGCCACGCTGTCAAGCGAGCTTCGAGCGCGGCAGAGGCGACGGCTGGCCCGCCGGCGAGCGGCGGCCGGCTCCGTGGAGACCGGTCGGTTCGTTGGGGAAGTCGGCCGGATCGGCTGGCCGGATCAGGCCGGGTGGAAGCCGTCGCCGCGGAGCGACTTCTGGCGCAGCAGCTGCGGGGGCTCGAAGACGGCCCCATGGCGGGCGGCCAGCGTCTCGAGCCGTTCGATCGCCGGCGAGGCGCCGACCGAGTCGAGATACCGGAAGGGCCCGCCGCGGAAGGGCGGGAAGCCGAGCCCGAGGACCGCGCCCACGTCGCCGTGCCGGGGATCGTCGAGGATCCCGTCCTGGAGACAGCGCACCGCCTCGGCCGCCATTGCCAGGAGAAGCCGCTCGCCGAGGGCGGCGAGATCGGCGGCTCCCGGGACCGGCCGGCGGCCGTCGAGAAGGCCGTAGAGCGCCGGATCGGGGCGTTTGCGGGGACCGCCGTAGTCGTAGAAGCCGCGGCCGCCCTTGCGCCCGGTGCGCCCGGCCTCGACCAGCCGCCCGAAGGCGCCCGGCGCCGGCAGCCGGTGCGGGAAGGCCGCGGCCAGGGTGGCGGCGGCGCGGGCGGCGACGTCGAGGCCCACCTCGTCGAGCAGCTCGAGCGGCCCCACCGGGAAGCCGGCACCGCGGGCGGCGGCGTCCACCTGTTCGATGGCGAAACCCTCGAGCAGCAAGGTGGCACCCTGCGCCAGGTAGGGGGCGAGGATGCGCGAGGTGTAGAAGCCGGGGCCGTCGCGGACCACGATCGGCGTCTTGCCCAGCGCGCCGGCCAGCGCCCGCGCCGCCGCGACCGCCTCGTCGCCGGTCCCCGGGTGGCGGATCAGCTCGACCAGCGGCATGCGGTGCACCGGCGAGAAGAAGTGGATGCCCAGCATCCGCTCGGGGCGGTCCAGCTCCTCGGCCAGGCGCGTGATCGGCAGGGTCGAGGTGTTGGAGCCGAGGACCGCCGTCGGCGACATGACGGTCTCCAGCTCGGCGAACACGCGCTGCTTGAGGTCGAGGTCCTCGAAGACCGCCTCGATCACCAGCTCGCAGTCGCCGAAGTCCTCCGGTTCGGTCCCCGGAACGATGCGGGCCATCGCCGCCGCGGCCTCGGCCTCGCTCAACCGCTGCCGCGCGGCGAGATCGGCAAACCGCCGCCGGCAGAACTCCAGGCCCCGCTCGAGCGACGCCGGGCTCTGATCCACCAGCCGCACCCGGCAGCCCACCCGGGCGGCGGCGGCGGCGATCCCCGAGCCCATGAAGCCGGCCCCCACGATCCCCAGGGTCGCGATCGGCCTGGCCACCGGCTCGGCGCCGGCCGCCAGCCGGCGGCCGGTGAGGAACAGCGACACCAGGTTGCGCGACACCGGCCCCACCGCCAGCTCGCCGAAGGCGCGCCGCTCGGCCACCAGCGCCGCTGACTCGCCCCGCGCCCGTCCGGTCTCCACGGCTTCGAGAATGGCCAGCGGGGCCGGATAGTGCCCGCCGGTCTTGGCCAGCACCCGCCGCCGCGCGGCCCCGAAGAACAGCTTCCGCCCCAGCGGGTTGCCGGCCAGCAGGCGCTCGCGCCAGGGCGTGGTCCGCCGCCGCGCCCCCCGGCCGATCCACCGCAGGGCGGCCTCGCGCAGGTCGCCGGGCGCGACCACCTCGTCCACCAGCCGCGCGGCCAGCGCCTGACGGGCACCGAGCTGCCGTCCGGTCACCAGCAGCTCCACCCCGCGCTCGAGCCCCACCAACCGCGGCAGCTCGAAGGTGCCGCCCAAGGCGGGGATCAGCCCCAGGCGGACCTCGGGCAGACCCAGCGTGGTCGCCGGCTGGTCGGTCGCCACCCGCCAGGTACAGGCCAGCGCCACCTCCAGCCCGCCGCCCAGCGCGGCGCCGCCGATCGCCGCCACCGTCGGGAAGGGCAGCCGCCGCCAGCGCCCCAGCAGCTCCTGCCCGCGCCCCACCCAGGCAGCGGCCCGGGCGGCATCGTCGAGCCCCTCGAGCTCCTTGAGATCCGCCCCGGCCAGGAAGGTCCGCGGCTTGGCCGACAGCAGCACCGCACCCTCGACCCCGGAGCCGCCCTCGAGCTCGGCCAGCACCCGCTCGAAGTCGCGGATCGCCGCCGTCCCCAGCGTGTTGACCGGGCGCTCCGGGTCGTCGAAGGTGAGAAAGACCACCCCGCCTTGCCGCTCGCTTCGGATCAGACCGGCCATCGCCCTGCTGGCAATCTACTACGTCCGAAACCAGGTCCTCGGGGTTCATCGGCCAAGATATCAATACGATGTATTGACATCCTCGAGTAGGGCTCCTAGACTCACGATCAGCCGTGAGCAGCAAGTCCCAGCAGCTCCAGATTCGCGTCACGCCCGAGCAGAAGGCAGCCCTCCGCCGCCTCGCCCGTCGCGCGGGCCAGGGGATGTCGGCCTATGTCCTCTCCAGGATCCTGCCGCCGGCTGCCGCGCGGTGGAACCGCCTTCTGCGAGAGCTGGAAAAGCAGCAGGAGCCTCGCTTCGCGCTCGCTGCGCTCCACGACCTGCTGGCCGAGTTGTCACCGGCCGATTTCGGAGACGCCGTCGCGGATCCGCCGCCCGGCCGGCTGTCTCCCTACCTCGCGAACTACGTCGCCGCCATGGTCGAGCACGCCGCTCACCAGAAGCAGGTGGCGGCGCCGCCTTGGGTCGGACAGGTCGAGCCGCTCGACCGGCCCCACTTCGCCGCCAAGTTGGCGTCGCTGCGGCTGCACCTCCTCCGCTCCTCCCCGGTCGCCTTCCGCCGCCGCAACCTCTTCGTGGACTCGGCGGTGGGCGATCGCGTGTAGCCCGGCCGGCAGCGGACCATGACCCGCCTCGCCAAAGCCGACGTCCCCAGGCTGCTCGGGCTGCTCGACGAGGAGCTGGCGGCGATGGACGCCCTCGGCGAGCTCTATCTCGTCGGCGGCGCCGTGATGTGTCTGGTCCTCGACGCCCGGGACGCCACCTGCGACGTGGACGCGCTGTTCAAGCCCACCCGCCTGGTCCGCCAGGCCGCGGCCCGGGTCGCCGCCCGCGCCGGAGTGCCCGAGACCTGGCTCAACGACGCCGTCAAGGGCTACCTGAGCCCGCGGGGCGAGTTCGCGCCCTATCTCGAGCTGCCCCACCTGCGGGTCTACGCGGCCGAGCCGCACTATCTGCTGGCGATGAAATGCGCGGCGATGCGCCTCGGCGAGGAGTTCCACGACCTCGACGACGTCCGCTACCTGCTGCGCTACCTGAACCTGTCCAGTGCGGAGGAGGGGCTGGCCATCGTCACCCGCTACTTCGACGAGTCGAGCCTCCACCCCAAGACGCGGCTGGCGCTCGAGGAGCTGCTGCCTCACTAACGGCTGTTGGCGGCTGCATCTCGCCGCCGCGCACCGCCCGCCGGCGGCGTCGCGCGGCACTCAGCGCCGCCGCCTGCCGAGCAGGCGGTAGAGCGCCCGCCTGAGGCTGGGCCGGCGGCCGAGGCCGGCGGCGCGGAGGGCTCGCGGCGGGCGGTCCGCCGCCTCGGGGTCGAACTCGGCGACGACGGCGGCGGTGTGCTGGCCGAGCCGGGGGACCGGGCCGGCCGGCGGCGGCCGCTCGCCGTCGAACCGGGCCGGGAAGGCCAGCCGCGGGCCATCGTCCGGCGTCTCGACAACCACGCCGCGATGGGCCACCTGGGGGTGGGCGGCGGACCCGGCGACCGACAGCAGCGGCTCGCCGGGCAGGTCGTGCTCGGCGAAGAACCGGCCCCACTCCTCGCGGGTGCGGGTGGCGATCAGGGCCGCCACCTTGCGCCGGCCGCGGCCGCCGGCCGCGTACTGGTGCGGGAGCAGATCGCGGCGGCCGGCGGCCCGGCAGAACGCCCGCCAGAAGCGCGGCTCGAGACAGGCCAGGGCCACCCAGCCGCCGTCGCGGGCGCGATAGAGGTCGTAGCACGCCAGCCGTCCGGTCAGCGCCAGCGGCTCGCCCACCGCCCGCGGCCCGCCGGCCTCGGCCGCCAGCGCCGTCAGGTTGGCGTGGACCGCGGCGTCGAGCAGCGCGGCGTCGATCCAGGCCCCCTCGCCGGTGCGCTGCCGCTCGACCAGGGCGGCCAGGACCGCCGCCACCACGCTCCAGGCGCCCAGCAGATCGGCAGCGGGCAGCGACGGCATGCGGCCGGTGGAGGCCAGGGTGCCGGCCAGCGCCTGGTAGGTGAGGTCGTGCCCGGCCCGCGCCGCCCAGGGCCCGTCCTGCCCGAAGCCCGACAGCGAGCAGACGACGAGACCGCGGTTGAGCCGCCGCAGCCGCTCGGGGGCGAGGCCGAGCCGCTCGAGGGTGCCCGGCCGGAAGGTCTCGAGCAGCACGTCCGCCCGCCCCGCCAGCCGCTCCACCAGCCGCCGCCCGCCCTCGAGCTTGAGATCGGCGGCGACGCTCTCGGCGCCCGCCAGGAGCAGCTCGGCGAGCGCCCCGCTGGCCGGCCTGCCGGCGCCGTCGCGGTAGGGCGGCATCAGCCGCACCGGGTCGCCCAGCTCGGGCTCCTCGATCTTGATCACCCGCGCGCCGAGGTCGCCCAGCAGCCGGGCGGCATAGGGCCCGGGCAGGTGCCGCGACAGATCGACGACCAGGGTGCCGGCCAGCGGCGAGGTGCTCACGCGGCGCGCTCCCGCGGCCGGAAGCCCGCTACTCGCGCTCGACGACCATCGCGAAGCCGACGCCGCCGGCCGCGCAGACGGTCATCAGGCCGAGCCCGAGCCCGCGGCGCTTGAGCTCGTTCAGCAGCTGGAAGGTGACCCGCGCCCCGGTGGCGCCGAACGGATGGCCGATCGCGATCGAGCCGCCGTTGACGTTGAAGCGCTCGAGGTCCACCTCGCCGAGCGGCGCGCTGCGTCCCAGCTCCTCGGTGGCGAACTTGCGCGAGGCGAAGGCCTTCAAGTTGGAGAGGATCTGGGCGGCGAAGGCCTCGTGCATCTCGACCAGGTCGACGTCGGACAGCTCGAGCCCGGCCCGCTCGAGCGCCAGCGGTGCGGCGTAGGCCGGGCCCTGGAGCAGCTGGCTCGCCGGGTCGAGCGAGGCGTAGGCCCAGGAGCGGACGTAGCCCAGCGGCTCGTAGCCCAGCGCCTTCGCCTTCTCCTCGCTCATCAGCAGCACCGCCGAGGCGCCGTCGGTGATCGGGCTGGCGTTGCCGGCGGTGATGCTGCCGTAGCGCTTGTCGAAGACCGGCTTGAGGGCGGCCAGCGCCTCCATCGAGGAGTCGGCGCGGACGCCGTTGTCGGCGGTCACCGCCCGGTCGTGCCGGGGGCGCGGGAAGACCGGCACGATCTGGCCCTCGAAGCGGCCCTCGGCGGCGGCCGCCGCCGCCCGCTGGTGCGAGAGCAGGGCGATCTCGTCCTGGGCGCGGCGCGAGAGGTCGTTCTCGCGGGCCATCTTCTCGGCCGACTGGCCCATGGTCATGCCGGTGGTGTACTCGGCGATGGCCGGCGCCACCGGCACCAGGTCGCGGGGCCGGAAGCGGGTCAGGACGGCCAGCTTCTGCCCGGCCGTCCGCGCCCGGTTGAGCTCCATGAGCCGCTTGGCCGCCCCCTTGGAGACCTGGATCGGCACGTTGCTGAGCGACTCGGCGCCGCCGGCCAGGACCACCTCGCACTGCCCCGAGAGAATCGCCTCGGCGCCCGAGGTGATCGCCCGATTGGAGGAGGCGCAGGCCAGGTTGACGGTGGTCCCCGGCACCGTCATCGGCAGCGCGGCGCGGAACACCACTTCGCGCCCCAGGTTGGGGGCGTGGAGCGCCGGCACCACGACACCGAAGATCGACAGGTCGATCTCCTCCGGGTCGAGGGCGCTGCGGGTCACCAGCTCGGCGGCGGCGGCACCGGCCAGGTCGACGACGTCCATCTCGGCCAGCTCGGTCATCGCCTTGCAGAACGGCGTGCGGCAGCCGTCGACGATCGCCACCCGGCCGCCGGCGCCCTGGACGCTGCGGCTCACCACCGGCGCCACGTTGGGAGCCGCTCCGGCGCCCCGGGTCCAGACCGTGTCGGCGCGCTCGGCGATCTCCTGGCGGGCCGTCGCCTCGTTGGGCGGCGGCAGCGGCGACGGGGTCACCGCCGCGCCTGTTCCGTCTGTTTCCATCGTCGTCATCCGCTGCCCCTCGGTCGCGCTCCGGCGACTCTACCCCACGCCCGGCGGCCCGCCGGCCGGTCCTCCCGGGGCCGTTGGACGAGCTCTCCGGAGCGGACCGGCTGATACGCTTCTCGCCGTGAGCGACCGCCCCAGAACCGTCCAGCCCGTGGCCGAGGTGACGCTGCCGAAGCCGGGCTGGCGGGTGCGCTTTCAGCGCAGCATCCTGGCCGGCCTGGTCATCCTGGTGCCGGTGGCGCTGACCCTCTTCATCCTCAAGAAGATCTTCGACTTCATGGACGGCATCTTCGCGCCGGTCATCGACCGCGCGATCGGCAACTACATGCCGGACCTCCACATCCCGGGGCTGGGCTTCCTGCTCACCGTCTCCCTGGTGCTGCTGCTCGGCTGGCTGTCGACCAACGTCGTCGGCCGCAGCATGATCCAGGGCATCGAGCGCCTGATCTGCCGGATCCCGGTCGCCAAGTCGATCTACTCCGCGACCAAGGGCATCCTCGAGGCGGTGTCGCTCAACCAGGCCGAGGCGTTCAAGCGCGTGGTCCTCATCGAGTACCCCAAACAGAACATCTTCGCCCTCGCCTTCGTCACCGGCTGGGCCGACTGGCCGCAGGTCGATCCCCGCACCCGCGACATGCTGCTGGTGTTCCTGCCCACCACCCCCAACCCGACCAGCGGCTTTCTGCTGCTGGTGCCCAAGAAGGAGGCCATCCCGCTGCCCATCCCGGTCGAGGAGGGGGTGCGGATGGTGATCTCCGGTGGCATCCTGGTGCCGCGGCCCGCCTCCCTCGGCGAGGAGGTCGAGGTTCCGCCGCTGCCGGCGCGCGGCACCGGACCGTAGGAAGGGTCGTGGAGGGCCGCCAGCGGCACGCTTCGTGCTTGTCAGAAGCTGCCGGGAAGCTGCGCCCGGGCCACCGGCCGAGTTGCCGACCGGGCCGCCGACCGAGCCACCGACCGGGCCGCCGATGATCCGCCGCGCCGTCTGTCTCGTCACCCTGGCGTGCCACTTCGTAGCCTGGAGTGCGCCGGCCGGCGCCCAGGAGATCCGCAACCGCGACCTGTTCGCCAAGACCCAGAAGGCCGCCCAGCAGGCGCTCGAGTTCTACGGCGCCTACGACAACCCGGCCGAGCAGGCACGGCTGACGGAGATCGGCTACCGCATCGCCCAGGAGTCGACCTTCCGCGACTTCCCGTTCACCTTCTATCTGGTGGACCTCCCCGAGCCCAACGCCTTCGCCCTCCCCGGAGGAC
Organism: Thermoanaerobaculia bacterium; assembly: GCA_041567315.1. Lineage (GTDB taxonomy): Bacteria > Acidobacteriota > Thermoanaerobaculia > Multivoradales > JAHEKO01. The sequence goes on along the minus strand of JBFGCA010000019.1, from coordinate 42,103 downwards.
AGATCTTCCTCACCCGGGGGATGCTCGACCTGGGGCTGAGCGACGACATGCTGGCCGGTCTCCTCGGTCACGAGATCGGCCACGTGGTGATGCAGCACGGCACGCGGATCCAGCGCCGCGCGACGCTGCTCAACGTCCTCAGCACGGCGCTGCTGGCGGGGGTCATCATCGGCGCGGCGCGGGGCGACAACCGGCAGACCACCCCGCGCGATCCCTGGGACCGCGGCGGCGACAACCGCGGCGACGTCATCCAGGGCACCGCGGCCGCCGGCATGGTGGTCACCGAGCTGCTGCTGCGCAGCTACAGCCGCGAGTTCGAGGACGAGGCCGACGACGAGGGACAGCGGCTGGCGGCCGCCGCCGGTTTCGACCCCGACGGCACCCGGCAGCTGATGGACAAGATGCGGGCCCACCTGCCCGAGTCGCGCGACTACGGCTACTGGCGCACCCACCCGTTCTTCGAGGACCGGGTGCGGGCGGCCACCGTGCGGCGGGGGCTGCTCAAGATCCAGGAGCCCGAGCCGGCGAGGGCCTTCCGGGCCGCCACCCAGAAGACCCTCGTCGACTACGTAGAAAAGGACAAGCCCGAGCCGCCGGTGGCCCGGCTGCTCGAGGAGCAGGCGCTCCTGGCCTGGCCCCAGGGCGAGCTGGCCGACCGGCTGCGGATCGACGCGCTCCACGCCAAGCGCGACGGGACGCTGGAGAAGAACGCCCTGGCCCAGGACCTGGGCGGACTGGTGGCCTCCTACCGGGAGAACCTGGAGGAGGTCCGCCGGCTCACCCCCGAAAGCCCGCTGATCGCCACCCTCGAGAAGGAGATCGCCGAGCTCGAGGCCAGCCGCGAGGCGCTCTACCCCACCGCCGGCCGGGTGTTCGAGGCCGGCATCTTCGAAACCGAGTTCCTTGAGACCTTCCTCTCCAACTTCCCCGACGCCCCCGAGCGGCCCGCCGTGGCGCTGGCGCTGGGCGACGCCCACAGCCGGCTGGGCCGTCAGGTGGAGGCCGTGCGCCGCTATCTCGAGGCCTGGGAGGCGGCCCCCGAAAGCGAGGCCGGCCGCAAGGCGATCGAGGGCCTGCGCAACCTGGCGCCGAGTCTCGATCGCCTCGGCGCCCTCGAGCAGCTCGCCCGCCAGGACCGCGATCCCGAGCTCCAGCGGCTGGCCGCCGAGCGGCTGGCGCAGCGGGTCTCGCGCTACGAGGACCTGGCCAACGGCGCCGAGCACCTGCGCCGCTACCCCGACAGCGAGTACTCCGAACAGGTCGCGTCGCGGCTCAACAGCCTGGCCGACAAGCTCTACGGCGAGGTGGTCCTCTATCAGACGGTGGGCGACCACGTGAAGGGCAGCGAGCGCATCCAGAAGATCCTCACCTACGCTCCCCAGTCGCCCGCCGCCGAGCGCCTGCGCCAGCGCATGGTCCTCGAGAGCTAGCAGGAAACCATAGCTCTGCGTGCATACCTTCTGACGCTCTCCTGACGGGCGCGGCCTAACCTCTCCGACCAGCGGGGGAATCGGTCGGCAACCAGTGCCCGAGAGGGGGAGCCAAACCAGGAGTTCGTCGGCGTCGGCGCTGCGTCGCGCCACGGCGAGCCTGCGCGCCCTGCTCCACCGCCGCTACCTGCGCGCGGTGGTCGTGCCCGTCGCCGTCAGTCTGATTCTGCTCAGCAGCGGCGCCTGTCTCCTCGAGGTCCGGCACGAGGTCTCCCACGTCGCCGTCCTGCGCTACTTCGCGCGCCTCCATCTCAGACAGGCGGATCTCACCCCCTGGGTGCGCCAGGCGCTGACCGGTGGGCGCCTGGCCGCCCTCTACGAGGAGGAGCTCGCCAGCTTCAGCGGCCTGGTCTACGCCTCCGGCGACGGACTGCGGTTCCACCCGGTTGCGGCCCGTGACAAGCCGCCGGCCGGCGCCGCCGGCCGCCTCTACCCACGACTGGCCGCCACCTACCTGGATGGAGACCTCGAGGGTTTCCTGGAGGCGCTGCAGTCGCCCGCCGCCCGCCATCGCCTCCAGCGGGAGGGATTCAGCCCGCTCACTCTGGGGCGGCTGCGCCGACTGGCTCGCGAAGCCGGTCCGCCGCAGGAGCGACGGCGAGTCCTCCGGCACGCCGCCAGGCTGGCCGCACCCTTCACCCCGCGGGGCGAGGCCGGACCGGACCCGTCACTGGGCGACAAGCTCCGCTTCTACGACAGCCACGCTCCGGCCGGCCGGTTCGTCGGGCTCTACGAGCTGGTCGGACCCGGACTCTCGAGCGGCCCCGACGCCGCCCGCGCCGGCCTCCTGGCCAGCCGCAACCACTACCTGGTGGCGGCCCGCATCGGCGGCGGCGACCTGCTGCTATGGGACTTCTACCGGGGGCGACGCCGCACCTACCGCTTTCGTGCCCTCGACCACCCCGTCCGGCTGCCCCTCTTCCGCCTCGAGCCGCCACCGGTCCGCACCGGCTGAGCCCGGCAGCCGCCGCCCACCGGCCCGCCCACCGCCGGGGCGGGGTCCGCCCAGGTAGCGCACGAAGAGCACGAAGAGGACCAGAAAGCAGATCAAAAGCAGGTACTCGAGGCCCTTGGTCTCGAAAATGTTGACGTAGGTGTAGGTCTCCATCGCGGGCTCCCGTCTCCGGTCAGGCCTTCGAGCGGTTGAGCGCCTGCGGCTCCGGCGGCGGCGCCACCGCCGGCGCCGGCAGCTCGTGGCGCTCGCGCAGCACCGGCATCCGCAGCACGATCCAGCGGAACACCCAGATCTCGGCGAACACCACCATCAGGGTGACGACGATCTCCATCCAGGTCGGGTAGTAGCGGACCGCGGCGTTCCAGTTGAAGGCGATGACCGAGATGTTGAGCCGGTTGAGGACGATGCCGATCAGGGTGGCGACCGCCGCGGTCCTGACGATCCCCAGCCGGCGATGGCGGACCCCGTAGGCGAACAGCACGCACGGCACCAGCACGAAGCCGATCACCTCGAGCAGGTACCAGCTGCCCCAGAAGCCCCCGAGCAGCACCCAGCGTCCCTCGTGCAGGAAGACCAGCGCCTGGAAGAAGTAGTAGACGAACATCGAGATCGCCGCGGCCTTGGCCAGACCGAACAGGATCTCCTCGAACGAGGCGTGCCGCTCGGGGTCGATCTGATCGCGGAATACCCGGTGGCTGATGGTGCCCTCGACGATCACCAGCGACAGACCGGCGAAGATGCTCGACACGATGAACAGGATGGGGATGAACTCCGAGTACCACAGCGGGTGGATCTTGGGCTTGGCCATCAGGAACAGCGCGCCCAGCCCCGACTGGTGGAGGATCGACAGGGTGACGCCGAAGATCACCGCCCCCAGGGTCAGGCCGCTCAGCAGCCGCCGCAGCCGCCGCCAGCCCAGCCATTCCGCCACCACCGGCGAGAACTCGAGCATCTCGGTCAGCATGTAGAGCAGGAAGTGCCAGGAGACCAGAAACAGCACCGAGCTGTAGCCGAATTCGTTGCCGATGATGGGGTTGATGATGTTCCAGGGGCGCCCCAGGTCGAGGGTCAGGGCGCCGGCGTAGAAGACGTAGGCCAGCAGCCCGTTGAGGACGGTGGCGCGGACGATCGGCTCGTAGCGCTCGAGCCGCATCACGTAGACGGCGAAGGTGATGACGTAGGCGCCGCCGGCGAAGGCGACCCCGGTGACCACGTCGAACCCGATCCACAGCCCCCAGGGATACTGCTGGGAGAGGTTGGTGACCGAGCCGAGGCCGTAGATGAACCGGACCACCAGGATCCCCAGGCCGAGCAGGATCACCGGGATCGAGATCAGGTTGAACGGCGTCAGCAGCTTGCCCTTGGGCCGCGCCTCGGCGAGCAGGAAGCGGACCAGACCGGCGAGCCCGCGACCCGGGTTGAGAGATCGGCGCATCGTTCGCTCCCCGGTGGCACTCATGGCTCGTTGCGGGCGTCCGACAGCAGGCGCAGCCCCAGCAGCAGCGCCGGCATCCCGAACAGCACCAGCGGCACCGCGTAGAGGAAGTCGCGGGTGTACTCGGGGTAGGGCGTCACCCCGAGGTCGGTGCGGAACCCCAGCTCCTCGAAGGGCACGGCCGCCAGATAGAGCCAGCCGGTGCCCCCGACCTCGTGCTCGCCGTAGATCTTGTGCACGTAGCGGTCGGGATGGTTGTAGATGCGGACGCGGGCGATCTCCATCAGGTCGCGCTTGCTGCCGAACATCAGGGCGTCGGTGGGGCAGGACTGGACGCAGGCCGGCTTCTTGCCCTGCTGGAGGCGCTCCCAGCAGAGGTCGCACTTCTGGATCTTCGGGTTCCACTCGTGGTACTCGAACTTGGGAACGTCGAACGGGCAGGAGACCATGCAGAACCGGCAGCCCATGCACTTGCTGGGGCGCCAGATCACCGGCCCCTGCGGGGTCTTGAGCATCGCCCGCGTCAGGCAGGCGGCGGTGCAGGCCGGCTGCCAGCAGTGCATGCACTGCCGTTTGACGAAGACCTCGCCGCCCGAGGTCTGGTAGCGGTTGACGACCGTCAGCCGCGTCTCACTGGTGGTCCGCTCCGCCTCGAGGGCGTTGTCGTTGGCAACGACGGGCACCGGCAGGTCGTGGCTGCGGGCGCAGGCCTGCTCGCAGGCCCGGCAGCCGATGCAGCGGGTGGTGTCGACCAGGACGCCGACGAACTCGGTCGCTCCGCCGGCGGTTTGCCGGGCTTCGGCCCGACCGCCGGCCAGGGCGGTTCCGGCGACGGCCGCCGTCTTCAGGAAGTCGCGTCTGTCCATGGCGTCAGAGATCGCTCCTCTCGCCGCTGTGACAGAAGCGGCAGCCGGCGGCGGCAGCCGCTCCGGTGCCGCCTTCATGGCAGCCCCAGCAGCTCTTGTGGACGACCACCTTGGCGCTCAAGGTCTCGTCGGCAATGGTGGTCGGCGAGTCGTGGTGGCAGGCCGAGCAGGTTTGCGGTGCGGCCGGCTCCCCGCTCGGATGGTGGCAGGTCTGGCAGTCGATCCAGAAGTCGTCGAAGTAGTCCTCGTGGGGCATCGTGAGACCGGCGGCGTTGGTCTCGTGGTGGCAGTCGGCGCAGGCGAACCCCAGGTCCTCGGCGTGGAGGGCGTGGGGGAAGACCACCTCGCCAACCGACGACGGCGAGCGCAGCTCCGATGGCGGCGTCGCCTCGTTCGGCCCGGCCGGCGAGACCGCGGCCGCCGCGGCCGACAGCACCACCAGCCCCGCGACGCGGGCGCCTCTCACGCCACCACCTCCCGCGCCGGGGCCGGCAGGAACAGCTCCTCGAAGGCCCGCCAGGCGGCCTCCGGACCGGCTTCCTCGTCGGGGGTCGCGGCCCGGCGCGCCGTCTCGCCGAGCCCGCGGCGCAGCCGCGCGATCTCCTCCTCGTACCAGTCGAGGGCGTCGGCGCCCAGCCTCAGCGCTTCCAGGTCGACGCTCAGCTCGCTGGGCTCGATGGCGCAGATCCAGCCCATCTGGAAGGGACGCAAGAGCAACAGGTCCAGGTGGTAGGCGAGATCGTGATGGACCTGGAGGACGCGGCCGCTGAGCGGCGACGGGAAGCCCAGCTCGCGGTCGCCGCGGCGGACCGAGAACAGCGGGTCGCCGCGGCGGACGCGGGCGCCGCGCTCCGGGAAGCGGATCTCCTCGATCTCGCCCAGCGTCTTGAGCGCCAGGTCGTCGAGCCCGACGCGCGCCTCGCCGGTGATCTCGACCCCCACCCAGGTGTGCTGCGGCGAGACGAAGACGCCGCCCGGCACGTTGATCACCCGTCGCGAATCCAGCTCGCCGGAGGAGGCGGTGACCATGTGCACCTGCGGCGGGGTGGCGCTCTCGATCCGCGCCTGCCGGCGGTGCAGCAGCTTGCCGGCGAAGGCCAGCAGCTCGTCCTCGGTGAACGGTTTCTGGACGTAGTCCATGGCACCGTACTTCATGGTCTCGACCGCCGACTCGATGGTGGCGTAACCGGTGATGACCGCGACGTCGACGTCCGGCCGCAGGTGCTTGACCGCCTTGGTGACGTCGACGCCGTCCAGGCCCGGCATCTTGAGGTCGGTGAACACGAAGTCGTAGTCGTTCTTGCGGACCAGGCTGAGCGCCTCCTGGCCGGTCTCGACGGTGTCGACCGAGTAGCCGCCGAGCACCAGGATCTTGCGGAAGGCGTCGAGCACCACGGGCTCGTCGTCGACCGCCAGGATGCGCGCCCTGGGGTCCTTGACCTCGACCCGTTTGAGGCTCCTGGCCTCGCCGGCGAACTCGAGCTTGAGCCCGACGTCGAGCGCCGCCGCCCGCTCCTTGCGCAGCCTGGCCTCCTCCATCCTCTTGAGGCCCAGCCGCAGCAGCAGGTCGACGACGATGAAGACGATGACGGTCAGCAGGACGATGATCGGGACCATGGGGTCACCTCCGGTCGGTCACCTTCGGTCGGGAGCCGCCGGTCCGGCGGCGGCGGGGAGCGGCGGACGCGGCGCCAGCGCCGGCAGCTCGCGGTCGAGGTCGTCGGGCAGCAGGCGGACCAGCCAGCCGCCGCCGAACGGCTGGCGGTCGAGCAGCTCGGGCGCGGCGAGCAGGCGCTCGTTCGAGGCCAGCACCTTGCCGCTCAGCGGCGCCCACACCCGGTAGACGACCTCGTCCGGCGCCGGCAGCCGCACCAGGCACCGCGCCTGGACGGCCGGCTCGCCGGCCTCGGGCAGCTCGATCGCCGAGCGGTCGTCGACCAGGCCGGCGAAGGTCTCGCCGGCCCCGACCGTCGCCGAGCCGTCGGTCTCGAGCCGCGCCCACGAATGACCGCCGAGACAGTGGAGCCGCCCACCGGCGGCGGCCGCCGGCGGCCCGGGCCGCCCGGCGGCCGAGAAGCGCAGCGCCCGGCGCACCACGCCCAGCAGCTCGCCGACGTCGAAGGGTTTGGGCAGGAAGTCGAAGGCCCCGAGCCGGAAGGATTCGAGGACGTTCTGACGCGTCACGTAGCCGCTGATGGCCACGATCGGAGTGCCCGGCGAGGTGGCGCCGATGCGCTCGATCAGCTCGAAGCCCGACACCGCCGGCAGCATCAGGTCGGTGAGGATCAGTCGGTAGCCCCCCTCGCGCAGCTTGCGGGTGGCGGCCTGGACGGAGGCGGCGCGATCGACGACCAGCCCCTCGGGGGCCAGCAGCCGGCGGGCGGCGTCCAGCACCACCGGCTCGTCTTCGACGACCAGGACGTCAAGCTCGCCGCTCATCGCTCGCGATCGGTGGCGCAGCCGGCTGCGCCGGTAGACGGACGGTGAAGGTGGTGCCGCGGCCGTTCTTGCTGTCGACGCTGATCCGCCCGCCGTGCTCCTCGACGATGCCCCAGACCACCGCCAGCCCCAGCCCGGTGCCCTGCCCCGCCTTGGTCGAGAAGAACGGCTCGAAGATCCGGTCCAGGTGCTTCTCGGCGATGCCGCTGCCGGTGTCGGCCACCTTGACCTCCAGGAAGCTCTCGCCGTTGGCCTCGGCGAGGTCGCAGGAGACGAAGATCTGGCCGCCGGCAGGGCCGATGGCGTCGGCGGCGTTGACCAGCAGGTTGATCAGCACCTGGACGATCTGGTCGGGGTCGGCGCGCACCGTGGGCAGATCGGCGGCGTACCGCTTGCTGACCTCGACGTTGCCGACCGCCAGCTGGTTGCCGACGATGTCGATCGCCCGGTCGATGGTCGCCGGCAGCTGGATCGCCTGCTTGCGGGCCGTCTTCTGGCGCGAGAAGTCGAGCAGCCCCTGGACGATCTCGCGGCAGCGTTTGGTCTCGCGCACCACGGTCGCCAGGTCGTCGCGCGCCTCGGAGTCCGCCGGCGTGCGCTTGAGCAGGGCGCTGCTGTAGGCCAGCACCCCGGTGAGCGGGTTGTTGATCTCGTGGGCGACCCCCGCCGCCAGCCGCCCCAGCGAGGCCAGCTTCTCGGACTGATAGAGCTGCGACTGGGCCTCGGAGAGTTTGCCGGTCATCTCGTTGAACGACCGCTGGAGCTGACCCAGCTCGTCGTTGCGCTTGACCCCGAGCCGGTAGTCGAGGTCGCCGGCGGCGACGGCGTTGGTGGCCGCCACCAGCTCGGCCACCGGCTTGCCGACGTAGGCGTGGAGAAAGAGCCAGATCATCGTGCCGATGGCGAGGACCGCGGCCAGCAGCAGCGCCGAGGCCCGCCACTGGTGGGCGACCAGGCGCCGGTCCACCTCGGCCAGCGACATGGTCAGGTCGAGCACCCCGAGCACCGACTGGCTCGCCGGGTGGGCGTGGCAGTCGGCCTCGGTGCAGGCCGGCTCGTTGTAGATCGGGTTGACGATGCCCAGCCGGCGCTCGCCGGCGGCGGCCTCGAACACCCGCGCCCGTTCGGCGATCGGCAGCCGCTCGAGCGGCGAGTCGGCCGCGTGGCACAGGTAGCAGGCCTCGGCCCGCTTGTCGACCAGCGTGTCCACCAGGCTGGCGTCGGGCGAGTAGATGATCCGGCCCTCCTTGTTGAAGACCCGGACCTTGTCGATGCCCTCCTGCCGGCCGACCGCGGTGATGATCTCGTGGACGTTGTCGGGCCGGTTGAGCAGCATCGCGTGCCGCGTGCTGCTCTTGATGGTCTCGCTCAGATCATCGCCCTGCTCCTTCATCTGGGCGATGAGCGTGCCGTGCTGGGAGCGAATCAAGAGCACCGAGGCGACTCCGAAGATCGCCAGCGACTCGATCGCTACGACCAGCACCAACCGGGCGCCCAGCGTCATGCCTACGCCCTCCCCAGCGAGTATTCGCCGCCCCTACCGGCGCCGGAATATCCGTTGGGGTGGCGCGCCCTCCCGCCTTGCCGGGTGGCGCCGTCCAGCCGCGACGGTTGGTCCCGCGATGGCCTTTGCGTACACTCGCCGCCGCCCGCCGGTCCCGGCCCCATGCCTGCATCCCGCCAACAACCAGCCCGCCCCGCCTCCGGCGTCGGTCGGGGCATCGTGCTGCCCTGCGTGCTGCTGTTCGGGGCGATGTTCAACCTCACCCTGGTGGTGGCGGGGCTCAAGGAGTTCATCATCGACGAGCTGGGCGGGACCGACCGGCACGCCACCTGGTTCTTCTCGATCGAGACCCTGGCCTATGTCGTCTTCGCGCCGCTGTGGGGCCTGGCCAGCGACCGGCTGGGGCGGCGCAAGCCGTTCGTGGTGGCCGGCTTCCTGGTCTCGGCGCTGATCTACGCCGCCTACGGGCAGGTGGAGGCGGTGGGGCCGCTGCTGGCGCTGCGCTTCGTGCAGGGCGCCACCGCCGTGATGGGCTGGTCGCTGGCGATGGCGGTGGTGCTCGATCACTCCGGGCGCCGCGGGCGCGGCGCCTACATGGGGCTGATGGGAGCGTCGCTGATCTTCGGCGTCGCCCTGGGCGCACCCACCGGCGGCTACCTCACCGGCTGGCTGGGGGCGCGGGCGCCGCTGCAGGCGGCGGCGGTGCTGTTCGCGCTGCTGGCGGTGGCGGCGCTGGCGCTGCGCGAGGCCCCGGGACTGCGCCCGCACGGCCGGATTGCCGACATCGGCCGCGCCCTCGCCGCCCGGCCCCGGCTGCTGATGCCGATGCTCTTCCACTTCGTGGACCGCTTCTCGGTGGGGCTGTTCGTGGTGGTCTTCCCGCTCTATCTCGACACGCTGGGCGCCGGCCCGACGATCCGCGGCCGCTACCTGGGTTTGTTTCTGCTGCCCTTCGCGCTGCTCCAGTTCTTCGCCGGCAAGCTGGCCGAGCGGACCGGCCCCTACCCGCTGCTGATCACCGGCTCGCTGCTCTACGGCGCGCTGCTGGCGGTGGTCGGGCTGTGCGACCTCGAGCTGCTGCGGCCGGTGATGGTGACGCTGGGGGTGTTCGCGGCGCTGATGTTCCCGCCGGCGCTGCTGCTCACCGCCCAGCTCAGCGACCCGCTGACCCGCGGCAGCGCCATGGGGGGCTTCAACCTGGCGGGATCGCTGGGCTTCGCGATCGGCCCGCTGATCGGCCAGTGGGCCTACGCGGCGCGCGGCTTCGGCTACGCCTTCCTGGTCTGCGGCGGGCTCGAGGTGCTGCTCGCCCTCGCCGTCCTGCCCCTGGCCTGGCGCTGGGCGCGGGCGGGGCCTGCCGGCGGCTAGCGGCCGGGGACTGGCGGCTGGGGGCTACTCGTAGTCCAGGGGCGGCTCCATCGAGCTCAAGACCACCACCCAGGTGGTCGTCGACCCGGCGTCGGTGCCCACCCCGACCCCGACCTGGGTGTACTGCCGGCCCAGCAGCGTCGCGCGCGGGCCGTCGGCGGCCAGCCACTCCGCCAGCGCCTGCTCGACGGTGGCCGGTCCCTGGGCGACGTTCTCGGCGGCCTGGCGCGCCTCGCAGAACCCGGCCTTGACGCGGATGAAGGCGTCGGCGCCCTGCGCGGCCGCGAGCCCCCGCTCGGCGAGCCGCTCGGCCTGCTGCTGGGCCACCGCGTCGAGACAGCGGCTGGGCCTGACCGGCGGCCGGCGCTCACGCTTGCGGGTCTTGTTGAGCTCCTTGAGCAGGTCCTTGCGGGCGGCCGGCAGGTCCAGCGGCTCGGCCGCGGTTGTCGCGCCGGCGCCGCCCGCGCTGCCGCCCGGGCCGGCCGCGATCCGCGGCGCCGCCCCCTCTTCGGCGGCCAGCACCAGCACGTAGAGCCGCGCTCCGGCGAGCGGCGCGACCCCCACCCCCAGATCGGCGAACTCGCGCGACAGCAGCTGCTCGCGGCTGCCCTCCTCGGCCAGCAGCGCCGCCAGCGCCGCCTCCGGCTCGTCGCTGACGATCACCGAGGTGGCGAAGCTGCGGGGCGCGTAGCCCACCCGCTCGAGGCCGGCGGCGACGCCGTCGGCGTCGACCAGCCCCGCGACCTCGACCGCCCCGGTCGAGAAGGCGGCCTCGTCGGCGGCGTCCTCGGCCTGGCGCCCGGCGGCGGCTTCGAGCCGCGGCTCGGCGGCAAGCGGCGGCAGCCTCCTCTTCGCCCGCTCGCGGTTGAGGGCCTCGGCCAGCGAGTCGCCGAGGTTGCCCCCGCCGCCCAGCAGCAGCTCGGTGGCGGTCTGGGCGCGGGCGGTGGTCGGGAAGGCGGTCAGGCAGAGGGCCAGGACCGCCGCCAGGACCAGGGCCACCACCGAGGCCGGCCGGCGGGCCAGATCGGGGGCCGGCCCGGGCGCGCCGAGCGGGGCCCTCTCGATCGCTGCAGGTCTCCGATCGGGCGTCATTCCTTCCCCCTGAACTCCGCCTCGAGCGCCTCGACCTCCTCCGGCGGCAGCTTGCGGAACAGTATGCCGAGCTCGCCGAGCGGCTGACCGGGCTCGAGCGCCGCCAGCTCTTCGGCCACCGGCCCGGCCGGCCAGGGCGGCATCTCGGGCGCCCCGCCCAGCGCCGCCAGCACCTTGGCGGCGGTGTCGGGGATCACCGGCCAGGCGAGGACCGTCGACAGCCGCACGAGTTGCAGACCGGTGCGGACGATGGCGGCCGCCCGGTCGCGGTCCTCGGCGATCGCCTTCCACGGCGCGGTGCGGGTCAGGTACTCGTTGCCCGCCGCCCACAGGCCACGCAGCTCGGCCAGCGCCTTGCGGAACTCGATGCGCTCCATGTGCTGGTGGTAGGCCTCGACCCCGGCGCCCAGCCGCTCGACCAGCTCGCGCTCGTCGGCGCCCGGCTCGCCCTCGACCGGCACCCGCCCCTCGAACCGCGAGCGCGTGAACTTGAGCAGCCGGTTGACGAAGTTGCCGTAGGTGTCGGCCAGGTCCTTGTTGACGCCGGCCGCGAACAGCTCGAAGGTGAAGTCGGCGTCGCTCGACTCGGGGGCGTTGGCCAGCAGCCAGTAGCGCCAGTAGTCGGCGGGCAGCTTGTCGAGCGCCTGGTCCATGAAGACGCCGCGCCGCCGGCTGGTCGAGAACTTGCCGCCGGCGTAGGTCAGCCAGTTGAAGCCCTTGATGTAGTCGACCAGCTTCCAGGGCTCGCCCGAGCCCAGCAGGGTGGCCGGGAAGCTGACGGTGTGGAAGGGCACGTTGTCCTTGGCCATGAACTGGACGTAACGCACGTCGTCGGCCGCGCACCACCACGACTTCCAGTCGCGGCCCGCCGGATCCTGGTCGGCCCACTCGCGGGTCGCCCCGATGTACTCGATGGGGGCGTCGAACCAGACGTAGAACACCTTGCCCTCGAAGCCCGGCCGGTCGACCGGCACCCCCCAGTCCAGATCGCGGGTGATGCAGCGGTCGCGGAGCCCCTCAGTCAGCCACTTGCGGGCGATCGAGGAGACCAGCGGCGGCCAGTCGCGCCGCTGCTCCACCCACTCGCCCACCCGGTCGGCGAGCTCGGAGAGCTTGAGGAACAGGTGGCGGGTCTCGCGGACTTCGAGTTCGGTCGAGCCCGAGACGGCCGAGCGGGGCTCGAGCAGGTCGGTGGGGTCGAGCACCCGGGTGCAGTTCTCGCACTGGTCGCCGCGCGCCGCCTCGTAGCCACAGTGCGGGCAGCGGCCGACGATGTAGCGGTCGGGCAGGAAGCGGCCGTCGGCGTTGGAGTAGACCTGGCGGGTGGTGCGCTCCTCGATCAGCCCGTGGGCGTCGAGCCGGCGGCAGAAGTGCTGGGTCAGCTCGTGGTTCTGCGGCGAGGAGCTGCGCCCGAAGTAGTCGAAGGAGAGCCCGAAGCGGCGGTAGACGTCGGCCTGGATGGCGTGCTGGCGGCGGCAGTACTCGGCCACCGGCAGGTTCTCCTCGAGCGCCGCCAGCTCGGCCGGCGTGCCGTGCTCGTCGGTGGCGCAGATGAAGAGCACGTCGTGGCCGCGCTGGCGCTCGAAGCGGGCGTAGACGTCGGCCGACAGCATCGAGCCCACCAGGTTGCCCAGGTGCTTGACGCCGTTGATGTACGGCAGCGCGCTGGTGACCAGAATCCGGCTCATGACGGGGAGGAGGAGGCCAACGGCGGCGGCCGCCGGCGGGGCGCCAAGTGTTTCACAGCGCCGGGGCGCAGTGGCGCTCCGAGGCGGACGGAAGGGGCCGGTGCCGGGCGCCGCTCAGGCGGGCAGCCGCTCGAGGATCCAGGCCATCAGGTACTTCTGCGCGTGCTTGCGGTTCTCGGCCTGGTCGAAGATCACCGAGTTGGGCGAGTCGAGGGCGCCGTCCGAGATCTCGTACCCGCGGTGGGCCGGCAGGCAGTGCATGACGAGGGCATGGTCCGGCGCCCGGGCCAGCAGCGCCTCGTCGACCTGGAAGCCGGCGAAGGCGCGGTGGCGCTCCGCGGTCTCGGCCTCGTCGCCCATCGACACCCAGGTGTCGGTGTAGACGACGTCGGCGCCGGCCACCGCCTCGGCGGCAGTGCCGGTGAGGGTCACCTTCCCCAGCCGGCGCGCCGCCTCGACGATCTCGGCGCGCGGCGCGTAGCCCGGCGGGTGGGCGACGGCGATCTCGACCCCGGTGCGGACCGCGCCGTGGATCAGCGAGTGGCAGACGTTGTTGCCGTCGCCGACGTAGGCCAGCTTGAGGCCGTCCAGCTCGCCGAAGTACTCGGCGACGGTCATCAGGTCGGCCAGCCCCTGGCACGGGTGGTAGAGGTCGCTCAGCCCGTTGATCACCGGCACCTCGCTGTGCCGCCGCATCAGCTCGAGGTCAGCGTGGTCGTTGACCCGCGCCATCACCAGGTCGACGTAGCGCGACAGGGCGCGGATCTCGTCCTCCAGATGCGCCAGCGTGAAATTGGAGGTCCGCCAGTCGAGGTAGAGCGGCTGCCCGCCCATCTCGCCGACCCCGACCTCGAACGACACCCGGGTGCGGGTCGAGGTCTTCTGGAAGAGCAGCGCCACCGCCAACCCGCCGAGCGCCCCGGCCAGCGCCGCCGGCTCGCGCTTGGCCGCGAGACCGCCGGCGATCAGCGACCGCGTCTGCTCGGGAGTCAGCTCGGCGATGGTCAGGAAGGAGCGCTCGGGCCTGCCGCGGCGGGCGTTGCGGCGCTCGGCCAGCAGACGCTGCGCCGACTGCACGCGGTTCTCGGTTTGCATCGTCTGGGACATAGGGGAATACTGGTGTGGTTTTCAGGTAGGGCGACAGAGGTTTGCCGGTCGCCGTCCGGTGCGGCCGAGCCACCGAAGCCACCCGATTATGGGCGACCCCGCTGGTACCGGCAAGGGTCGGGCACTGGCGCGAAGCGCGTTCTCGACCAGCGCAGCTGCCGCGCAGGTCACAGTCCAGTTCGGGCTCCACAAGTCCCCGTGTCCGCTCCGTCCTTTCCCGCCCCGGCGCGCCGGATTCGGCTAGGGCTCGCCGCCGCGCTGGGTTTCCAGTTCGCGTGACCCTCCTGGAGAAATTGATTCTACGAGCCGCCGCCGGACTCGGGGGTCGGAGGCCCCGACGCCGCTTCCTCCAACAGGTCGAGCGTGTGCTGGAGAAGGCGCGGGTCCAGACGGTCGCCGTGCCCGGGGACGACGACGGCCGGGTCGAGCGCCTGCAGCTTGTGGACGGCGCCCGGCCAGCTCTCGAGGTCGGCGTCGCCCAGGAAGCCCAGCGAAGCGCCGCCCTTGACCATGCAGCCGCCGAACAGCAGGCGGCGGTCAGGGAACCAGACCACCAGGTTGTCGGGCGAGTGCGCCGCGCCCGGGTGGATCAGCTCGTAGCGCTCGCTGCCGAAGGGGAAGGTGAAGCGCGAGGCCACGTAGAGGAAGCCGGGCGGCGCCAGCTCGAGATCGCGGAGCCGGGCCGCCTCCTCGGGCCGCTCGGCGGCCAGGCCCCGGCGCAGCTCGCGTAGCCGGCGAAGCCCGCGATGGGTGAGCAGCGAGCGGGTCAGGCCGTGTCCGGCCACCCGGATCCCGGCCCCTCGCAGCACCGGGTTGCCGCCCAGCGAGTCCAGGTGGAAGTGGGTGTTGACCGCCTGCAGAGGCTTGGGGCCGAACCGCTCCTTGATCCAGGAGAGCAGCCGCTTCGTGGCCTCCGGGGTCCACGGCGTGTCGACCAGCAGCAGGCTCTCGTCGTCCGCCTGGACAAGCAGCGAATTGGCCGGATAGGGCCGCTCGTGGGTGACCACCCAGGCCCGCTCCGCGATCCGCCGGACGACGAGATCCTCCCCCACCCGCTCGGCCTCCGGCCCGGGGGGCCCGGCCCCCTCGGCCCGTGCGAAATCCCTCGCCGGTGGCGCGACCGGCCCGCCGCCCGCCGCCGTCGCGGCGCCCGGCGCCGGCCGAGAGGTGGCGCACCCGGCCGCAAACAGCGCCAGCGCCGCCACCCCCAGGACCACCGCGATGCCCCCCCTCATGCCCCGGCACCGTCCACCTTCCCATCCTAGCCTCCTCGACCAAACGGGTGGCACCTCGCCGAGCAGGGCCTTCGACGCAGTGCGTGCGCACCTCGCGCCGTCGACGCAGCGCCTTCGACCAAATGGGCTGGCCGACAAATGGGTGGCACCTCGATGAAACGGCCTCCTCGACCAAACGGGTGGCACCTCGCGCGGCAGCTCGCGAGGCGGCACCATGACCTCGAACAAATGGGTGGCACCTCACGCAGGAATAATGGAGCGGGTGCACAGAAGTAAGCTGCCTCTGCGGAAAAAGGGCGTCGCGTCGCCGCCCGAACAAGTGGGTGGCACCCTCAGCAGAAATGAGCTGCTGGTCGAGGGTGAGATGTTCTGCGGTGGCAGGAATGTTCAGTCGAGGGGGGCGACGAGGGGGGCGAGGGTCTGGTGGAGGCGCTCGGCGAAGAGGCGGTAGCCGAGCGAGGTCATGTGGACCTTGTCCCACCACAGGAAGCCGGTGTCGGAGAGGGCCGCCAGGTCGGCGTGCATCGGGACCACCGGGGCGCCCCACTTCTCGCCCAGGGCGGCCAGCGTGCGGTGGTTGGCGGCCAGGGTACGGTCCTGGCGCTCGGGCGAGTTGGGCTCCTGGACCAGGACCACCGGCACGCCGCGCCGCTCGGCGGCCGCCAGCAGTCTCTCCATGGCCACCGCGAACCGCCCGGTGTCGCGGTCGTTGTTCGACAGGTTGACCACCGCCAGGTGCGGCCGGAGCCGCCACCAGCGGCGCTGGAGCAGCCGCGCGTGGTGGGCCGCCACGGTGGCGGGGATCCCCAGGTTGATGCACTCGACGCGCGGTCCGGCCGGCTCGGCGTTCATCCGCCGCTCGAGGGCCGCCACCGGGGTCTCGTCCTCGCGGCCGGCGCCCGCCCCCCAGGTCTGCGAGGAGCCGAGGACGACGATCCGCACGACCCCCGCCTCCGGCACCTTGGCGTAGCGCTCCCCGACCGCCGCGCGCACGCCGGCCACCGCCCCTTCGAGCCAGTCCTCCTCGGTGCGGGTGAGCGCTGCGGTCTCCGCCGGGTAGCGGTCGGCCCGCCGCCGCTCGAAGCCCCAGAACAGCAGCGCGAGCACCAGCAGCGTGCCGTTGACCATCACGAAGTAGAGCGCCAGCTCGGTGGCGTCGCCTCCGCGCCAGCGGGAGATCAGCACGTAGCCGAGCGCGTTGAGCAGCAGCGCGCCGACCATTGCCAGGAGGGTCACCCGGCGCGCAGCCGGCGGGGCGTCGAAGGTCTCGACCAGAGACCCGCCGCCGCGCAGCCGGACCTCCAGCCGGTCGACGTAGGCGTTCTTGAAGCCGCCGCGCAGCCCGAGGTGATGCGCCGCCGGCAGCTCCACCGCGTATTCGCCGAGCGGCGCGCCGTCGAGCGAGGCGCCGACCCGGTCGGTCCCGAACTCCACGACCAGACGGGTCATGCGGTCGCGGGCCAGCCGCAGCGGCTTTGGAGTGACGGCGGGCCCACCGGCGGGGTTGCCGTCCGCGGCGACTCCGTCCGTGCCACCCGCACCGGCGCCCAAACCACTGCCTGTGCCGCCGGCCGCGCGACTGCCCGGACCGGTGCCCGTGCCGGTGCCCGCACTGCTGCCCGGGCCGCTGCTGGAGCCGCCCTTCGAGTTGCTGCCCGGGGCCGGGATCGGCTCCAGCCGCACGAACTCGCCCTCGGCGGTGGCGGTGAAGAAAGCGCTCGGCCGCCCCCCCACCTGGCTCAGCCGGATGCCCGAATAGCCGCCCCCGGGCAGCCGGCCGAAGCTCACCGCCAGGTGGGCGCCCGACTGCAGCAGCAGGTCGACCTCCAGCCGCTCGGCCGCCAGCGGCCGCGCCGACACCACCTCCTGGTAGCCGTGCCAGGCGCCCAGGTTGAGCAGCCCCCCGGCCAGGGTCTGCCGGCCGCGGTAGAACGACTCCGCACCCATCAGCTCTTTGGCGACCTCGTTCTTGGTCGCCACCCAGCGGCCGTTGACCGCCAGCGTGTTGGCGAGGTCGGCCCACAGCCGCGCCCCCAGCCAGCCGCAGCCCAGCGCCAGCGCCGCCCAGAGCCCGACGATCCACCTCTGCTCACGCGCCAGGGCTAGCGGCATCCCGCGAGAATACCGGCCGCAGCCCTCCTGGCGGCTACGCGGCATCGCGCCCGCTCAGGGTGCCGGCCCCGGTCGCGGACGGCGAGCGGCCTCCGACCGAAGATCAGCCGAGGTGACTCGACCTCTTGCACAGCAGACCCGCCGGCTGCCATCACGACCGCAACGCCGCTCTGCTCCCTGGCTGCCGACCACCCATGCGTCGCTGGCCGGCCAGCGCGGTTAGGTCATCCACCGACGATCACCTCCGCAGAAGGCGGTGCCCACCGGCGCGTCCTCAACGGGTTTGCCGCCTCTACCCCGACCGGCACGCCAATCGAGGCGCCGTTCTGGCACGCGACGGCCTCCGCTGCTCGACCGGGGACCGTGGATATGCTGCACCGACGGCGACGCCGGCGGCACGGTCGCTGGCGCGGGTCTTGTAGCACCGGCGGGCAACAAGGAGGACGGCGATGACCCAGCAAGCGAGCGGCGACCCGCAACCGAGTCCGGGCGGCGGCGGGTACCGGCTGCAGTGGCGGGACGCGGTGATCGCGGTGCTGGTGGCGGCGCTGGCGGCGGCCCTGTGGGCGGCGTTCGGAGTGCGCCGCGAGCGCCCGCGAGAGGAGCCCGCGGACGGCGAGCGGGTGACGGTGTTCGACGTCGTCCTCGACCGCGAGGGCCGCCAGTGGGTGGACGTCGTCTTCGACCGGCCGGTGCTGGCCGAGGACGGCGCGGTGCGGGTCGGCGACGTGCTCGACCCGCCGCCGGCCACCATCGAGCCGCCGCTCGGCGGCAGCTGGCGCTGGCGCGACCGCCACGTGCTGCGCTTCGCGCCCAGCGGCGGCTTCCCGCCGGCCACCGAGTACACGGTCGCGCTGATCCCCGAGCGCATCCTCGAGGACGGCCGGACGCTGGGCGGGGACGCCCTGCTCAGGGTCCGCATCGACCGCTTCCTGGTCGAGGGCGTCGAGGTCTGGGAGGAGCCGGTCCCCGACGAGGCCGCCACCGTCTTCCTGCGCGGCACCCTGCGCTTCAACTACGCCGTCGATCCCGGCATCCTGGCCCCCCGCGTGCGGCTCGAGGATCCCAGCGAAGTCCCGGGCGCGGTGCCGCCCGAGGTCCAGCTCGAGACCGGCTGGCAGAGCCCCCAGATCGGCTTCCGCACCACCGCCCTGCGCAAGCAGAAGGCGGCCCGCACCCTGCGCCTGGTGGTGGCGGCCGACCTGACGCCGGCCGAGGGCAACGTGGCCCTGGGCAAGCCCTTCGCCCACCAGATCCCGCTGGGCTCCTCCGAGGTGCTCGAAGTGCGCGAGCTGGCCGGCGAGCCGGGGCTCGAAGAGTCGAGCCTGCGCCTGGTCCTCTCCTCGCCGGTGACCGCCGAGATCGCCCGCCCGTATCTCAAGGTCGAGCCCGAGGCCGCCTTCCGGCTGGCCGCGCAGCGCAACGTGCTCCGGCTGACCGGCGGCTTCGCGCCCGGCGAGAGCTACAAGGTGGCGCTCGACCAGGGCCTGCCGGCCGCCGACGGCGCCGTCCTCCGCCAGCCCTACTCGGCCACCGTCCGGCTCGACAACCTGCCGCCCTCGGTCGACTTCCAGAGCCAGGGGTTGTTCCTGTCGCGCGGCGGGCTGCGCAACCTGGCGATCGAGACCGTCAACGTCGACCGCCTCGAGCTGGCGGTCGACCGCGTCTACCGCAACAACCTGTTCTTCTTCCTGCAGTACGGCGGCGGCTTCGATCAGGACACCGTCTACCGCGGCGACAACGTCTGGCACCCGTTCGGCGACCGGCTGGTCGAGAAGAAGCTGCGCCTTCGCGGCGCCCGCAACGCCAAGGTCACCACCGTGCTGTCGCTGGACGAGCAGGTGGACGTCCGGCAGCCCGGGCTCTACCGGGTGCTGCTCGGCCGCACCGACCACTGGCAGGCGCCCCAGCGCTGGCTGCTGGTCACCGACCTCGGGGCGGTGGCCAAGCAGGGCACCGGCGAGTTCCTGGTCTGGGCGCTCTCGCACCGCACGCTGGCGCCGGTGGCGGGCGCCGCCGTCGAGCTGATCTCGGACCAGAACCAGACCATCGCCCGCGGCACCACCGACGCCGCCGGTTTCTGGCGGTTCCGCGACCGCCGGGCGCTGGCCGAGCACCGTCCCTTCCTCGCCACCCTCGCCAAGGGGGACGACTTCAGCTTCGTCTACCTCGACCGCATGGAGGTCGACACCACCGGGCTGGAGGTCGCCGGGGCCGCCCGGCCGGCCGCCGGCTACACGGCGTTCCTCTACGGCGAGCGCGACCTCTACCGCCCCGGCGAGACGGTCCGCGGCGCCGCCCTGGTGCGCGACGCCGAGCTGCGGCCCGCCCCCGAGATGCCGGTCCTGCTCCGCCACCGGGATCCCCAGGGGCGCGAGATCGCGACCCGCACCCTCGCCCTCGACGGCCGCGGCCTGGTCGAGTTCGAGTGGGCGACGCCGGCCTACGCCCTGACCGGCCGCCACGGCCTCGAGCTGCTGATCGCCGACGAGGTGGTGGGCCGCTACGGCTTCCAGCTCGAGGAGTTCGTGCCCGACCGCATCAAGGTCGAGATCCAGCCGGCGGCCGCGGCGGTCGCCCCCGGCCAGCCGCTGGCCTACGACGTCGCCGGCACCTACCTGTTCGGGCCGGCGGCGGCGGGGCTGGCGGCGGAGACCCGGGTGCGGCTGATCGACTCGACCTTCGCGCCGGGCCGCTTCGCCGCCTTCAGCTTCCGCGACGACGACCGCTCGTGGAGCGACCGCGAGGTCTTCAACCAGGCCGCGCGGCTCGACGACGCCGGCCGCGCCGCCTTCCGCGCCGAGCTGCCCCCCGAGCGCCGGCTGCCCTCCTCGCTCGAGGCGGTGATCACCGCCCGCGTCCAGGAGGAGGGCGGCCGCGGGGTCACCGCCCGCACCCGGCTGGCGGTCCATCCCTTCCCGTACTACGTCGGTCTCCGCCGCCTCGAGGGCGGCTACCCGGAGCCCGGACAGGCGGTGGAACTCGAGTGGGTGGCGGTCCAGCCCGACGGCTCCGACGCCACCGCCGGCGCCCTGACCGCCGAGCTCGTCCTCGACCGCTGGCAGACCGTGCTGCGCCGCACCGCGGCCGGCAACTTCCGCTACGAGTCGACCCGCGAGTCGGTGGTGGTCGAGACCCGCCAGCTGGCCGGCGGCGCCGCCAGCGGCCGCTTCCGGGTCACCCCCCGCGAGTACGGCAGCCACCGCGTGGTGCTCACCGACCCGGCCAGCGGCGCCTCGGCGGCGGCCGGCTTCTACACCGGCGGCTGGGGCTACTCGCCGTGGGCGGTCGAGAACCCGGACCGGCTCGAGCTGGAGCTCGACAAACCGGAGTACCGCCCGGGCGAGACCGCCACCGTCCAGGTGCGCTCGCCCTACCCCGGCCGGCTGCTGCTGGCCGTCGAGCAGGAGGAGGTCTTCGATCTCAAGACCTACGAGTTGACCGGCAACACCGCCACCCTGACCCTGCCGGTGCGCGCCGCCTGGCGGCCCAACGCCTATCTGACCGCCACCCTGGTGCGGCCGGTCGAGGCGATCGAGCCGGGGGCGGTGGGGCGCGCCTTCGGCGCCGTGCCGGTGAGCGTCGACCGCACCGCCAACCGGCTGCCGCTCGCCGTCGAGGCCCCCGCCGAGCTGCGCTCGGGCAGCCGGCTGGAGATCGGGGTCACGGCTACACCCGGCGCCGCGGTCACCGTGGCGGCGGTCGATGAGGGGATCCTCCAGTTGATCGCCCAGCGGACGCCGGACCCGTTCGAGTTCTTCTACCGCAAGCTGCGGCTGGGGGTGCGCTCGTTCGACACCTTCAGCCTGCTCCTCCCCGAGGTCGAGGCCCCCACCGCGACCGGCGGCGGCGAGCCGGGGGCCGGCGCCGCGCAGTACGTGCGGACCGAGTCGATCCGCCGGGCCGAGCCGGTGGCGTTCTGGTCGGGCGTGCTCGACGCCGGCGCCGACGGCCGCGCGCAGGCGGTCTTCCAGCTCCCCGAGTTCACCGGCGCGGTGCGGCTGATGGCGGTGGCGGCCGAGGGCCGGCGGTTCGGCTCGGCCGAGGCGACGACCCGGGTGCGCGACCCGCTGGTCCTCAGCGCCACCCTGCCGCGGATCCTCTCCTTTGCCGAGACCCTCGAGGTGCCGGCCACCCTGCGCAACGACACCGGCCGGCCCGGCCGCTTCGAGCTCGAGCTGGCGGTCGAGGGCCAGGCCGCGGTCGACGGCGAGGCCAAGCGCACCGTCGAGATCCCCAACGCCGCCGAGCGCACGGTCTACTTCGCGGTCAAGACCGGGCTCGACGAGGGAGCGGCCGGCTTCGTCCTCACCGCCCGCGGCAACGGCGAGACCGCCCGCGCCCGCGCCGAGGTCGGGGTGCGGCCCGACCTGCCGCCGCTGACGGTCGCCCAGTCCGGCGCCCTAGCCCAGGCCGAGACCGAGCTGCCGGCGACCGACGCCGGCTACCGTCCCGCCTCGCTCGAGCGCCGCCTCCAGATCGGCCCGCTGCCGCTGGTCCGCTTCGGCCGCCAGCTCGCCGACCTGCTGCGCTACCCCTACGGCTGTCTGGAGCAGACCCTGTCGCAGGCCTTCCCGCTGATCTATCTCGAGGAGCTGGCGCGCCAGTTCGAGCCCGAGCTGCTCGACCCGGAGAAGGGCGGCGCCGAGCCCGCGGCGTGGATCGACGAGGCCCTCCGCCGGCTGGCCTGGCACCAGGTCCCGGGCGGCGGCTTCGCGCTCTGGCGGGGCGGCGCCGCCGATCCCTGGACCAGCGTCTACGCCGCCCACTTCCTGGTCGAGGCCGCCCGCGCCGGCCACCCGGTCGATCCGCAGCTCACCGAGCGCGCCCTCGACCACCTGCGCGGGCTGGTCCGCGCCAAGGAGCGCTACGGCACCGACGAGCTGGAGCGCGGGGTCTACGCGCTCTACGTCCTGGCCCGCGCCGCCGAGGCCGAGCTGGGGATGATGGACTTCCTGCGCGAGCGCCAGTTCGGCAAGCTGGGGCGGGCCTCGCGGGCGCTGCTCGCAGCCGCCTACGCCGCGGTCGGCAACCGCGACGCGGTGGGCGAGCTGGCCGCCGGCCTCGAGGACGTCGAGCGCTTCGAGCGCCAGACCGGCCGCAACCTGCGCTCGACGGTGCGCAACCGCGCGCTGCTGCTGCTCGCCCTCCAGGAGGCCGAGCCCGAGAGCCCGCGCATCCCGGCGCTGGTCGAGCGGCTGGGGCGCGACGCCGCCGAGCTCGACGTCTGGACCACCCAGGAGACGGCCTTCGCGCTGATGGCGATCGGCCAGCTCGTCCGGCGCCAGGCCGAGCGGCCGCCCTACGCCGGCGCGTTGCTCGCCGGCGGCGAGGAGATCGGCCGCTTCACCAGCGCCGAGAGCGCGGTCTTCGAGCTGCCGGCCACCGGGGCGGTGCGCGTCGTCATGGACCCGGGCTACCAGGCCGGGTCGGCCTTCTACTCGCTGACCACCCGCGGCGTCCCGCGCGACGCCGTCTTCCGCCCGGCGGCCGCCGGCCTCGAGGTCGAGCGCCAGCTCCTCGATCGCGACGGCGGCGCCGTCGATCCGCTGGCCCTCGAACAGGGCGACCTGGTGGTGGTCAAGACCCGGGTGCGCTCGGTCTCGGGGCCGCTCGACAACGTCGTCGTCCAGCAGCTCCTGCCCTCGGGGCTCGAGGTCGAGAACCCCCGCCTCGCCACCACCGAGGGGCTGCCCTGGGTCGCCGACGCCAACCTCGAGGCCGCCCACCTCGACCTGCGGGACGACCGCATCCTGGTCTTCACCGACCTGCCCGCCAACGAGTGGCGCAACCTCTACAGCCTGGCCCGCGCGGTCGCCCCCGGCAACTTCCGGCTGCCGCCCCTCCACGCCGAGGCGATGTACA
This sequence comes from Thermoanaerobaculia bacterium, assembly GCA_041567315.1. Taxonomy (GTDB): domain Bacteria; phylum Acidobacteriota; class Thermoanaerobaculia; order Multivoradales; family JAHEKO01. The sequence continues at coordinate 18,947 of JBFGCA010000019.1, read as the reverse complement.
ACCCGGCCCTGAACGCGACCGGCCCGCGCGGCGCCATCACCGTCAAACGCCGGCGGGAAAAGGGATGAGGTCGCCGCTGCCAGCCCGGCGTCTGTGGCCGCTGCTGGCGCTCTGCTCGGGCCTTCTGGCCGGCCCGCTGGGCTTCATTGCCCTCGACCGGCTGTTGCCGCCGCCGCTCGAGGCGCTCGGGCGGCCGGCGGCGACGGCGGTGCTCGACGCGGAGGGGCGGCCGCTGCGGCTCTTCCTGCCGGCCGACCAGCGCTGGCGGCTGCCGGTCGAGCTGGACGAGCTGCCCGCCGAGCTGATCGCGGCGGTGGTGGCAATCGAGGACCGCCGCTTCTGGCGCCACCCCGGGGTCGACCCGCTGGCGGTCGCGCGCGCCGCCTGGCAGAACCTCCGGGCCCGGCGGGTGGTCTCGGGCGCCTCCACCCTGCCGATGCAGATCGCCCGCCTCGCCGAGCCGGCCCCGCGAACCGCCGGCGCCAAGCTCCGCGAGGCCTTCACGGCGCTCCAGCTCGAGCGCCGCCTGACCAAGCGCGAGCTGCTCGAGGTCTACTTCAACCTCGCCCCCTACGGCGGCAACCTCGAAGGCGTCGGCGCCGCCAGCCGCTTCTACTTCGGCAAGGAGCCGGCCCGGCTGTCGCCGGGCGAGATCGCGCTGCTGGTGGCGCTGCCGCGCTCGCCGGTCGCCTACGACCCCACCCGCAACCCGGCGACCGCCCGCGCCGCCCGCGACCGGGTGCTCCAGCGGCTGGGCGCGGCCGGCGTCCTCACCACCCGGCAGGTCGAGGACGCCCGCCGCCAGCCGCTCCCCGAGCGGCGGCTGCCGTCGCCCTTCGCCGCCCCCCACTTCGCCCAGTTCGCCGCCGCCCGCTCACCCGGCGCCGCCCGCGTCCCGACCACCCTCGACCGCCGGCTCCAACAGATGGCCGAGGCACAGGTGGCCCGACACCTTCCGGGGCTGCGCACCGAGGGGATCGGCCAGGCCGCGGTGGTCGTCCTCGAGACCGAAGGCCGGCGCCTCCGGGCGATGGTCGGCTCGGCCGGGTTCTTCGAGGCCGGGCGGTCCGGCCAGGTCAACGGCGCTGTCGCGCGCCGCTCGCCGGGCTCGACCCTGAAGCCGTTCCTCTACGGGCTGGCCCTCGACCGGGGTCTCGCGACCCCCGACGGCTACCTGCTGGACGTCCCCACCGACTTCGCCGGCTACGTGGCCGAGAACTACGACGGCCGCTACCGCGGCCGGGTCACCGCCCGCGAGGCGCTCAGCCAGTCGCTCAACGCCAGCGCCGTGCGGCTCCTGGCGCGCGTGGGGCTCGCGCCCTTCCACGAGCTCCTCCGGCGCGGCGGGCTCGACACCCTCGACCGGCCGCCGGGCGCCTACGGCCTGCCGCTGGTGCTCGGCGCCGGCGAGGCCCACCTGCTGGGCCTCGCCACCCTCTACGCCGCGCTCGCCGACGGCGGCGTCTACCGGCCGGCGAGCTGGCGGGCCGGCGAGGCCGAGGCCCTAGCCGGCGCCCCGGGCGAGCGGCTGCTCTCCCCCGAAGCCGCCTGGCTGGTGACCGAGATCCTCCAGGAAGTCCGCCGCCCCGACCTGCCCGCCGCCTGGGACCTGACCCGCGACCTCCCCGCAGTGGCCTGGAAGACCGGCACCTCCTACGGCCACCGCGACGCCTGGGCGGTCGGCTTCTCGCGCCGCTACACCGTGGGCGTCTGGGTCGGCAACTTCGACGGCCGGCCCCGGCAGGGCATCTCCGGCGCCGAGCACGCCGCCCCCCTGCTGTTCGATCTCTTCGCCGCTCTCGAGCGCGGCGGACCGGGTCTCGCCCGGCCGCCGGGGCTGCGCATCGAGAGCCTCGAGGTCTGCGCCCTGAGCCACGAGCTGCCCGGCCCCTGGTGCCCCGGCCGCACCCGGCTGACCTACCTCCCCGGGCGCTCCAAGCTCGCGGCCTGCAGCTACCACCGCCGGCAGCGCGTCACCGCCGAGAGCGGCCGCACCGCCTTCCGAGAGACCACCGTCTACCCCGCCGAGCTCGTCGCCTGGTGGCGCCGCGAGGGCCAGCCGCTGACCGAGCCGGCCGCGCCGGTTGCGACCGCCGCGGCGCCGGCCGGCCAGCCCCCCCGCATCGTCTCCCCCGACGCCGCCACCCCCTACCGCCTGCGCCGCGACGCCCCCCTGGCCTTCCAGCGCATCCCCCTGATCGCCCACGCCGCCCAGGACGCGGCCCGCCTCTACTGGTACCGCGACGGCACCCTGGTGGCCACCGGCCCCCCCGCCGAGCGCCTCTTCCTCGACCCCACCCCCGGCACCCACCGCCTGGTGGTCACCGACGACCGCGGCCGCTCCGACCGCCTCGACTACCGCGTCGACTGAGCGCGGCCAGCTTCACAGACCATGCTCTGCGGCAAACGCTGCGGGCCGCTGAGACTCTCGGCGAGCAGGCAGAAATCGCGTTGACTCCCCGTCTCTGGAGGGGACGGCGATTGTCGAGGATTGACTGCACGAAAAAGCTGTCATAGAATGCATCAAGAGAAACCAAGGAGAATTGGACCTGAGACACCTGACGATCCGCAATCTGCCCGACGAGGTGGCCGAGGCGCTGCGGAAGGAAAAGAGGCGCCGCGGGGTCTCGTTGAATCAGACGGTGATCGACCTGCTAGGTCAGACCCTGGGAACTGCGGGCAGGCCCCGGAGCAACGGCCTCGCTCGACTGGCCGGTACCTGGACGGCCGACGAGCTGGCCGCCTTCGAGGCCGCGGTCGCCGCGACCGAGACGATCGACGACGAGATGTGGCGGTGAGCCGCTACTGTCTCGACACCTCGGCCTACAGTCACTTCAAACGAGGTCATGGGCCGGTAGTCGAGCTGATCGACAGAGCCGAGTGGCTGGGCCTGCCCTCAGTGGTGATCGGAGAGCTATGGGTCGGCTTCCTCGGCGGCCGCCAGCTCCAAACCAACCAGAGAGAGCTACTCGACTTCCTGGCCAACCCGATGGTCGAGGAGTTGCCCGTCGATCGGGAGGTGGCCAGGATCTACGCCGAAATCCTGGTCGCCCTGCGCGCCGCGGGCACTCCGCTGCCCGCCAACGACCTCTGGGTCGCCGCCTCGGCCGCCCGCGCCGGTGCCACGGTCGTGACCTACGACGGCCACTTCGAGGCCATCCACCGGGCCGGCTCGTTGATCCTCTCGGCGGCCGACTGACCGGCTGCTGCGTGGCCTGCGTCGCTCCTGCCGGCCGCGCCCGACGCCGGAGTCAGCGCGCCGCAGGCACCGGCGCTGCCGCGGTGACGTCGTAGGCGAACAGGTGGTCCTGCTCGCGGAGCAGCAGCTTGCCGTTGGCGATCACCGGGTGGGCCCAGCTCGGTTTCGAGACCTCGGGGATCATGAAGGTGCCGTGCTCGCGGTAGGCCTCGGGGGTGGCCTCGACGAGGATCATGCGGCCGTTCTGGTAGCGGAAGTAGATCCGCCCGTCGGCGTAGGTGACCGCCGCCGAGTCGGACCCGTCGTTCCGCACCGGCCCCCAGGCCACCTCGCCGGAAGCCAGGGCCACGGCGATCGGAAAGCCCTTGTTGTGCCCGGTACCGGTGTAGATGGTGCCGTCGTGGAGGATCAGGCCGCCGTGGTGGTTCTGGAGCGTGTCGGCGGTCAGGAAGTAGACCTCCTCGGCCTTCCACTCCTCGGCGTCGCGGCCGATCCGGAGCAGCGCCGAGCCGGTGCCGTAGCCGGCCGAGGCGAAGACGTGATCCCCGTGCACCACCGGGGTCGCGATGTTGGCGATGTCGCTGGCCACCCGGTTGTAGTTCCACAGCAGCTTGCCGGTCGCGGCCTCGACCCCGATGACGCCGCGCCCGAGGAGCTGGACGTACTGGCGGGTGCCGCCCGCCTCCGAGATCACCGGCGACGAGTAGGCGGCGCCGTCGGCGCCGATCGGGCCCAGCCGCCGCCCCTGGGTGCGCCAGATCTCCTCGCCGGTGTCGCGGTCGAGCGCCACCATCAGCGCCTCGACGTGCCCCGGCGTCACCACCACCCGCTGCCCGTCGACCAGCGGCGACTCGCTGAACCGCCAGTCGTAGCTCCCCATCGCCTGCATCAGGTAGGCGCCGAAGTCCGCCACCAGGTCGCGGCTCCAAAGCAGCTTGCCGGTCGCCGCCTCCAGCGCCACCACCACGCCCCCGGTGTTCATCGCGTACAGCCGGCCGCGGTCGAAGGTCGGCGTCGCCCGCGGCCCGCCGTAGTCGTGCTCGTGACGCTCCCCCACCCGCGTCTTCCACAGCAGCCCGCCGCCGTCCTCGGCCAGTGCCATCACGTACTGCCCGTCCGCCAGATCGCCCATCGTGTGGATGCGCCCCTCGGCCACCGACACGCTCGAGAACCCGGCCCCCAGCCCCCGCGCCCGCCACGCCAGCGGCGGCCCGCCGCCCGGCCACTCCCCGAGCAGCCCCGCCTCCCCCGACTTGCCGTCCCTGACCGGCCCCCGCCACTGCGGCCAGTCGGCGGCCGCGGCGGCTGCCGGCAGGAGAATCAGCAGGGTCCCCAGGGCCCAAGCCGAGCGAACCAGGTAACGAGCGAGCAGGCGATCTTGAATCATCGAGGCACCTCCAGGAGGTCTTTACGGCCGAGGGGCCGAGCGGTTGCCGGGCCGAATCTACCCTCCAGGCCGGGTGACGGGACGCTTCTCGACTTGACTTATCTATAAAATCTATCTATCTTAGACAAGATGAGCTGGCGCGTGGGCGAGGCCAAGCAACGCCTGTCGGAGGTGCTGCGACGAAGCGCCGAGGAGCCGCAGCGGATCTTCTCGCGGGACCGCTTCGTGGCGGCGGTGATCTCGGCCGACCTGTTCGAGGAGTTCGAGCGCTGGCTGGCCGACCGTCAGCGGCGCACGCTGGGGCAGCGCTTCGACGAGGTGCGCGAGCTTTGCGAGGCCGACGGCTACGCGCTCGAGGTCGGCGAGCGGCGCGACCGCGAGAGCTGGATCGGCGACGGCGAGTGAACCTGGTCGACACCAACGTCCTCAGCGAGCTGGCGCGCCCCGCGCCCGATCCCCGCGTTCGGCGCTGGGCCGCCGAGGCGCCGCTGCCGACCCGCATCAGCGTCGTCACCCTCGAGGAGATCCACTTCGGCCTCGCCTGGCGCCCAAACCGGCGCGTCGCCGCCTGGTTCGAGCGCTTCCTCGCCGAAGACTGCCTCGTCCTGCCGGTGACCGCCGAGATCGCCCGCCGGGCCGGGGAGCTCCGCGGCCGGTTCCGCGCCGCCGGCGAGCAGCGCACGCAGGCCGACATGCTGATCGCCGCCACCGCCCAGGTCCATCAGCTCGCGCTCGTCACCCGAAACCTCCGCGATTTCGAAGGCTGCGGAATCCCGCTGCTCGACCCGTTCGACGGCTAGCCTGTCATCCGAAACTGCCGAGCAGCCCACAAAGCGTAGCCAAGGTAGAGCAACAGGGCGGCTGCGGAAAGATAGATCGCTCTCACCACGACCGAGCCGACCCCAACGCCTGTCACGCCCCGAGAACGAAACTCGAGCCACAAGAACGCCAGAAGCAGCCCATCGATCGCGAACAGCAAATGACCGAGCGAGACGCCGAACGGCGTCGGCTGGAGCCACAGAGACTCGAGGTATCCGGCGGCTCCCTCCGGGCTGATCTCGGACTGGAACATGGCCGGCAGCAATGCAATGCGGACAATGCCCACGTAGAGCAGGCTCAGCACCACGCCGATCGGCACCGCCCGTTTTGGAGACCTGGCGCTGAGCCCTCGCAACACTGAAAAAATCCTCGCTGGCGTCTTACCTGGTGTTCACCGCTGCCGCAGGCGCGACCCACCCAGAATACGCATCGATTAGGACGAACCACGTACTACGGTCACGGCAGTGCCATAGCAGAGAACCTCGCTCACACCGCTCATGACCTCTGTCGCGTCGTATCGCACCCCTATCACCGCATTGGCCCCCAGCTCGTCTGCGTGCTGAAGCATGTTCGAGAACGCTTCGGCACGAGTCTTCTCGCAGAGTTCGGTGAAGAGAGTGATGTTGCCGCCCACGATCGTCTGAAGACTCGCGCCGATCGTCCCGAAGACCGAGCGAGAGCGGACCGTGATGCCTCGGACAATTCCGTGGTTCTTCGTGACTCGGGTACCGTCGATTTCGAATGCGGTGGTTGTCATCAGCTCGTCCACGCGATCCCTCCTTTTCGAGCACGTCAGAGTGCGCCGTTCCGTCTAACGGCCCCGAGCTCACAGGCGACACCCGAAGCCACCAACGGCCCTCGCCTGCCACGACCAGGATACACGCTGCAAACCACACCCACGGCGAGGCGGTGCTCCTCGCGGGGCGGCTTCGCGGCGTCTGGCGAGCACAGCGCTCGGCTCGAGGCCTCACCCTCGGGCCGCGCGTGCTCGGGGCGGGGCTTTCGACCGATGTCGCGCGGCCGGTGCGCGACCAGGCGAAGGCCCTGGTGCGGTACGAGGGCGCTCCCGTGCGAGCGCTCGACTCGTGGTAGCTTGCCCGTCGGTCATGAAGAGCACGTCGCCCGGCTCCGCTCCGGCCCGGACGGCGGATCCGGCCAAGTTCCGCGAGCGCCGGGTCACGGCGAACGGCGCGCCGCGTGCGAGCGTCGACCTGCAGCGGCTCGAGACGCTGTGGTTCAACACCGGCACGCTGTGCAACATCGAGTGCCGGAACTGCTACATGGGCTCGAGCCCGGCAAACGACCGGCTGGCCTATCTCACCGGCGCCGAGGTGGCTCGTTTTCTCGACGAGGCCGCCGATCTCGATCTCGGCACCCGGGAGATCGGGTTCACCGGCGGCGAGCCCTTCATGAACCCCGAGCTTGTCTCGATGCTGCAGGACGCCCTGGGTCGCGGGCTCAGGGTCCTCGTTCTGACCAACGCCATGCAGCCGATGATGCGTCCGCGGACTCGCTCCCGGCTGCTGGAGCTGCTCGAAGAGCACGGACCCGCGCTGCACCTGCGGGTGAGCCTCGATCACTACACCGCGACGGGACACCAGGAGATTCGCGGGCCGAGGTCGTGGGATGCGGCGCTCACCGGATTGCGCTGGCTGGCCGACCACGGCTTCCGTCATTCGGTCGCTGGCCGCAGGTGCTGGGGCGAGCCGGAGAGCGCGGTGCGCGCCGGCTACGCACGGCTCTTCGCGGAGCTGGGCCTGCCGCTCGACGCGAAGGCACCGACGGATCTGGTGCTGTTCCCCGAGATGGACCCGACCGCCGACGTTCCCGAGATCACGGTGGACTGCTGGGGCATTCTGGGCCGCGAGCCCTCGCAGGTCATGTGCGCCCGTAGCCGGATGGTCGTCAAGCGGCGAGAAGCGACGTCCCCGAGCGTCGTCTCCTGCACGCTCCTGCCGTACGATCCGCGCTTCGAGCTCGGCGCCGCCCTCGCCGACAGCCTCGCGCCCGTCTGGCTCAACCACCCGTATTGCTCGAGCTTCTGCGTGCTGGGCGGCGCCTCCTGCAGCAGCGAAGGCTGATCGCCCAGGCGCCCTAGAAGGCGGCGCGTGACGCGGGGGCCGGCTACTCGTCGCCGCTTCCCCGCACGACGAGATACTCGACCACCAGGAACGCGCGGCCGGCCGGGCTCCTCACCCCATTTCTAAAGCAGCCGATTGGCGAGTTCTTGGGCGGTCCCGCGCCGCCGTGGGGCCGGTCAAGCTAGCCTCTCCGCCTTCAACGGCGTTGGCCCGCATCCGCCCCGGTAGCTAGCATCACTAGTCGATCGTAAGAGCCCTCGTCGAGACGGCGACGTTGTTGGCGCGGTTCGGGTTGTTGTTGAGATCCTCCGGGTCGGCTTCGACGATGACAAAGTAAGTGCCGGCGGGGCTGGTGGGCTTGGCGGTCTTCACGCGCCTCCTCTTGCCCGGCCTGATCGCATTCAGGATCGCCTCCGAGCTGCTTGAGCGACATCCACAGGCCGTGAGCCCCGAGGATCAGGTGATCGAACAGCTGGACGCCCAGCAGCTCCCCGGCCTGGGCCATCCGGCGGGTGAAGGCCAGGTCCTCGGCGTCGGGGAGACGTCGCCGCTCGGGTGGGTGTGGAAGAGCACCACCCCGGCCGCGCCCCGGAGGAGCGCGTCCTTCAAGTTCTCCCGCGGCTCGACCGCCGCCCGGTTCAGGGTGCCGCGGAAGACCTCCCGGTCGCCGATCAGCCGGTGCTGGGCTGGGGCGCCACGGTCAAGTAGACGGTGGGCTATCGGCGCGGGCATGTCAGGCCGCACGACGCGGCCCATCCGCCGCGAACCCCCGTTCCAGTAGAATTTCCAGGGCGTCGACCGCCGGCCCCCAGGAGCCCGGCCAGGCCCCCGTTCTGTCGCAGCAGCTCCCGGGCCAGCTCGAGGACCGAGGCCCCCGGCCGGCCGGAGCGGAGGAGGATCGCCAGCAGCTCGGCGTCGGAGAGGGCCTGGGGGCCGCAGCGCAGCAGCCGCTCCCGCGGCCGCTCGTCCCGCGGGATCTCGCGAATGAGGCTGGCGGGAGGGTCTTTGTGCTGGCCCTCGGTGCCGGCTCGCCGGCTCATCCTTGGCCCCGGCCCGGCCGCTGGCCCCGAGCGGTGGGGGCCAGCTGGTACACGAAAACCAGGCGGGAGGGCAAGCGGCTAGTCGCTGCCCTCCTGTTCGGCTCGAAGGATGGCAATGGCATCCGAGTACACCTCATTGTCCAACCAGAGCGGATTCTTCTCCTGGATCCTGGTCCAGATGGCGCCGTCGTCAGGTGTTCGAATACCGTGCTGAACATTCTGGAAGAAGTAGCGCTCGTATGTGTCGTCCTGCCGGACCCAGGCGTCAGCGATGTCGGCGGCAAGCGGCCACACTGACTCAGGCTTTGTTGAAGCACTCACAATCACGTCCACGTCGGCCGCTGCTCCATCCCGAGTCCTCGGCCAGTTGATCAGCAGCAGGCCGCTTTCGTCGACACGCCCAACCGGATCGGTACTCTTCCTGAAGTAATCTGCCCACTCGGCGACAAACTTACGTGTCCTCGACAGAATTCCCACACAGCCCCAGGACGCGCCGATGCGCTTTGGCGATGCACCCCGACTCTCTACTTTCCACAGGAACTCCGCCTCTGCCAAGAGAGCCGAGAAGGTCGTCGGAGGTGTCTTGAGCGGCACCAAGAAACTCACGCCCGCCCTGCCGTCCGAAGAGAACGTCATCGTGAATGTATTGCCCCAGCTATGGGAGAGCCTCCCGTAGCCGATCGGAACCGCGACTGGCACAGCCTGATCGCGGTTCAGGCGCTCATCTCTCCAACGGTGTCGTCCATCGCGTCGGTCCCAGAGCAGCGACCCCAGCACAAGGACTCCGGCCTTCATCACGCCTCCAGCTCAGACCAACAGCCCATCAAGCAACCAGCCTCCGCGGGAGGCCGAGTAGGGGCGCATCTGAAGTCAGCTCGACCTCAATCGGTTCCTCTTCCGGCCACCTGGCCGAGTAGATGGTCCCCTCGTCCTGAAACGCGCCTACGACTCCCGACTGCTTCCGCAGGCAAGCAGCGACTGCGGCCTCGACGCGCTGAATGGGTCGTTTCTCCTTTTCGACCTCTATCGAGCCGAGATGGAAGCGCATGCACCGGATCATGCCCTCGAGGTGAGGCCAAAGCTCGTCGTGTCGCCGCAGGAACTGGCCGGCTCTGACCTCGTCGCCCTTCCGCCACATCCCGCCCCACAACGTGTCCTTCTCGCCTCGACAGAACTTCTCAACATCGAAGATGTCGTACATGCCCGACAGGTACTCCTTGAGGTGCTCCTTCATTCGCGCCGCAAAGGAGCGCCATGTCTCGCCAACGTAGTAGACGAGGTCTCCGCCCTCATACTCGACGCTCCACAGGTAGACGCCGTACTCCTGACCTGCTGGGTGCTCGAAGACCGACGGGATCGGCCCGCCGCTGAGCCACGAGAAGGGTCCGTGGAAACGCACCTCGAGGACTTCTTCGCGCTCGCTCATGCTGGCTTGGCCCTCCCGTTGATGCGGTCTGACGCTCTCGCTGAAAGCACATGTGGCATCAACAGCCTAGCTGAACCTCAGCCGGGCTAGAATTGTCGCCGTGCCCGTAGCCGCAACCGGTGGACCCGAGCAGCAGGCCCGCGCGAAGATCGACGCCCGGCTGCCCGAGGCGGGCTGGATCGTCAGGACCGGGAGGAGATGAACCTGTCGGCCGGCCCCGCCAGTCGTCGCTGTGGGTGGAGTTCCTCAGCGTTCGCTGGGTCGAGGAGGCCCGCCTGGAAGTCCTCGAGCACCGCGTTCGAGTTCCCGATTCGGATCGGGCGGTGCAAGGCCGGACAAATCGAAGCAAGGTGAACCAGGACCAGCCAACTCGACCGGGCAATTGGAGGGACCTGATGACGAAGAGAAAGAGAAACCAGTCTCGCCGCGAGGTTCGCATCGGACCGTATCGCGGCATCGCCGCCGCAGCTGCACTGTTCGCGCTCTTGGGATGCAACGGTCCACTCGAGGTGGTCGAGGTGTTCTCCGCCACTGAGCCGGAGAGCGTGGACGCCTTCCCGATCCCGGAGAAGTCCACCGCATCCGTGGGCTCGTTCCTGCTTCGCGATACCGCCGGGGACTTCGGGAACGTGCGCTACTTCATCGATCCGCAGACCCGCGTCTACTTCTTTGCCCAGGACCTCGACGACGCGGTGACGGCAGGGGCCTGGATGCGGCTGCCGCAGGTTCGCGTGGGCGCGATGGCGCCCGTCACGCTGAACGTAGCGACTCCCGGCACGCCCGCGCCCTGGCGGTCGGCGCGCGCCTACGACGTCGGGATGTGCGGCTCGCTCGTCAGCTGGACCCAACTCGGAGCCCTGCTGGTCCAGCGCGTCGACGCCTACGTATTCGCCAGCTCGCACCTCAGCAATGCCAGCCGCACGGTGCCTGTGAGCCTCCAGCCGATCTTGCGGGCCGGCGGAAGGTCGGTACCGCGAGTCGACGATGTCGATCGGATCGACCTGCGGCTGCAGTACCACGCCTCGGGAGTCGCCAGCGTCTGCAACGACGTGACCCTCTCGTTCCGCGTGGTGTTCGGCATCCAGCGAGTGCAGGGGGTGATCTCGCGTCCGCCGCGGACGCCGCCCCCCTCAAGCACCCAGTCGCCGAGCTGCACCGAACGCAGGCCCGGAGGGGGCAGCCTGTCGGCCCGCGGGCTATGGGACATCGTCGCGGTGGTGGACGAGGTCGACGTGGAAGTCAGCGACCTGTGCATCTTCGACAGCATCATCGAAGGTGAAGTCGAGGAAGCTGTAAGCGTCGCTCTCGTGGACGAGGTGAGGCGAGAGGTTCTGCGCCAAACCCAGGTACAGCCGGGGTTCCTGCAGCAGACGCAGCAGCGCTTCTGCACCTGCGACGAGGAGTGCAACCCCGAGAGCGTGCAGGGACCGTGGATCGCGCCAGGACGCCGGCACGTCTGCATCTTCACGAACACCAACCCGCGGGCTCCTCAGGGATCGTGTGCCGTGCAGCTCGAGCCAGATCGGGTCATGTTCCGCCCCGAGGGGGTCCAGCTCGTCTTCGCCGAGAACAACACCGACTTCCAGAACCCCTTCTTCTCCGTCCCCCTGCTGCTGGGCTTCACGATCCAGGACAACTTCTGCCCTCCCTCCCGCGATGTTCTCACGGCCCCTGAACAACCTCCGACCACCGGAACGCTCGCCTGGCCCATCGTGACCCCATGACGGCCGGTCACCACTGTAGGAGAGCGCAGGAAGACCATGGGGGCTCGACAAGCGCTACAGGAGAGACCGCCAGTCTGCCGAAGAGGTAAAGCAGGGAGCCTGCGATATCCGATCCGAGGCCCCCGGCCGGCCGGACCGGAGCAGGATGGCCAGCAGCTCGGCGTCGGAGAGGGCTTGCGGACCGCAGTGGAGGAGGCGCTCCCGAACGGGGCTCACCGGTCGTAGTGACGGACGTCGCTACGGCACTGGCTCGATCACGCGCTGTGGCAGGGTCAGCAGGAAGCCACGGCGCGGGAGGCCTCTTCGTCGTCGCCTGGGAGAGCTTCGGCTCGGACGGCGCGGACGTCTCGGGTGCCGGCATCCTCGGGCAGCGCCTCGGTTCCGCCACCATTTTCGCCGACGGCTTCGAGTCCGGCGACACCTCGGCCTGGTCGGGCGCGGTGCCGTAGGGCTCGCGTCCTCTGTCCGGGCACGCTGCTAGGCAACCCCAGCTCGCCACTCCGCAGCGGTACGCCCACCTGGCCGACGACCCGGTGCGGCGGGCGACCGAGATGGTGGGGGCTCAGATCGAAGCGGCGATGACTGGCCGCGGGAAGGCTGAGGTCGTTGCGCTCCGCAGCGCGCCACCGTGTTAACGCAGCGCTGTTTGATTCGGTTCCGCCAGCTTCGCTAGACGACCGGGCTTCTGTCGCTTCCACGGTAACCACCCCAAAGGGTGGTGTCCCTGGTGCCCCAAAGGTGTACCCTTATTCGTTACCTCGACAAAGGCGAACCCGGCCAAAGCCGGGGGCGCAAAGCCACGGGTCCTCGCCTCTCCGCGGCGGCCTCCCCGCCATGAAGATCCCAAGACCGCCGGGCTGCCGAAGGGTCCCCGGGGGCACGGCCGCTCCGCCCGTAGGCAGGTGCAGCGGCGAGACCAGTGTCCGAGTGGAGTCGGCCGATCCAGTCACGCGACGCCATGATTCCGCCAACCTAACCAACGATCGAAGGTGAACAGAGAATGACCAAAGACGAGCTCTCCCACGCAGCGTTACTAGCTCTCCTTGCCACTATCTTCACCCTTTTCGCGTCGTCAGGGAGTCAAGCTCAGTGTCTAAACCCAACGACAACTCCGGGCACACCGATCACACAGGCCCAACATACACAGGACGTTTTATGCAACATCGCTAATCCGCAAGCCTGCGGAGGTGGTGTGTGTTCACCCGACTACATCTATGCTGAATGGGAAACCTTTACGTGCGTGGGCGGTCTCCTGTGGGGTCAGACCTGGACCGATGGTGAGCACGGCTGGGCATTCGCCTGCATCGCGGCTGGCGGCGTCCCGGTACCGGAGAGGCACTCCTGCAGTGGCTTCAATGTCGCCCATTGTGAGCAGATCCGCTGCAGTGGCCCGGGCACCTGTCCGAGCGCGGAGTTCTGTTCCGGCGATGGTATCTGTAAATCGTCCGAAGTCTGCAGCAGCACTGCACAGTGCGGGGAGTACGTCTGCAACGCTGGGCTGTGCATGCCAGCGGCGGACCCGAGACCAGACCTGACGGTCTTGAATCTGCGGGTTGTGCCGCCCGACATCAGGGCAGGAGGTGGCTTCATCATCCTTGCCGATATCAGGAACCTGGGAGAGACGGCGGCGGGCCCCTTTCGCAGCACGCTCGGGGTGGAAGGGGAGCCGGGAGTGGCAGAACGGAGTTCGGATGGTCTGGCCCCCGGCCAGTCTCAGCCCGTCTTCGTGCTAAGGAGTGTAGATGACGCGGGCGACCATCAAGCCGTGGTCGAGGTCGATGTGAGGGGAGAGGTCGATGAAGCCGACGAGGGAAACAATGCTGCCGCCACGACGTTTCCTGTCAGCGAACCGCCGCCCCGGCCAGACCTGAGACCGATAGAGCTACAGGTTCTACCGCCGGTCATTCACTCCGGCGAGTCGTTCGTGGTGCTGGTGACCGTCAGGAACCAGGGAAACGCCCCGGCGGCTCCTTCCGTCGCCACTATCAGGATCGGTGGGGAGACTGAGCCCGAGCGCCAGCTAATCCGCGAGCTTGAACCTGGCGAGTCATCGGCGGTCGTTCGACTCGGCTCGCTCGGTCGCGTGGCAAGCTATCAGACGACGGTCCGAGTCGACGTGGACCACGAGATTGAAGAATCGAGCGAGGCTAACAATCACGCCATGCTGGTGTTCGAGATACAACGCTAGGCCTAGCACAACTTCGCTTGCTGGCGCGTGCCAGTGCGCTGATACTGTTGGTCCCGTAACGAGCAGCTTATGCGGCCTGGCCCTGCATCAGCCGGACTTCCTGGGGTCAAACGCAGATCGACTACATTGGGCGGGGCAAGGATCTCTTGGATGACAACTTTGGCGGAAGGGTACCATGAGGATCGGTGGTACGAGGCTTGGCGGTCGGACGAGACCTGGGAGCGCTATGAGGTCGCGGCCGAGGAGTGCCCACGGATCTCGGCCGCCTCCACCTGCCCCGCACCGCCGAGGCCGAGACCCTGGCCGAGGAGCTGCTGGACTACGAGATCCGCGTGGACCAGGACGCGAACGACCGCTATGGCGCCTTCCGGGTGGGGGCGCACGACGACCTGGTCCGCCAGCAAGCAGCTGTCCGGCCTGCTGCATCGTGATCGCCTGTCACCATGCAGGGCGGCGACCGCGCCAGCGGCCGCACACCCGGAGACGCGCCGGTCAACGGCGGTTCGATCCCGACCCGTCCGACGCCGGGCCTATGGCCGAATCCCAGATTCCCAGGCACACTGGTACACCGCTTGGCGTGCCTTCGCGCGACTACGGCACGGAGCCCGACCAATCTGAGGTGTCGCCGGACTCGAAGCCGTCGGCGAAAAACGGAGGTTCAAGCCAGAGCGCACCGGTCAGACAACGAGCTGGATCAGCAGCAGCTACACCGGGACAGCATCCAAAGGGATCTGTTACCTCACTGGGATCCGAGCTGACGCGCAATTCGAGATGCAAGTGGTCACAGTCACAGCCTGCAGGGGTGCAGCTGCCGCAACCCAGACCAGTATTACCAGCTAGCGCAATGGGTTGTCTCGCGACCACTTCAACGCTTCCACCTCCACCGCACAGCCCGGCCAACGTGCACTCGGAGCCCTCTTGTGCGTGGAGGTACCAGCTTTCCAGTCCATTTGGATGACGGATCCGCAGTGCATTGAACCGCCCCGGATCACCGCCGAGAACTGGGTCAGGGTTTGTGTCTGGGTACTCAAGAGTGCCGCCAGCAGCCGCCAAGACGACATCACCGAAGTCCGTGTCGAAGTCGTAGCCAGAGTGACCGTCGTAGTTCAAATAAGCAACGGGGCCTATCTCTCCGCCACCACACTGCCCTGTGTCCCCGCCATCTACCCCCGAGTAGCTGAGTCGCTGGCCGAAATCGACCGCCGTGCCCAGGCAGTCTAGCCGGTATCCGCGTGGCGGGCTGTTCGAACCGTAGGCCAAGATCCCCATGCAGGGCGGGCCCTCCTCGCACGCCAAGTCAGTAGTAAACGCCTTTACCTCATCGTTCGTTGAGTGTAGCCACCCGAGTGGTCCAATACGGCAGTGACATTCCACGATTGGAGTCGTGGCTCGTCATCAACGCAGTTCCCGCCATCAAAATCTTCTGCCAGACAAATGGGGACCTCCAGAAACGGCCCAGGATTGAAGCTCCCAACGTCGAGGTCACCTACAGCGCCCTGGAAAAAGCGAACCTCAAAGGGGTAGACCTGAGCTGGGAGCCCTTTGGGGGAAGGACCTCGGGACTAACTCAGGAGCAGATCGAGTGGGCCCACGGCAATCCCGGAACGAAGCTGCCCGAGGGTCTGACCCACCCCGCTCACTGGCTTGAAGAGGAAGAGGCACCAGAGTCGACCGAATAGCCGGGGCGCGTCGCCCAGGCTGCCGCGAGGCCGATGAACTGCTACGAGCCAGGGGAGGGATAGGGTGTTGGATTCGCGCCGGAGCAGGCAAAGGGCCGTAGCGTTCTTCTCGATGAACTCGATGATGGCGGCGGCGACGTCGGCGCCGGTGGTGCTCTCGATGCTCTCGAGACCCGGTGAGGAGTTGACCTCGACCACCAGCCGGGCTCGCCGGTTTGCTCCTTCGGCTCCTGTGGGGCGGCTACAGCCTCGCCCTGGCGCTCTTCTTGTCGTGGTCGTCGCCCTGGCCCAGTCTGCCGTGGCGCCGCCGACGGAATCGCCTTCCTTGAGTTTGGCGAGTCGCGTGGTCGAGGGCCAGCCGGTGACCGGCGCCTTCGGTCGGCTCCGGCTGGGGAGCTGCCCACCTTCCACCCCCATGTCCACGTGCTCGCGACCGACGGTGGCCTTGAGCCGGGCGGCACCACTGGCCTGGCTTCATCTCTTGGGAAACGTCACAGCCGGGGGCCTGGGAGACGTCCTCCTGCTGCCTGGCTCATACCCCGAGGGCCGATGCGAGCACCGAGGACCGAGCGCGGCGAGCCGGGTGGCGATCCCGGCCCGCCCGGTCTTATCGAGCTAGGTCACTCAATGAGCCTCTTCATCGAGGGCAAGCAGAGCGTCTCGGCCGGCACCCCTACCCAAAGCTGTGTCTGGCCAAACTGGTTCTGCACCGCGACCTCGCGGACGCGCTGGAAACTGCCGCTCGGATCGTCGTGGATCTGATAGCAGACTAGGTGGTTGTCCTTGTCGACGATGCCCTCGCCGTTCTTGTCCACCGGGTTGCACAACATGTAGGGCCTGATGACGACGGCCTGGGACTTCCCGAACTGGTCCTGGAGCTGGACGCTGTGCTGGTCCCACTCCCCCCAATCCAGGACCTGGTAGCACTTGTAATGATTCGCCCTGGGCGCCATCTCCTTCTGCGCGACGGAGCCGGGGGCCAAGAAGAACACGGCCAGAACCACGACGGCGACGGTGGCCAGCAGACCCAGCCAGGTAGTGCGTTTCTCGAGCATCGGTGTTCCTCCTTCCAGTGACGGGGTTTCATTCACCCAGCAGGACACGAGTCGTCCCCGCTGCGACTCCACGTCCCACGGCAAGACCGCCCTGCTGAGTTTGACGCTGGCATTGTAGCAGTCGCTAGCGTAGCGGTTCGCGCTCTCTTGTAGCGCCTGTGCCGGGAGTCACGTCGGCACCGTCAAAGCAGGCCTCGAAGTAGAGCTTCAGGGCCCGCCAGGCGGCAGTCCGGGCAGCGCACCCGAGCGATGCCGTGGTCGAAGATCCCGCAGTCGAGGTAGCGGTGGACCGCCGGCTCCACGCAGCGGCGCAGGTAGCCATGGCTCTCCTGGAAGCGCTCTTCGTAGACGAGAAGGAAGACTCGGGTACTCGCCGTGACTGCGACCGTCTCCACCCCGAAGAGGGAAGACGGAATCGCGCTTCCCGAACTGGCCTATGTGCGGCGCCGGCAGCTGGGCAGGGGACCGCGCCGCGAGGGCCGGCGGATCGTCCACGTGGCGGTGGTCGTGGGCGTCAACGACGACGGCAAAGCGCGAGAACCTGGGCGTCGACGTGGTGACCTCGGAGGACGGAGCCGGCTGGCTGGCCTTCCTCCGCGGCCTCGTCAGCCGCGGACGTACCGTCACCGCACCGTCACCGCGAGAACCCCGGTGGCTATTGGCATTGTGACGGTAGCCAGGGCGGGTTGGCCAGGATTCAGCCCCGCACGATCCAGGCTGTAGCGCTCAAGCGCGCTGGACTGCGACGGACCCCGCGGCGTGGTGTTTGCTTTCTGTTTACTCGCGCCATTCTGGCACTCGCTGGAGCCCTCGCCAAGGCTCCTGCAACTGTCTGTAGACAAACGAGTTAGATGACTTCCAGGAGTGGCCACACCTCCCCTGCCGTGTGAAAGGGGTCAGGCCCTGAACTTCTGCGCTCGTTATCGACCGTTGCCGCTCGTTGCCGCTGGTTGACGCTAAGTGGTTGACAACACTGGACTTAGCGCCTTAGCTTGGCGGCATGGAGCCCGCTGAATCCCGCTCGATTGCGGCGCCGAAAGCCCGTTCGGTGTTTGCTCGCCCGGCTCCAGAGGGGTCCCGGTGAGTCTGACCGAGCGGGACATCGAGCAGATCCAGTACCACGGCCGCAAGGGCACCGCGCACTACATCTGGGATGACGAAGTCAAAGGGCTGGGGGTCCGCATCTACCCGACCGGCCGCAAGGCGTTCGTCCTGACCTACCGGGCTGCCGGCCGTCAGCGGTTCCTCACCCTCGGCTCCCACGGCAAACTGTCGCTCCACGACGCACGGACGGAGGCCCTCGAGAAGCGGGTCCAGATCCGGCGAGGCGGGGACCCCAGCGCCGACCGGCTGCCTCGGCATGGCTCGCCGACGGTCGCCGACCTGGCCGACCGCTACCAGCGCGAGCATGCCGAGGTCAAAAAGAAAGCCTCCAGCGCCAAGGCGGATCGGCGCTACTGGGAAATGCACGTCCTCCCCCGGCTCGGCCAGCGAAAGGTCGCCGAGGTGCCCCGCGCCGACATCGCCGGCCTCCACGCCGCGATGGCCGCGAAGCCCTACCTCGCCAACCGTGTGCTGGCACTCCTGTCCAAGGCGTTCAACCTGGCCGAGGTGTGGGGGTGGCGGCCGGACAGCTCGAACCCCTCTCGGCACATCGAACGCTACCGGGAGGAGAAGCGCGAGCGGTTCCTCTCGGAGGAGGAGCTGGGCCGGCTCTCAGCGGCCCTCCGTCAGGCCGAACGGGAGCAGACCGAGCCGCCGCCGGTCGTCGCGGCCGTCCGGCTCCTGATCCTCACCGGCTGCCGGGTCGGCGAGATCCTCAAGCTCCGCTGGACGGAGGTCGACTTCGAGCGCCGCTGCCTCCGGCTCTCAGACACCAAGACCGGCCGGCGGACGGTACCGCTCAACGCCGCGGCCGCCCAGGTCCTGGTGGACATCGATCGGGACGGCGAGAACCCATGGGTGATCCGCGGCGCGAAGCGGGGGCGCCACCTCTACACGCTCAGCCGTCCCTGGGAGCGGATCCGCGAGCGGGCCGGGCTCGACGACGTCCGGCTCCACGACCTGAGGCACACCTTCGCCAGCATTGGCGCAGCAGCCGGGCTTTCCCTGCCCGTGATCGGCAAGCTCCTCGGCCACACGCAGGTCACGACCACTCAGCGCTGCGCCCACCTGGCAGACGACCCGGTGCGGCGGGCGAGCGAGAAGGTTGGTGCGAAGATCGGGGCAGCGATGAGCCGCACAGAGAGGGCCGTGCAATCGCTCACCTTGACAGGCCCCACCTCGCCATCGTAATCTTCTCCGTAACCTACGAAAGGGCACAGCCGGGGAAACCCGGTGCCGCAAAGC
>JBFGCA010000018.1:0-52904 GCA_041567315.1 Thermoanaerobaculia bacterium | reverse complement strand
CCCCTCGCTCCTAGCAGTCCGTGGTGGAAGTCAGTCGGGTCGGCTGGCGAGCGCGGCGGGGCCGGATGACAGGCGACGCGACGCAGGCAATGCCGGGCCATTGTCGAGGAGCGGCAACGCCGCAGACGGCTTCGCCCCGCCGCCAGACGAGCGGGCGGACTTCCACCACGGGCTGCTAGCTTCACCTACGAGTCACCGGGCGAGAAAGCGGCGAGCACGGAGAGGCGGGTAGGAAAAAAGTAACCTGTCAACGCATCTTCTCCCGGCTCTTGAACCTTGGGTGCCTGTCGGTCGCCAAGCGGGGCCGTTTGATCGCGCCATCAGCCCCCGCCGACCTCCGATTCCTACCTGAAATTCTGCTCAAGTTGCCCGCGAACTGTGGGAGAGGTGGTGACCGAGAGATACGCCTGCGCAGCCGGTCCTCAAGGAAGCCCTACCGCCGGGCTGGGTGGGGGGCCATGTAGAGGGGGCTGAGGAGGCCGGCGGCGGTGGGGTCGAAGGGGCGGGTGGCGGCGAGGCGGAGGGCGACCGGGGCGAGGGGGCCGGGCTCGAGGGCTTCGATGCCGTCGGTGCGGGCGGCGGCGGTGGCGTCGAGGTCGAAGCCGACCAGTCGGCACGGCCCCAGCGATGCGAGAGCGGCCTCGTCGCAGGTGGTGGCGGCCGACAGCTCCCGGGGCGGCGTCTCGCCGGCGGCGAAGCGCTGGACGATCCAGCGACCGGCGGTGGCGCGGACCGCGGCGACCGTGGGACGGGTGCCGTCGGTGGGCGGACCGGCGGCGGCGAGCACCTCGAGGGTGGGCAGCGCCAGGGCGGGGAGGGCGAGCGCCTGGTGGAGGCCATAGAGGGTGGCGAGACCTACTCGCAGGCCGGTGAAGCTGCCGGGGCCGGCCAGCCCGACCAGTCCTTCGAGCTCGGCGGGCCGGACGCCCGCCTCGTCCATGACGGCGTCGATCTGGGACAGCAGCCGGTGGGAGGAGCGCGGCGAGCGCACCGCGTGGTGGGTGACGCCGGAGCCGGAGGGGCCGACGGCGACGCTGACCAGCGGCGAGCCGGTGTCCACCGCCAGCAGCAGCCGGGTGCTCATGGGTCGTCGCTCATCGCCGGGCGCCCGCTGCCGGCCACGCCACCGGGTGGCAGCGGAGCCTGTCGCTATACTGACCGGGCATGCCCAAGGCCGCGCGCTTGACCCCGATGCTCCGCCAGTATCTGGAGGTCAAGGAGCGGCATCCGGACGCCCTGCTGCTGTACCGCATGGGCGACTTCTACGAGCTGTTCTTCGAAGACGCGGTGACCGCCGCGCCGATCCTCGAGGTGACGCTGACCGCGCGTCAGCGGGGCACCGAAAGCGAGGCGCCGAT
This sequence comes from Thermoanaerobaculia bacterium, assembly GCA_041567315.1. Taxonomy (GTDB): domain Bacteria; phylum Acidobacteriota; class Thermoanaerobaculia; order Multivoradales; family JAHEKO01. The sequence goes on along the minus strand of JBFGCA010000018.1, from coordinate 51,546 downwards.
GTGCGGCGTGCCCCACCACGCGCTGGAAGTGTATCTCGGCAAGCTGGTGCGGGCGGGGCGCAAGGTGGCGATCTGCGACCAGGTGGAGGACCCGGCGACGGCCCGCGGACTGGTCAAGCGCGAGGTCACGCGGGTGGTGACCCCGGGCACGGTGAGCGAGACCGGGCTGCTGGAAAGCAAGGAGGACAACCTGCTCGCCAGCCTGGCCTGGGACGGCGATCGCGGGGCCGGGGCCTTCCTGGACGTCTCGACCGGCAAGTTCCAGGTTTCGCGGTGGGGCGGTGCCGACGAGGCGGTCGAAGAGCTGGCTCTGCTCCAGCCGCGCGAGGTGGTGCACCCGGAGGGTGAGCTGCCGGCGCCGATCGAGGGCTGGATCGCCGCCCAGGGGGTCTGCCGCACCAGCGGTCCGCCCGACCGCTGGAGCGACCCGCGAAAGGCTGCCGACAGCCTCCAGCGGCAGCTCGGCACCGCGACCCTGAGGGGCTTCGGGCTGGAGCCCGGCGAGCCGGCGGTGCGGGCCGCGGCCACCGCCCTCGGCTACGCCCGCGAGACCCAGCGCTCGGACCTCGCCCACCTGCGGCAGCTGACGGTTCGCGAGACCAGCGACCGGCTGGTGCTCGACGCCACCACCCTGACCAATCTGGAGGTGTTCGGCAGCCTGCGCGAGGGCGGGCGGCGCGGCACCCTGATCGAGGTGCTCGACCAGACGGTGACGCCGGCCGGCGGGCGGCTGCTCCGCGAATGGCTGCGGCGGCCGCTGCGCGAGGGGCCGCGGATCGAGGCCCGGCTGGAGGCGGTAGAGGAGCTGACAGGCGCGGCCGCCCGGCGGCAGCGCCTGCGCGAGCTGCTGGGCGGGATCGGCGATCCGGAGCGGCTGCTGTCGCGGGCGGTGCTGGGCAGCCTGGCGCCGCGCGAGGCGGCGGCGCTGCGCGACGCCCTCGATCGCGTGCCGCGGCTGCTGGCCGAGCTGTCGGAGGCCCGCGCGCCGCTGCTGGTCGAGATCGGTGCCGTCGATCCGCGGCCGGCGCTGGCGGCCGAGCTGGAGCGCACCCTCGATCCGCGGCCGGCGGCGACCCTCGCCGAAGGCGGGGTGATCCGCGCCGGGGTCGACCCCGAGCTCGACCGGGTGCGCTCGCTGGCCCGCGACTCGAAGCGCCACGTCCTGGCGCTGGAAGCGGCCGAGCGCGAGCGCACCGGCATCGCCTCGCTCAAGATCCGCTACAACAAGGTCTTCGGCTACTACCTGGAGGTCACCAAGGCCAACCAGGACCTGGTCCCCGAGGAGTACGTCCGCAAACAGACGCTGGTCAACGCCGAGCGCTACATCACGCCCGATCTCAAGGAGCTGGAGGAGAAGATCCTCACTGCCGAGAGCGAGCAGATCCGGCTCGAGGAGATGCTGTTCGCGGCGCTCAGGCAGTCGATCGTCGAGCAGGCGGTGCCGCTCCGGGCGTTGAGCGCGGCGCTCGCCCGCCTCGACGTGCTGGCCAACTTCGCCGAGGTGGCGGTGCGGCGGAGCTACGTCCGCCCGCGCATCGACGCCGCCGGGGCGCCGCTGGTGGTGCGCGACGGCCGCCACCCGGTGGTCGAGAGGACCAGCCAGGAGCCGTTCGTTCCCAACGACACCGAGCTGGGCACCGAGGGCGCTCGCATCGTCATCCTCACCGGCCCCAACATGGGCGGCAAGTCGACCTATCTGCGGCAGGTGGCGCTGCTGGTGCTGATGGCCCAGGCGGGGAGCTTCGTGCCGGCCGCCGAAGCCTCGTTGGGGGTCGCCGACCGCATCTTCACGCGGGTGGGCGCCAGCGACGACCTGTCGCGAGGCGAATCGACCTTCATGGTGGAGATGATCGAGACCGCCAAGATCCTCCACCGCAGCACCCCGCAGAGCCTGGTGGTGCTCGACGAGGTGGGCCGGGGCACCGCCACCTTCGACGGGCTGTCGCTGGCCTGGGCGATCGTCGAGCACCTGCACGCCCACGGCTGTCCCAAGACCCTGTTCGCCACCCACTACCACGAGCTGACCGAGCTGGCGGCGGTGCTGCCGCAGGTGGTCAACTGGACGATGGCGGTCAAGGAGTGGGAGGACCGCATCGTCTTCCTGCGGCGGCTGCGGCCTGGCTCCTCGGACAAGTCCTACGGCATCCACGTGGCGCGGCTGGCCGGCATCCCCGAGCCGGTGGTCGAGCGCGCCGCCGAGGTGCTGGCCAACCTCGAGGCCCAGGAGTACGACCTCAGGGGCCGGCCGCGGCTGGCCCGCGGACGGGCCGGCGCTGAGGAGGCCGCCGCCGGGCCCGACCAGATGCAGCTCTTCGCACCGCCCGAGGAGATGGTCGCCGCGGTGCTGCGAGAGGTCGACCTCGAGCGCCTCTCACCGCTGGCGGCGCTCAACCTCCTCGAGTCGCTCAAGGCCCGCCTGGACGGCTAGCAGCCCCGCGATCAGAACGGGATGTCGTCGTCCTGGGGGCCGAACTGCTGGTCGCCGGCGCCGGCGCCGGCGTCGGCGTCGGCGTCGGGCGCCCCCCGGTCCTCGAACTCGCCGCCGCGGCCGCCCAGCATCTGGAAGTTGTCGCAGATGACCTCGGTGCGGTACATCTTCTTGCCGCTGTCGCGGTCGTCCCAGGAGCGGGTCTGCAGCCGGCCCTCCACGAAGACCAGCCGGCCCTTGTTCAGATACTGACCGGCGATCTCCGCCTGACGGCCGAAGCAGGTCACCGAGTGCCACTCGGTCTGCTCCTGCTGCTGCCCCTCGCGGTTGCGCCACCGGCGATTGGTGGCCATGCGGAACGAGGTCACCGGCTGCCCCGAGGGCAGCGAGCGCACCTCGGGATCCTGGCCCAGATGACCGATCAAGAACACCTTGTTGACCATCGTTTCTCCCCGTCGAATTGAGGCGTCAAGCTATCATAGCGACCGGGTCGTCCCCCGGGCTCGCCCGCGCTCCGCCGGTCGCCCGCTCCACCTTTTCTAGACGCGAAACGATGCGCCTTCTCTTGCAGCGGGTGAGCCGCGCCGAGGTCAGGGTCGCTGGGGAGCGGGTGGCGGCGATCGGCCGCGGGCTGCTGGTCCTGGTCGGGGTCGAGCGCGGCGACGGGCCGCCACAGGCGACGCGGGCGGCCGTCAAGCTCGGCGGTCTGCGGGTCTTCGAGGACGACGGCGGGCGGATGAACCTCGATGCGGCGGCGGTGGGCGGCGCTTTCCTGGTGGTCTCGCAGTTCACCCTGGCGGGCTCGCTGGACCGCGGCCGGCGGCCGTCGTTCGACGGTGCCGCCCCCGGCGAGGAGGCCGAGCCGCTGGTCGACGAGCTGGTCGCCGAGCTGCGGCGGGCGGGTCATCCGGTCGAGACCGGCCGCTTCGGCGCCAGCATGGAGGTCGAGCTGGTCAACCAGGGGCCGGTGACCTTCCTGCTCGAGGTCTGAGCCGGCCCCGTCGCCGCCGGGCCGGTCAACCCCCGACCGGCACCAGCTGGAGCGGCAGCGGCATGAAGCTGCCGGCAAAGAGCAGGAGGCAGGCGAGGGCCACCGCCAGCCGCCAACCGGAGAGCGGGCGGTCCACGTCGGCCACCGGCGGATGGCGCGGTCCGATGATCAGCACCACCGCCCCCCAGAACAGCCAACCCCGCCAGTAGAGCCCGGCCAGCAGCAGGGCGCCGAGCAGCCAGGGCGCGGCCCGGCGCTGAACGGCGGGGGCGGCCGCGTAGAAGACGTGGCCGCCATCGAGCTGGCCGAGCGGCAGCAGGTTGAGCGCCGTCGCCAGCAGGCCCACCCAGGCCGCCAGCGCGAAGGGGTGGAAGTCCAGCACCCAGCCCTCGGGCAGCGGGCCGTGGAAGACCCGCGTCACGGCTTCCATGGCCAGGCAACGCCCCGGCAGCAGCAGCAGCAGCTCCCCCGGCCCGCCGGCCGGCTCCACCGGTGCCGGCTCGATCGGCGCCGGCGTCGAGTTGGCGACCCCGTAGATGAGGAAAGGCAGCAGCGCGACGAAACCGGCGAGCGGCCCCGCGGCGCCGACGTCCAGCAACTGACGGCGGCTGCGGATAGGCGCCCGGATGCGAATGAAGGCGCCCAGGGTGCCGAGTGCGACAGGCAGCGGCAGGAAGTAGGGCAGGGTCGCCGGCAGCCCGTAGCGCCGGCAGGCGAGATAGTGGCCCAGCTCGTGGCACAGCAGGATGAGGAGCACCGGGAGCGAGAAGCGCAGCCCCACCGCGAGCAGCTCGGGGTCGGTCCACACCCGCCGCACGGTCCCCGGGGTCAGAAACGGGATGAGGTCGGTGGTGACGTCGGTACGGGTGAACAGATACCAGCCGGCGCCCAGCGTGGTAGCGCAGAACAGGGTCAGCAGGAACAGCGGTACGGCCAGCTCCCAGCGGGGCCGCAACCGGGACGGCGGGGGCGGCGACCAGTCGGCCGGCGGAGTGCTCGGCGTCACCGTCGGCGGGCCGTAGAGGGGCTGGCCGGGCGTGACCGGGCGCACGGTACGGTTCGGGACCGGCCCGGAGGCTGGCCCACCTACAGGTTCTTGAGCTCTTTGCCCGGCTTGAAGCGGACCGTCTTGCCCGGCGCGATCGCCACCTCGACGCCGGTCTTCGGATTGCGTCCCACGCCGCGCTTGCGATCGCGCACCTGGAAGACGCCGAAGCCGCGGAACTCGATCCGCTGGCCGTCGCGCAGCGCGTGCTTCATGGCCTCGAAGATGGTGTCGACCGCCTGCGCCGCTTTCACCCGGGGCACGTCGGACGCCTCGGCGACGCGATTGACGAGGTCGGCTTTGATCATGACGAGCGGGCGGCGCGCAGTGTAGCAACGGCCCCTGGGGGTGTCAACGCGCTCACACCTTGCGCAGCTTCTGCTGCATGATGCACATCTCGAAGGCGATGGCCGCCTTGGCCGCGAGCCGTCGCACCAGCGCGATGTCGAGTCCGCTCAACCCCAGACAGTCGCGGTCGCCATAGACCAGGCTGACCAGCCGGTCGCGGATGCGGATCGGGATCACCGCGCATTCGTGCTCCAGGCCCTCGCCCCAGCACTGCGCCAGCCGGCGGTGCGACCGCAGATCGGGGAGCGTGCCCAGGAAGAAACTGCCGCCCTGCTTGAGGTTGAGGAAGATGGAGGGCTCGTCGAAACCGGTCGAGTAGGCGCGCAGCTGGGGGGACTGCACCCCCGGTCCGCGCCCCATCCAGCCCTCCAGCCGCTCGCGCCGCACCCGCAGGAGCAGCACGCGGACGAACTCCTGGGCCAGGAAGTCGAGCAGTGCGGTCCCGACCTCATCGGGCGTGCGGCTGGCCTCGAGCCGCTCCTCGACCTCCTCGAGGGTGAGCTCGGCAGCGGCCGGTTCCTCGGCGGGGGTCCGACCGGGAGTTCCGGCGGGTGCCTCGGCCGGGCTCTCGAGTGGGGTCGGGGCCGGCCCGCCGGGTGGGGGCGGGGCGGCCCGGGCGGCGCTGCGGCCGGCCGCGGCAACCCGGCGTTCCGGCGGCGCAGACGGTGCGGCGGTCTCCGGTGGCCGGGCCGGCGGCGCCGCCGACCGCCCACCGTCCAGCCGTTCCAGCAGGTTGGCGAGCCGCACCGGGCATTCGCGCCCGTAGTAGCGCTGCAGCGCCTCGGCTATCCGCGCCTCGTTGCTGAGATGCGGATTCAGCTTGTGGCCGAGGACGAAGGCCAGCTCGTCGAGGGCCGCCAGGTCGCCGACGTCGCGCAGCGCGATGTCGATCTGCTGGCCCCGGCGGCGGAACGGGATGGCACCGTGGCGGACCGCCAGCTTGGGCGACAGGGCGCTGTACAGCTCCGGGGAAGCGTCGCGCAGCTCCTGGGCCTGGACGGCGGGGACCCCCAGCTGGCGCGACAGGGCCGCCCCCAGCAGGTCCTCGGTGATGGCTTCGACCTCGAGCAGACAGGTGCCGATCTGGCCGCCGAGCTCCTGCTGCCGGGTCAGCGCCTGCGACAGCTTCTCGGGGCTGATCCACCCCTGCTTGACGAGCTGCTGCCCCAAGCTCGCGGCCGACTGCGCCTTGCCTGCATAAGTCACTGGATAGGCGATGTTTACAGTTACCTCCGGGATTATAGGAAGCGGCCTTTTGCTTGTAAAGCGGGCGCCGGCGTTGATAGGGTCGCTCGGTGGGTCGAGCGCTCGCAGCGCTGCTGGCGGTGCTGGTCGGCTTGCCGGCCGGGGGGCGGGCCGCGGCCGCCGCGGCCGAGACCGCGGCCACCGAGGCGCCCTATCACTTCGCGCTCGCCAAGCTGCTGGCCGAGGAGGGCGCCTTCCGCGAGGCCATCGTCGAATTCGACCAGGCGGTGGCGCTGGCCCCCGACGACGTCTTCCTGCGGCTCGAGTTCGCCAACCTGCTGCTCCGCCTCGGACGGCTGCGCCGGGCCGGCGAACAGGTGGACGCGGCGCGCCGCATGGCCCCCGACAACCTCGACGTCCTCAAGGTCTACAGCCGGGTGCATCTGAAGCTGGCCGAGCAGGAGTCCGATTCCCTGCCGGCGGCGCGCGAGGCGCTGGAGGCGCTGCGCCTGCGGGTGCCCGACGACCTCGACTCGATGATGTCGCTGGGCCAGATCTACCTCAGCGAGTCGCGGCCGGCCGAGGCAGCCGAGGTCTTTCGCCAGGTGCTGAGCCGGCGGCCGGGCAACCGGGTGGTCTATGCGCTGCTGGTCGACGCGCTGCTGGGCTCCGGGCAGGCCTCCGAGGCCGAGCAGGTGCTGCGCGAGGCACTGGCCGCCGACCCGCGGTTCACCCGCGCCCGCATCGGGCTCGCCGAGATGCTCAGCGAGCGGGGCGATCACGGCGCCGCCGCCGAGCTGCTGCGCGACGCCCAGGGGGGCGGCATCGAGATCCGCCGGCGGCTGGCGCTCGAGCTGTACCAGGCGGGCGAGCTGGAGGAGGCGCTGACCGTTCTCGACGAGGTGCTCGCCGAGCAGCCCGACTACTTCGGGGGTCTGTACCTGCGGGCCCTGGTGCTGGGCAGCGCCGGCCGGCACGCCGAGGCCGAGGAGGAGACCCGCCGGCTGCTCGACCAGCGCCCCGACAGCCTGGAGCTCAACTTCCTGCTGGCCCGCATGCTGGAGGAGCAGGGCGACCTGGCCGGCGGCGCGCGGACCCTGGCGGCGCTGGCCGAGCGGGCCGCAGCGCGCGGTCACGCCGAGCAGGCGGCCAAGGCCCGCCGCCAGCTGGCGCTGCTGCAGGCGCGCGGCGGCCGCTGGGACGAGGTGGTCGAGGTGCTGCGACCGCTGGTCGAGGAGCCGCCGCCAGAGGAGCGGCCCGCCGAAGAGCACCAGGAGCTGCTGCTGCTCTACGCCGACGCGCTGGCCGAGGAGGAGCGCGAGCCGGAGGCGATCGAGATCCTGGCCGGCCTCGAGCCCGGCACGCCGGCCGGCCGCCGGGCCCTGGCGCGGCGCGCCGAGCTGCTGTTCGAGCTGCAGCGCGACGGCGAGGGGGAGGCGCTGCTGGCCGATCTGGCCGGCGGCGGGATCGACGACCTGCTGCTGGTCGCCGAGGTCTACCAGCGGCTCGAGCGCTACGGTCCGGCGATCCCGGTCCTCGAGCGGGCGCTGGCCGCCGAGTCCGACTCGGTGCAGGCGCTGTTCTGGCTGGGCGCTGCCTACGAGCGGGTGGGTCGCAAGGAGGACGCCGCCACCGTGCTCGAGCGGCTGCTGGCCAACCAGCCGGAGTTCGCCCCGGCCCTCAACTACCTGGGCTACATGTGGGCGGAGGAGGGCCGCAACCTGGAGCGTGCCCTGGCCCTGGTCCAGCAGGCGGTGGCGCTCGAACCCGACAACGGGGCCTACGTCGACTCGCTGGGCTGGGCGCACTTCCAGCTCGGTCACTACGAGGAGGCCCGCACCCACCTGCAGCGCGCGGCCGACCTGGTGGGCGACGACTCGGTGGTCCTCGAGCACCTGGGCGACGTCTACCGGGCGCTTGGCGAGATGGACGAGGCGCGCTCGGCCTACCAGCGGGCGCTGACCCTGGAGGGCGACAACGCGGACCAGGTGCGCCAGAAGCTCCAGGGCCTTGGCGAGTCGCGCTAGCAGCCCGTGGTGGAAGTCCGCCCGCTCGTCTGACGGCGGGGCGGAGCCGTTTGCGGCGTTGCCGCTCCTCGACAATGGCCCGGCTTTGCCTGCGTCGCGGCGCCTGGCATCCGGCCCCGCCGCGCTCGCCAGCCGACCCGACCGGCTTCCACCACGGGCGGCTGGCCGGGTCGGCCCGTGGCGCCGCCGGGCGGCGCTGACGCTGGCCGGTCTGCTGGCGGCCGGCTGTGCCGCGACGGTGCCGGCGCCGAGGACGCCGGCGGAGGCGCCGGCGGCACGCCCGTCCCCGCGGCCGCCCGAATCGCCGCCGCGGTCGCCGGGCGATCCCGCGGGGAACGGTCTGCAGGCGCTCTTCCGGGTGCGCTTCGAGGGGCCGGAAGGGGAGGGCAGCCTGCGGCTGGTGCTGCGCAGCGCGGCCCCCGATCGTTTCCAGCTCTCGGCCGCCGACACCCTGGGCCGGGCGCTGTGGGCCCTGGAGGTCGCGGGGACCGGCTCGCTGCTGGTGGATCACCGCCGCGAGCTGTTCTGCACCGGCGCCGCCGAGGTGCGCCTGCCCCAGGCCGCGCTGGCGCCGCTGCCGCTGGCGACGCTCCCCGAGGTGCTGCTGGGCCGGCTGCCGGTCCGGCCGGAGGACGCCGTCGGGGGACCCGGGGGGGACCCGGGGGCGAGCGCCGAGCCGGCCGCCGCCGAGCTCGACTTCCGGGACCGGGCCGGGCGCCGCTGGACCGCGCGCCTCGAGGCCGGGGCGCCCGCCAGCTGGACGCTGTGGGAGGGCGGCCGGCCGGTGCTGTGGTGGCGCCGCGACGGCGACGGCGGCATCCTCTCGCAGCGCGAGGGCAGTCAGTTCCGCTGGCGTCCGGTGGTTCGCGAAGCGCTGGCGGGCGGTCTCGAGCGGCTGGAGGCGCCGGCGGAGTACGCGGCCGGCGGCTGTCTAGAGCGGCCGCAGATTTGACACCACCCCCGCCGGCCTCTAGCATTGGCGCGGCGGCGAGCAGGGTGAGGCGAGGTGCGCCGTCGCGCCTCCGATGCGCTGTCGGGGTCGGCGAAGCCGCGCCGGCTCCGCTCGCTCGGGTGGAGAGAGGCCGCGAGCCCGCCCAGCGGGGCGAGGGCACCCACCTGCACGACCTCCGGCAAGACTCTCGAACAACACGACACGCTCCGCGAGGGAGGCCAGTGATATGGAAATCACCGAGGTCCGGGTGTTCCCGATTCAGGACGAGAAGCTCAAGGCCTTCGTGTCCGTGGTCCTCGACCACTGCTTCATGGTCAACGACATCAAGGTCATCCAGGGCCGGGACAGCAAGTTCATCAGCATGCCGAGCCGTCGCAAGCGCAATGGGCGTTTCAAGGACGTCGCGCATCCGCTCAACAACGAAACCCGCCAGATGATGGAGCGGCGGATCCTGGCCGAGTACGCCCGCGTTGCCGGCGAGGCGGAGGCCGGGGAGGGGCTGGCGCCCGAGCCCGCCCCGGCGCCGGTCACCGCGCCGGCGGTCGCCGCTCCGGCGGTGGCGACGCCGCCGCCGGCACCGCCAACGCCGGAACGGCCGGCTCCCCAGGCGGGGGAGACCCCGCCGGCTGCGGGCGCGGTACAGGCCGCCCCGGACGCCGTCGAGGCCGAGGAGGAACAGGAGGCGGACCCGTCGGAGAAGCCGAGCCTGGAGGAGGTTGCCGAGCTGCACCTCCGGGACTCCTTCTGGACGACCTGAGGCCCCAACCCCAGGCCATCGGCGAGGCCGGCCGCGGCCGGGCTCGCCACCCGGGGCCGGGGGTCCCGCGGCGGCCGATCCTTGGGGCGTCGCCAAGTGGTAAGGCACCAGACTTTGGATCTGGCATCGGAGGTTCGATTCCTCCCGCCCCAGCCATCGACCCCCTCCGGCGACCGGTGGCCGATCGACACAGGAGCAGCGAGCGCAAGTCATGTACGGTGAACTGAAAGTCTTCGGCGGCCGGGCCCATCCCCAGCTGGTGGAGGAGCTCTGCGACTACCTCAACCTGGCGGTCGGCAAGGTCGAGGCCTACAACTTCGCCGATGGCGAGATCTTCTGCCAGATCCTGGAGAACGTGCGCGGCGCCGACGTCTTCGTGATCCAGCCGATCTGCCGGCCGGTCAACGAGAACATGATGGAGCTGCTCATCATGCTCGACGCCTTCAAGCGGGCCTCGGCCTTCCGGGTTACCGCGGTGATCCCCTACTACGGCTACGCCCGTCAGGACAAGAAGGACAAGCCGCGGGTGCCGATCACCGCCAAGCTGGTGGCCGACCTGATCTCGGCGGCGGGCGCCGACCGGGTGCTGACGCTGGACCTCCACGCCGCCCAGATCCAGGGCTTCTTCAACCTGCCGGTGGACCACCTGTTTGCCGCGCCGGTGCTGCTCGAGGCCATCCGCGCCCTCGAGGTCCCCGACCTCACCCTGGTGTCGCCCGACGCCGGCGGCGTGGAGCGGGCGCGGGCGCTGGCCAAGCGGCTGGAGGCGAGCTTGGCGATCGTCGACAAGCGGCGGGTCGCCCCCAATCAGGCCAAGGTGATGAACATCATCGGCGACGTCGAGGGCCGCAACGTGCTGCTCATCGACGACATCATCGACACCGCGGGCACCCTGCACTCGACGGTGCAGTCGCTGCGCGACGGCGGCGCCCAGCGCATCCTGGCCGCCGGCATCCACGCCGTGCTGTCCGGGCCGGCGATCGAGCGGATCGACTCCTCGCCGCTGGAGACGGTGCTGATCACCAACACCACGCCGCTCGAAGACAAGCTGGCGCGCTGCGCCAAACTCAGGCCGTTCTCGGTGGCTCCCCTGCTGGGGGAGGCCATCCGCAGAATCCACGAGAACAGCTCGGTGAGCTCGCTGTTCGTCTGATCGACGGAGAACCAACGAAATGCCCGAAGCAACGCTCGAAGTCGAATCCCGCCGGGAGACCGGCAAGAACGCCGCTCGCCGCCTGCGCGCCGCCGGTCGCATCCCGGCGGTGGTCTACGGCGGCGGCAAGCCGCCGGTCCCCATCCAGGTCGACCGCAAGACCCTGCTCGAGCTGCTCAAGGAGTCCGGTGGCGAGAACGCCGTCTTCAAGCTGCAGCTGGCCGGCACCAAGGAGCAGCGCCACACCATGATCCGCGAGATGGTGGTGGATCCGCTGAGCCGGCAGATCACCCACCTCGACTTCCAGCGCGTGCTGATGACCGAGAAGGTGCGGGTCGAGGTGCCGATCGCCCTGGTCGGCACCCCGGTGGGGGTCAAGACCGAGGGCGGCATCGTCGACTTCGTGACCCGCCAGGTCGAGGTCGAGTGCCTGCCCGGGGCCATCCCGGCCGCCCTCGAGCTCGACATCTCCGAGCTGCACGCCGGGCAGCACCGCGAGGCCGGCGACCTGCAGATGCCGCCCGGGGTCGAGCTGCTCGAGGAGAAGGACCGCGTGCTGGCGGCGGTGGCGCACAGCCGGATCGCCGAGGCGGTCGAGGCAGCCGAGGCCGAGGCGGCCGAGGAGACCCTGATCGAGGCCGAGACCGAGGAGCCGGAGGTGATCGGACGGGCCAAGGAGGAGGGAGGCGAGAAGGCCCCCTGAGCGCGTCCGCGGTGGACCGCTCCCCGTCGGGCAGAACCTCGCGCGAATACCCGGCCCACCTGGTCCTGGGCCTGGGCAATCCCGGCGAGCGTTACCGCGACACCCGCCACAACCTGGGCTTCCGGGTGGTGGAGGAGCTGGCGCGGCGCCGCGGGCTGCGGCTGGCGCTGCTGGAGTGCAACTGTCTGCTCGCCGATCACCGCGACGTGACCCTGGCCGCTCCCCAGACCTACATGAACCGGAGCGGCTACGGGGCCCGCTGTCTGCGCGAGCGCCGTGGCCTGGAGCCGGAGGCGATGCTGGTGGTCTTCGACGACGTCAATCTGCCGCTGGGACGGCTGCGGCTGCGGGCCCGGGGCGGCGCCGGCGGGCACCAGGGGATGGCCTCGGTGCTCCAGGGCCTGCAGACCGAGGGCGTGCCCCGGCTGCGCCTGGGGGTCGGCCCCGAGGAGGGGACGGTGCCCGGCGAGGAGCTGGAGGAGTACGTGCTGACGCCCTTTCCGGCCGATCAGCGCCCGCTGGTCGAGGAGCTGGTGACGCGGGCCGCCGACGCCTGCGAGAGCTGGCTCGAGACCGGCGTCGAGCGGACGATGACCGCATTCAACAACTGACCTGACTGACCTGCCGTCCGGAGGAGGGACCGGCCACCGGGGAGGCGGCGGCACCGCCGGTCAGGGAGGAGGAGATGGAAACGTGAGCCAAGAGACGTTGATGTACCTGATCCCGGGATGCGGGGTGGCGGCCCTGGTGTTCGCCTGGCTGCGCAGTGCCTGGATCGGACGCCAGGACGCCGGCAACGAGCGGATGACCGCGATCGCCGGCCACATTCGCGAAGGCGCCATGGCCTTCCTGGCCCGCGAGTACCGGGTGCTGGCGCTGTTCGTGGTGGTGGTGGCGGCGCTGCTGGCGCTGGCCAACAGCGGCATGGCGGGCAGCTCGGCGCTGATCGGGTTGTCGCTGGTGGCGGGTGCCCTGTGCTCGGTGCTGGCCGGCTTCTTCGGCATGCGAGTGGCCACCGCGGCCAACGTGCGGACCGCGGCGGCGGCCCGCCGCAGCCTCAACGAGGCGCTGCGGGTGGCCTTCTCGGGCGGCGCGGTGATGGGCTTCAGCGTCGTCGGCCTGGGGGTGCTCGGCCTGTCGCTGCTCTATCTGCTCTACACCGCCGTCTTCGACAGCGGCCAGCCGCAGGCCGACATGCTGCGCACGGTGACGGTGCTCACCGGCTTCTCGTTCGGCGCCAGCTCGATCGCGCTGTTCGCCCGCGTCGGCGGCGGCATCTACACCAAGGCCGCCGACGTCGGGGCCGACCTGGTCGGCAAGGTGGAGGCCGGCATCCCCGAGGACGACCCGCGCAACCCGGCGGTGATCGCCGACAACGTCGGCGACAACGTGGGCGACGTGGCGGGGATGGGCGCCGACCTGTTCGAGTCCTACGTCGGCTCGATCGTCGGCGCGCTGGTGCTGGGGGTCAACGCCACCCACGCCGACGGCGGCGCCTACACCCCGATGCTGGTGGTGCTGCCGCTGGTGCTGGCCGGGCTGGGCATCCTGGTGTCGCTGGCCGGCACCCTGCTGGTGCGCACCAGCGAGGGCGGCGACCCCGCGGCGGCGCTCCACCGCGGCACCCTGTTCGCCGCCGGGGTGATGGTGGCGGCGATCTGGGGCGCCTCGCGCTGGCTGCTCGAGGGCAGCTACGTGATCGGCGGCCGCACCTTCGACGCCTCGGGCGTGTTCTGGGCCACCGTCGCCGGCCTGATCGGCGGCGTCGCCATCGGGCTGATCACCGACTACTACACCTCGGCCTCCAAGGGGCCGGCCCAGGAGACCGCCAAGGACAGCCTCACCGGCGCCGCCACCAACATCATCTCCGGCCTGGCGCTGGGCATGCGCTCGACCGCCCTGCCGATCATCGTGCTGGTGGCCGCCATCCTGGTGGCCCACGACCAGGCCGGGCTCTACGGCATCGCCATCGCCGCCCTCGGCATGCTGTCGACCACCGGCATTCAGCTGGCGGTCGACGCCTACGGACCGGTGGCCGACAACGCCGGCGGCATCGCCGAGATGTCGCGGCTGGGCCCCGAGGTGCGCGCTCGCACCGACCAGCTCGACGCGGTCGGCAACACCACCGCGGCGATCGGCAAGGGCTTCGCCATCGGCTCGGCGGCGCTCACCGCGCTGGCGCTGTTCGCCGCCTTCCGCACCACCGTCGGGCTGGAGACCATCGACCTGGCCAGCCCCGAGGTGATGGGCGGGCTGCTGCTGGGGGCGATGCTGCCCTTCCTGTTCTCCTCGCTGGCGATGCGGGCGGTGGGCCGCGCCGCCTTCAAGATGATCGAGGAGGTGCGCCGCCAGTTCAAGAGCATCCCCGGTCTGATGGAGGGCAAGGCCGACGCCGATTTCGCGCGCTGCGTCGACATCTCCACCCAGGCGGCGATCCGCCAGATGGTGGCGCCCGGGCTGATGGCGGTGCTGGTGCCGGTGGCGGTGGGGCTGTACGACACCGCGGCGCTGGGCGGGCTGCTGGCCGGGGCCACCGCCGCCGGGGTGCTGATGGCCATCTTCATGGCCAACGCCGGCGGCGCCTGGGACAACGCCAAGAAGCACATCGAGAGCGGCGCCCACGGCGGCAAGGGCTCCGACGCCCACAAGGCGGCGGTGGTCGGCGACACCGTCGGGGACCCCTTCAAGGACACCGCCGGGCCCAGCCTGAACATCCTCATCAAGCTGATGTCGGTGGTGGCCCTGGTCATGGCCCCGCTGCTGGTCTGAGCGGGTCGGCGGGCTGCTTGGGGTTGGTGTGAGGGGCCGGATCGGGTAGAATCCGCGGTGTTCGAAGCCGCCGGGCGACCGGTGGCCACGCCTTCACCTCTCTGTCCTCCGCCGCGTCGGGGGACCGAACAGGCCATAGGGAGGTCTCGACCGAGACATGCGAAGTTACGAGTTGGTCTTCATCGTCGATCCTCGTCTGTCCGACGAGGAGGTGGTCGGCCTGAGCCAGGAGTATCAGGAGATGATCCGCTCCTCGGGCGGCACCGTCACCAAGGAGGAGAGCTGGGGCAAGCGCAAGCTGGCCTACCAGATCAACAAGCTGCGCGAGGGCCGCTACGTCCTGCTGCGCCTCGAGGCGGAAGGCGGCTCGGCCTTCGCCGAGGTGGAGCAGCGGATGCGCCAGAACGAGCAGGTGCTCCGCTTCCTGCGGGTACGCACCGACGGCGGCCGGCTGCGCGAGCGGGGGGCTCCCGAGGAGACCGGCGAGCCGGAGGCCGCGGCCGCCGCGGAGGACAACTGATGGGCCGCAAGAAGAAGCAGTTCTACCGCCGCCGCAAGGTCTGCCGGTTCTGCGCCGACAAGGTGGACTACGTGGACTACAAGGACGTCAAGCTGCTCCAGCAGTACATCGTGGAGCGCGCCAAGATCCTGCCGCGGCGGATCTCGGGCACCTGCGCCAAACACCAGCGGATCGTCTCGCAGGCGATCAAGCGGGCCCGCCACCTGGCCATGCTGCCGTTCACCGCGGACTAGCGGGCGGCGCTAGCGAGGAAACGAGCGATGCGAGTCATTCTGATGCAGGACGTGCTGCACACCGGCAAGCGCGGCGAGGTGGTCCGGGTCAAGCCCGGCCATGCCCGCAACTATCTCTTTCCCCGCGGGCTGGCCCTCGAGGCCACGCCCGGCAACCGCAAGTTCTTCGAGCAGCAGCGCAAGAAGATCGACGCCCGGCACGCCCGCGAGCGCGAGGTGGCGGTCGAGCTGGCCGGCCAGATCGCCAACGTCAGGCTGGAGATCCCCAAGCGGGTGTCCGAGTCGGAGACCCTCTACGGCTCGGTGACCGCCACCGAGGTCGCCCACCTGCTGGAGAAGAAGGGCATCGTGGTCGACCGGCGCCGCATCGATCTCGAGGGCGGCATCAAGACCCTTGGCGACCACCCGGTGCGCATCGAGCTGCACCCCGAGGTGGTGGCCGAGGTGATGGTCACCGTGGTTCCCGAAGAGTAGGCCCGTGGCCAGCCCGGAAGCGCCGGCGCCGGGCGGCGACCCCGAACGGGGTTCCGGCCCGAGTCTCGACGAGCTGGCTTCCGGATCGAGCCGCAGCCTCGGCGACTGGCGCTGGCTGTGGGAGGGGGATCGCCCGTTCCCCATCCGCAGCCACCGCGGCCCGGCCGGCCGGCTGATCGTCCTCGTCAAGCGCTGGCTGCGTCCACTCTTGCGGGCGCCGCTGGCCGACCTCTGGGACCGCCAGCGCACCTTCAACCTGGTGGTGCTGGGCCACCTGGAGGACCTGCGGAGCGACCTGACCGCCGCCTCCGAGAGCGTCACCCAGCTGCAGCGCGACCTCGGCCGGCTGCACGAGGAGCTGCTTCGCGATCTCCGCGAGGTGCGCGACGACCTGCACCGCGACGTCCAGAACAACCACCGCCGCCTGACCCACCTCGAGGGCTTCAAGCGCGACGGCTTCGAGGACGTCATGCGCCACTCCGACGCCCTCTACGCCCTCGTCGACCAGAAACTCGACCGCTACCGCCGCCAGAGCCACGAGCTGATGCACCGCCTGGGGGCGTTGCTGGCAAGAGTCGATGCGGGGGCTGAGGGTATGGGTGCTGGGACTCCGGTCGATGGAGAGAATGCAGAGCTGGGTAAAGGGGTCTCCGGGGGTTCGGCCGCGGCTGCGGAGGTGCGGGCGGCGACTGCGAAGGGCGACCGACCGGGCGCCGGAGAGATCGGGATGCCGGATCAAGGGTCAGAGGGGGCAGCGGGCCGCGTCCGGGCGCTGGCGAGGGCGTGGGACGAGCAGGCCTACCAGGGTCTGGAGGACCGCTTCCGGGGCACCCGCGAGGAGATCGCGCAGCGGGCGGTCACGTATCTGCCCTACCTGGAGAAGCGCGGCCCGGTCCTGGATCTGGGCTGCGGCCGCGGCGAGACGCTGGCGGTGCTGAAGGAGCAGGGCGTCTCGGCGCGCGGCGTCGACACCAACGCCGAGATGATCCGCGCCTGCCGCGAGCAGGGCCTGGAGGTGGAGGAGCAGGACCTGCTCGCCGCGCTGGAGGCGGCACCGGAAGGTGGGCTGGGCGGCGTGCTCTGCCTGCACGTCGTCGAGCACCTGCCGCCCGCCGCTGTCGATCGCCTGGCCCGCCTCGCGTGGCGCGCCCTCGAGCCGGGCGGGGTACTGGCCCTCGAGACCCCCAACCCGCTCTCGCTGGTGGTCGCGGCCCGCAACTTCTGGCTCGATCCCACCCACCAGCGCCCGGTCCACCCGGCGACTCTGCAGCTGCTCCTCGAGCAGGCCGGCTTCGACCCCATCGAGCGGCTCGAGCTGCGGCCCTTCGGCCCGGACGACCTCCTACCTGAAGTCGCCACCGGCAACCTGGAGGGCCCCGACCTCGCCCTTGCCCACCAGCTCAACGAGCTGCGCGACCGCCTCAACGCGCTCCTCTTCGGCCACCAGGACTACGCCCTGATCGCCACCCGACCGGCCTGAGGCGGCGAGCCTACTTCTCGGCCCAGGCCTCCTGGACGGGGGTCCAGTCTTCGACCTGTTCGGGCATGCGCTCGCCGGCCTTGGCGAGGTAGAAGGGGCGCTGCTGGTACCAGGGCATATCGAGGATTCGGGCCCAGCGGGGCTCGTAGGGACGGGCGGGCTCGGTGCCGGCGACGAAGGCCTCTTCGATGACGCGCTCGGCGCCGGGGCCGGGGAGCAGGCCGGTGGAGTACTCGACCGGGCGCAGGGTGACCTTGGGGGGCACCGGGAACTCGACGCCGCGCTCGATCCAGCCGTCCTCGAGGCCGGCTTCGATGATCGACTTCCAGATCGGCAGGGCGGCCTCGCCGCCGGTCATGTTGCGGCCGATCGAGCGGCTGACGTCGTAGCCCACCCAGGCGAGCACCGTGTGGCGGGTGGTGAAGCCCGCGAACCAGGCGTCGACGTAGTCGTCGGTGGTGCCGGTCTTGCCGGCCAGGGCGGTGTCGAGACCGGCGGCCTTGGCGCCGGTGCCGCGGTCGATGACGCCTTCCAGCATGTGGGTGAGGACGTAGGCGATCTCGGGCTCCAGGGCCTTGTGGGCGCGGGTGCGGTGCTCCTCGAGCACCTGGTCGTCGGCGGTCCGCACCCGCTCGATGAGATAGGGCTCGACGTAGATGCCCTGGTTGGCCACCGTGGCGTAGGCGGCCGCCAGCTCGATGGGGATCATCTCGGCCGCCCCCAGGGCCAGGCTGGGGTAGGGGGGCAGCTCGGAGGTCACCCCGCAGCGGCGGGCGAGGTCGATCACCTGCTCGGCGCCCACCATGTCCATCAGCTTGGCCGAGGTGACGTTCATCGACAGCTCGAGCGCCCGCCTGAGGGTGGTGATGCCGAAGTAGCGGCGGTAGAAGTTGCGGGGGCTGTAGGTCGGCAGGTTGTTGGCGCCGGGGAACACCGCGGGAGCGTCGAACACGGTGTCGGCCGGGGTGAACCCGGACTCCAGCGCGGCGCCGAAGACGAACAGCTTGACGGCCGAGCCGACCTGCCGCCGCGCCTGGGTGGCGCGGTTGAAGCTCGAGCGCTCGAAGTCCCAGCCGCCGACCATGGCGCGGACCGCGCCGGTCGCCGACTCCAGGACCACCACCGCACCTTCCAGCTCGGGCTCCTGCTCGAGCACGAGCAGCGCCTCGCCATCCTTCTCGGCGCCCTCCTCGGCCGGCGGCTCGAGCCGGAACCAGGCGACGTCGCCCGGCTCGAGCAGCCGCGGCAGCTCGCGGCGGGTCCAGCGGTAGCCGGCCGGCCGCAGCGTGCGCGGACCGTCGGCGAGGCGCACCCGCGCCTGCCGCCCGTCGGTCGCCACCACCAGTCCCTGCGTCCATTCGCCGGGCAGCGGCCCGCGGCCGCTCCAGGTGGCGAGCTGGTGGGTCTCCAGGTCCTCGCCCTCGACCCGGTAGAGGGGGCCGCGCCAGGCCTTGCGGTGGTCCAGGTCGAGCAGCCCGGCCCGCAGCGCCTGCTCGGCGGCGCGCTGGATCTCGGCGTCGAGGGTGGTGTCGATCTGCAGGCCCTGGCGTAACAGCCCCTCGCTGCCGTACTCGGCCTCCAGGTAGCGCCGCACCTCCTCGGCGAAGTAGGGCGCGAGACGCTCCTTGGGGCGCGGCGGTGCGACGCCGAGCGGCGCTTCGGTGGCCTGCTCGTAGGCCGCGACGTCGATGAAGTCCTCCTCGCGCATCCGGCGCAGCACGTAGTCACGACGGGTCGCCACCAGGTCGGGCGCGCGGTAGGGGCTGTAGGCGGTGGGGCGCTGCGGGATGCCGGCCAGCATCGCCGCCTCGGGCAGGGTCAGGTCGGCCACCGACTTGTCGAAGTAGGAGCGCGCCGCGGCCTCGAAGCCGTAGTTGCCGTGGCCGAGGAAGATCAGGTTGCAGTAGAGGGTGAGGATCTGCTGCTTGCTGAAGTTCTTCTCCAGCTCGACGGCCAGCAGCGCCTCTTCGATCTTGCGCCGCCAGCTCTTCTCGGGGGTGAGGAAGAGCTGGCGCGCCAGCTGCTGGGTGATCGTCGAGCCACCCATCGCCAGCTTGCCGCGGATCAGGTTCTTCAACGCCGCCCGCGCCACCCCCTGGACGTCCACCCCGCCGTGCTTGAGGAAGTTGGCGTCCTCGGCGGCGAGCACCGCCTGTCGCAGCAGCTCCGGCACCTCGCCCTCGCGCAGCAGCACCCGCCGCTCGCGAGCATAGGTGGCAAACACCCGCCCCTCCGTGTCATGGAGCTGGGTGATGAGCCCGGGGGTGAAGTCGGCCAGGCTCTCGACCCGCGGCATGTGGATCACCGCCGCGACCCCGACCCCGGCCAGGGCGCCGGCGACCAGCGCCACCAGCAAAGGCAGACCTCGCCGCCGTAGCCGGCGCCGGGCGTCGAGGGCGCGCTGCGAGGCGCTGGCACGGCCGGCGTTCACGACGCGATTATAGAGATCGGCGACCCTCGGCCGATTTGTGCCGCGCGGCGCCGCGGTGATAAAACCGGTCCGGCTCGCGTGACCGGGCCTCGGCCCGGAGCTCTCAACGGCGACCCTCTGAACCGCGACCCCTGAACGGCCACCGGCTGAGCGGCAACACTGTGAGCGACGATTCCTGGAGCGGCGGTCCTTCGAGCGGCGATGCCGCTCCACCCCCGGCCTCTCCCGACCCGCAGCCCTTCACCCCCGGCCGCGGCGCGGGTCGCTCACCGGTAGGCCCCGCGGTTCCGTCCACGGCTCCCGCCACGGGTCCCGGGGGCGGCTGCGCCAAGCCGCTCGTGGTCGGCTGTCTGGTGCTGGCGGTGGTCGCCGGCGCCGCCCTGGTGGTGCTGCTGCTCAACGCGAAGTCGCTGTTCGTCTGGGCGCTGAACCAGGTCGAGACCGAGGTGATCGCCAACCTGCCGGCGGAGCTGACCCCCGAAGAGCGCCGGCGCCTGGAGGCCGCCTTCGACGCGGCGGCCGAGGCGGTGCGCGAGGGCGACGTCGACCCCGCCGCCCTCCAGGATCTGCAACGCCAGCTCCGCGGCCTGATCAGCGGCAAGCTCACCCGCGAGCAGATCCTGGAGCTGACCGCGACCCTCGAGCGGGTCGCCGCCGGCCGCCGCCCGGAGACCGAGCCGGCCCGCGACCGCGCCGCTCCCGCCGGCACCACCGCGGCCTGCTTGACCCTGGCCTGACCGGCGCGTTCGGCGGCCGCGGCCGGTGCAGGCCCATCCGGCGGCGTCCAATAGACTTCGTGACGTGGACGGCTTCCGTCTCGAGGCGCGGTTTACGCCGCAAGGGGACCAGCCGGCGGCGGTCGAGCAGCTGGCGGCCGAGGTCGAGCGCGGGGTGGGCGAGCAGGTGCTGCTGGGGGTCACCGGCTCGGGGAAGACGTTCACCATCGCCAAGGTGATCGAGTCGGTCGACCGGCCGACGCTGATCCTGTCGCACAACAAGACGCTGGCGGCGCAGCTCTACCAGGAGTTCCGCAGCTTTTTTCCGCACAACGCGGTCGAGTACTTCGTCTCCTACTACGACTACTACCAGCCCGAGGCCTACGTGCCCCAGACCGACACCTACATCGAAAAGGAGACCAGCATCAACGAGGAGATCGACCGGCTGCGGCTGCGCGCCACCAAGGTGCTGTTCGAGCGCCGCGACGTGATCATCGTCGCCTCGGTGTCGTGCATCTACGGTCTGGGCTCGCCGGAGGCCTTCTACGGGATGCTCAAGTTCTTCACCGTCGGCGACGACGAGGGCATGGAGCCGGCGCTGCGCAGTCTGGTCGAGATGCAGTACGAGCGCACGCCGCTCGATCTGTTCCCGGGCAGCTTCCGGGCCCGCGGCGACGTGCTGGAGATCCAGCCGGCCTACGAGGAGCACGGCCTGCGGGTGGAGTACTTCGGCGACGAGATCGAGCGCATCGCCCGCTTCGATCTGCTGCGCGGCGACCCGCTCGAGGAGGTCGAGCGCATCGCCGTCTTCCCCAAGACCCACTACGTGACGCCGCGCGAGCGGCTGGAGCGCGCCTTCGGGTCAATCGAGGGGGAGCTGGTCGAGCGGCTCGCCGAGCTGGAGAGCCAGGGCAAGCTGCTCGAGCGCCAGCGGCTCGAGCAGCGCACCCGTTTCGATCTCGAGATGCTGCGCGAGATCGGCTACTGCCACGGCATCGAGAACTACTCGCGCCATCTGTCCGGCCGCGCCCCCGGCGAGCCGCCGCCCACCCTGCTCGACTACCTGCCCGACGACTTCCTGCTGGTGGTCGACGAGAGCCACCAGACCATTCCCCAGGTGCGTGGTATGTACCACGGCGACCGCTCGCGCAAGGAGACCCTGGTCGAGCACGGTTTCCGGCTGCCCAGCGCCCTCGACAACCGGCCGCTGAGCTTCGACGAGTTCGATCAGCGAGTCGGGCAGCGCATCTACGTTTCGGCGACCCCCGGCGCCTGGGAGCTGGAGCGCGCCGGCGGCGTGGTGGTCGAGCAGGTGGTGCGTCCCACCGGGCTCCTGGACCCGCCGATCGAGGTGCGGCCGGCCGGCGGCCAGGTCGACGACCTGCTGGCCGAGATCCGGCGGGTCATCGACGGCGGCGAGCGGGTGCTGGTCACCACGCTGACCAAGCGGATGGCCGAGGAGCTGACCCAGTACCTGCTCGAGCTGGGGGTCCGGGTGCGCTACCTGCACAGCGACGTCGAGACCCTGGAGCGGGTGGAGATCCTCACCGCCCTGAGGCGCGGCGAGTTCGACGTGCTGGTGGGGATCAACCTGCTGCGCGAGGGGCTCGATCTGCCCGAGGTGGCGCTGGTGGCGGTGCTCGACGCCGACAAGGAGGGCTTCCTGCGCAGCGAGACGTCCTTGATCCAGACCGCCGGCCGGGCGGCGCGCAACGTCAACGGGCGGGTGATCTTCTACGCCGACCGCACCACCGAGTCGATGGCCCGCGCCATCGGCGAGACCGCCCGCCGGCGGAGCAGGCAGCAGGCCTACAACGAGCGGCACGGAATCGAGCCGCGGACCATCCTCAAGGACATCCACAGCCCGCTGGTCCAGATGAGCAACCTCGACTACTACCCGGTGGGCGGGGGCGGGCACGACGAAGTAGCCGAGCTCTCGAACCGCAGCTTGAGCGCGCAGCTGGCCGAGCTCGAGAAACGGATGAAGCAGGCCGCCAAGCGTCTCGAGTTCGAGGAGGCGGCGGTGCTCCGCGACCGCCTGCGCGAGCTCCGCGAGCTGCAGATCTACCGCGGCTGAGAGACCGTCGCGGATGTCCGACCGTCGGCCCAGCAGCACCCCGCCACCGCCCGACCCCGGGGCGATGCTCGCGGCCCGTGCCGCCGCCCTGCCGGACCGGCCCGGCATCTACGTCTTCAAGGGCCCCCGCGGCAAGGCGCTCTACGTCGGCAAGGCCAAGTCGCTGCGCAAGCGGGTGGCGACCTATCTCACCGGCGCCCAGGAGGCGCGGCTCGCCGCCATGCTGGCCGAGGCCGCCGATCTCGAGTACGTGGTCACCGACACCGAGGCCGAGGCGCTGCTGCTGGAGAACAACTGGATCAAGAAACGGCGCCCCCGCTACAACGTCCTGCTGCGGGACGACAAGACCTATCCCTACGTCAAGCTCACCCTCGCCGATTCCTACCCGCGGATCGCCTTCACCCGCCGGCTGCGCGACGACGGCGCCGAGTACTTTGGTCCCTATCTGCCGGCCGGGCTGGCTCGCAAGGCGATCAAGCTGGTCCAGAAGCTGTTCGAGATCCGCGTCTGCCACATCGAGATCGACGGCTCGCTGCCGCGCCCCTGCCTCTACTACGACATGCGCCGCTGTCTGGGGCCGTGCGTCGACGGGCTGACCACCCGCGCCGCCTACGACGCGGCGGTGGCCGACGCCCGGCTGCTTCTCGGCGGCCGCACCGACCGCCTGCGGCGCCGGCTGCGCCGGCAGATGGAGGAGGCGGCCGGGGCCCTCGACTTCGAGAGGGCGGCCCGGCTCCGCGACCTGCTCGCCGAGGTCGAGGCGGTGGGGCAGCGCGGCAAGCTGTCATCGGTGGGGGGCGAGGACCTGGACATCTTCGGGGTCTGCGCGCGGCGCGGCAACGCCGCGGTGACCCTGCTGGTGATGCGCGGCGGGCAGGTCCTCGACCGCCGCGAGTATTTCTGGGAGGGGCGGCAGGAGGTGGCCGGCGAGCGGGTGCTCTCCGAGCTCCTGCCCCAGCTCTACGACCGCACGACCTTCATCCCCAAGGAGGTCCACCTGCCGTTGCCGATCGACGGCCGCGAGGCGCTCGAGGAGTGGCTCTCGGAGCGCAAGGGCGAGCGGGTCTACCTGCGCTTTCCGGCCCGTGGCCCCAAGGCGCAGCGGGTGGCGCTGGCGATGCGCAACGCCGAGCTGGCCCATCGCCGCCGCTTCCGGGTGGGTGGGCGCGAACGGGCCGCCGCCGAGCGCCTGCGCGTGGTCCTCGGCCTCGGCGATCCGCCGCGCCGCATCGAAGGGCTCGACGTCTCCGACTTCCAGGGCAGCGAGACGGTCGCCTCGCTGGTGGTGTGGGAGGAGGGGGCGATGCGCAAGCGCGACTACCGCAGCTTCAACATCCGCGGCATCGAGCTGGGCGACGACTTCGCGGCCCTCGGCCAGGCGGTCGAGCGGCGTTACCGGCGGCTCCTCGACGAGGTAGGGACCATGCCCGACCTGATCCTGGTCGACGGCGGCCGCGGTCAGCTCAACGCGGCGCTGGCCGCGCTGGCCCGTCTGGGGGTCGAGGAGACCCCGGTCGCCGGTCTGGCCAAGCGCCGGGAGGAGGTGTATCTGCCGGCGCGGCCGGCGCCGCTCCGTCTGCCGGCGGACGATCCCGGACTCCAGCTGCTGCAACGCATCCGCGACGAGGCGCACCGCTTCGCGCTCGGCCGCCACCGGCGGCGGCGCCGCGCCCGGACGCTCGAGAGCCGGCTGGACGCCCTGCCGGGGATCGGACCGCGGCGGCGCAAGTCGCTGCTGCGGCGCTTTGGCAGCGTCGAAGGGGTGCGGGCTGCCAGCGTGGAGGAGCTGCAGGCCGCCCTCGGTCCGGTGCTCGGACACCGGTTGCACCGGCAGCTGGCGGCCGGCGCCGCCGCGCCGCCTGCCGTAGAATCCCCGCACCGATGACCGGCTCCGAGCCGAGCGCTCCTCGGGAGCCGCTGTTCGACACCGTGCGGCAGGTCTATCTCGCGGGCGGGACCGGCCGGCTCGACGTGCCGGGTGCCGGTGCCGGCGGCCGTCTCTATTTCGTCGGCGGCGACCTGTACCTGGCGCCCGACCATCCGCTGTGCGGCAGGGCGGAGATCCTGATCGGGTCGGCGGCGGGTGGCAAGAAGGCCGCGGGCGGGGCAGGGCCTGGGGCCGGCGCGGGAGTGGGCACCGGACAGCGAGCGGTAGGCGGCCCGGACGCCCTGGAGCGGCTGACCCGCGACCTCTGCCGGCTGCTGGGCGACTGGGAGGCGGCCGGCAGCAGCTTCACCGAAGGGCCGGCCGAGATCCGCGTCGACCTGATCGGGCCGCTGCCGACGGCGCGGCTGCTGGCCACCGGGGCGGTCCAGGACCGCGCCGAGTTCGAGCTACTGCGACGGCTGGGGGGCGAGGACCAGCGCTACCAGGCGGTGCCGCGCGCCGACGGCGCGCCGCCGCCGGCGCTTCTCGATTCGCACGAGGCGTTTTTCCTGTCGCGCCTGGAGCGCCCGGCCGCGGTGCGCGAGCTGCTGCGCCAGGCGGACCTCGACCGCCCGACCGCGCTCGAGAAGCTCTGCCGGCTGCTGGCAGTGGACCTCATCCGGCGGGCGGAGCAGATGCCGGCAGGCGAGGCCAGCACCTGGCTGGCGCCGCGATTGGTGGAGAAGCTGGCGCAGCGGGTCGGCGAAGGTCTCGAGAGCCAGCCGCTCGAGCTCGCCCCCGAAGACCACCGGCGCCAGCTCGCCGACCTGCTGGGACGGCTGGGGCAGATCAGCCACTTCGAGCTGCTGGGCGTCGGCCTGGGCAGCACCACCGACGAGCTGCACGCCGCCTACACCCGCCTGGCCCGGCTGGTGCACCCCAGCCACGCCGAGCGCCTGCGGCTCAAGCCGGGCGAGGCCGGACTGAGGATGCTCTTCGAGCGCGCCACCGAGGCCTACCTGACGCTCAGCGACCCCGAGCGCAGCCGGCGCTATTTCGAGAGCCTGGACGGCGAGGTGCCCGGCGGGCCACCGCAGGAGGAGTCGGGACGGCGCCAGGAGGAGGAGCGGGTGGCGCGCGAGGCCTATCAGGTGGCGCGGTCGATGGTCACGCGTCAGGAGTTCCACTCGGCTATCCAGCTGCTCGAGCAGGCGGTGCGGGCGGCGCCGCGGCCCGAGTACTACGCCCTGCTGGCCGAGTGTCAGGCCGAGAACCGCAACTGGCTCGATCGCGCGCTCGTCAACCTCTCGAAGGCGGTGCAGCTCAAGCCGCGCGACGCCGAGCTGCGGCTCCGCCTCGGCGAACTCTACGAGCGTAGCGGCAACCTGGCGCGGGCCCGCGAGGAGTACCAGGCGGCGCTGGAGCGGATGCCGGCCCACCCCGAGGCGCTGGAGGGTCTGGAGCGGCTGGCCAGCGCGCCGGCGGCGGCGGGCGGCTTTCTCGGCCGCCTGCTGGCGCGTTTCCGGTCCCCGGGGGAAACGGGTTAGAATCGGCCCGGCGCCGGAGAGCGCCAGGTGGTCGCTGTCCCCGATGCGGGGCGGAGGAAAGTCCGAACTCCGACGGGCAGCATGCTCGCTAACGGCGAGGCGCGGCGACGCGACGGAAAGTGCCACAGAGAGCAGACCGCCCGGAATCCCCGGCAACGGTGATCCGGGCAAGGGTGAAAGGGTGCGGTAAGAGCGCACCGCCCGGCCGGTGACGGTCGGGGCACGGCAAACCCCATGCGGAGCAAGACCAAGTAGGGAAGCGGTCCGGGCCGCCCGTCCCGTCCCCTCCGTGGGGACCGCTTCCGGGTCGGTCGCACGAGTCCGGCGGCAACGTCGGTCCCAGAGGAATGACCACCGCCGCCGGTCCGCCGGCGGAACAGAATTCGGCTTACGGGGCTCTCCGGCGCCATCTCTCTCACCCGGCCCTTGTCAGCATCCAGACCTCGGCTCCCCCCGCCCGTCCGCCCCGGCGACCGGGTCGGGGTGGCGGCGCTGTCCGGACCGGTCGACCGCGAACGGCTGGAACGCGGCGTGGCGGCGCTCGAACAGCTGGGCTTCGAGGTGGTGGCTGCCGACAACCTCGACGCCCGCCACGGCCCGTTCGCGGGCTCCGACGGGGAGCGGCTGGCCGCCTTCCACCGGCTGACGGCCGACCCCTCGATCCGCGCCGTCTTCTTCGCCCGCGGCGGCCACGGGGTGCTGCGTCTGCTGCCGCGGCTCGAATGGCGGGCGCTGGCCGCGCAGCCGCGGGCCTACGTCGGCTATTCGGACCTGACCCCCTTCCTGCTGCAGGTCGTGGACCGGCTGGGCTGGGTGAGCTTCCACGGTCCGATGGTGGCGGTCGAGCTGGCCGAAGGTCTGGTGCCGGCCGAGCGCCGCTCGCTGCTGGGAGCGCTGGCCGGTGAGCTGCCGGCGACCGTGCCGGTCGAGCTGCTCGTCGGCCGTTCCGGGGCGCAGGGCCCGCTCCGCGGCGGCTGTCTGAGCCTGTTGGCGGCGACCGCCGGGACGCCCTTCGCGCCGCGGCTCGAGGGCAGCCTGCTGTTCTGGGAGGACGTCGCCGAGCCGCTCTACCGGGTCGACCGGATGCTCCAGCAGCTGCGTCTGGCCGGGGCCTTCGAAGGACTTCGCGGGATGGTGGTGGGCCGGCTGGAGAGGGCGCCGGAGGCCGAGCCGGGCCTCGACCTCGCCGCCGTGCTCGGCGAGCTGGCGGCGGCCGGTGGCTGGCCGGTGGCGACCGGCTGTAGGGCGGGCCACTGCCGCCCCAACCACACCCTGCCGCTGGGCGCCGAAGCGCGGCTGGAACGCCGCCGGCTGCTGGTAGGCTTGCCCCCCTCGTCCGATGAGCCCTGAGTTCCGCGCCACCAGTCTCGAGGACCGGACCGGCCGCCACCTGCGGGTGGACGCCGGCACCTACCTGTTTCGCGAGGGCGAGCTGGGGACCGAGATGTACATCATCCGCCAGGGCTCGGTGGAGATTTTGCAGGAGGCGGGGGGCCGGCCCACCCGGCTGGCGCTGCTCGAGAAGGGCGACTTCTTCGGCGAGATGTCGCTGCTCGAGGAACTGCCGCGCAACGCCTCGGCGCGGGCGGTGACGGCGGTCGAGCTGCTGCAGATCAGCGGCTCGACCTTCGACGCCATGCTGCGCGCCAACACCGAGATCGCGGTGCGCATCATGCGCAAGCTCTGCCGCCGGCTGCGCGACACCGACCACCGGCTGCGCGAGGCGCTCGGCGAAGAGGTGGAGCGTCCGGCCGAGCCGGCGGCGTCCGGGGCGCTGCTGACCGGCTGCCGGCTGGCGCACGAGGGCTCGGGCACCAGCTTCCTGCTGGCCGGCAAGAGCGTCGCCACGCTAGGGCGCCGCGATCCGGTCACCGGCATCCAGCCCGACGTCGACCTGACGCCGGTCGATCCCGACCGCACCAGCAGCCGCCGCCACGCCAAGATCTACCGCGAGGGCCGCCGCTTCCTGGTGGTGGAGGACATCGGCGCGGTCAACGGCACCTTCGTCAACGGCGAGCGCATCCGCACCGGCGTGCCCGTGGAGCTGCGCTCGGGGGACCGCCTGCGGCTCGGGCTGGTGGAGCTTGCCTTCCACAGCGGCCCGGTCTGAAACGGTGATCCCGGGGTCGCGGGGCCGAGCCGGAGCGCTGGGGGCCGGCGCGCCGCTGAGCGAGCTGCGGGGGATCGGTCCGCAGCGGGCGCGGGCGCTGGCCGCGGCCGGCCTGGAGACGGTGGAGGACCTGCTGTTCCATCTGCCGTTCCGCTACGAGGACCGGCGGCGGCTGACCTCGGTGGCGGCGCTGGCCGGCGAGGGGAGCTATCTGGTCGGCGGTCGCCTCACGCGCGTCCAGCGGGTGCGGGTGCGGCGGCGGGGGCTGTCGCTGGTCCGCGCGCTGCTGGTCGACGGTAGCGGCGAGCTGCCGGTCGTCTGGTTCAACCGGCCCTACCTGCCGGCGCAGCTCCTTCCCGAGACCGACTACCTGCTCTATGGCGAGCTGCGGCGGCAGGGCGACGGCTGGCAGCTGGTCAACCCGAGCTGCGAGCCGGCCGGCCGTGCACTCCACGCCGCACGGTTGGTGCCGGTCTACGGCGCCGCCGGCGGGCACGGTCCCGCCTTCCTCCGCCGCCTGCTGGACCAGATCCTCGACCGGATAGACCTGGAGGGCGAGCTGCCCGAGCGGTTGCCGCCCGAGCTGCTGGAGAGACACGGTCTGGAGCCGCTGCCGGCGGCGCTCCGCGGGCTTCACCGTCCGGCCGACGACGCCGACCCGGCGCGGCTGGCGGCGCGCCGCACCCCGGCCCATCTGCGGCTGATCTACGGCGAGCTGCTGGAGCACCAGATCCGGCTCGCCCTGGCCCGGCGCGAGGTGCGCCGCCGGCCCAAACGCCATTGCTACGACGCCCGGCTGGAGGTCGGGGAGCTGGCCCGCGAGCTGCTGCCCTTCGAGCCGACCGCCGCCCAGCTGCGGGTGGCCGGCGAAGTGGCGGCGGACCTGCGCGACCGGGGACCGATGCTGCGGCTGGTTCAGGGCGACGTCGGCTGCGGCAAGACTGCGATCGCCGCCGTCGCCCTGGCGCTGGCCGCCGAGAGCGGGCTGCAGGCGGCTTTGATGGCGCCCACCGAGCTGCTGGCGGCCCAGCACCACCGCACGCTGGAGGGCTGGCTGGGCGGGCGCTACCGGCTGGCCCTGCTGACCGCCTCGACGCCGGCCGCGGGCCGGCTGCGGCGGCGGCTGGCGGCCGGCGACGTCCGGATCGTGGTGGGGACCCACGCGCTGATCCAGGAGGCGGTCGAGTTTCGCGAGCTGGCGCTGGTGGTGGTCGACGAGCAGCACCGCTTCGGGGTGGTCCAGCGTCAGCTCCTCGAGGCCAAAGGCGAGCGGCCCGACCTGCTGGTGATGACGGCGACCCCGATCCCGCGCTCGCTGGCGCTCACCGCCTACGGCGACCTCGACCTGTCGCTGGTCGACGAGCTGCCGCCGGGGCGCCAGCCGGTCGACACCCGGCTGGTGCCGGCCCGCGCCCGCCCGCGGCTCTATGCTCGGCTGGGCGAGCGGCTGGCGGCTGGCGACCAGGCCTACGTCGTCTATCCGCTGATCGAGGAGAGCGACCGGCTCGAGGCGGCCTCCATCGAGGCCGCCGGCGAGGCGGTGCGGCGGGCGCTGCCCGAGGTCCCCTCGGCGGTGGTCCACGGGCGCATGCCGGCCGCCGAGCGCGAGCAGGCGATGGCCGGGTTCGCCGCCGGCCGGCTACGGGTGCTGGTGGCGACCACCGTCGTCGAGGTGGGGGTCGACGTGCCCCGCGCCACGGTGATGATCATCGAGAGCGCCGAGCGCTATGGACTTTCCCAGCTCCACCAGCTCCGCGGCCGGGTGGGGCGGGGCGAGCGCGCCGGGGTGTGCGTCGCCGTCCACGGGCGGTTGACCGCTGAGGCGAAACGCCGGCTGGAAGTCTTCGCCGGCTGCAACGACGGCTTCCAGATCGCCGAGGAGGACCTGGCGATCCGCGGCCCCGGCGAGCTGCTGGGGACCCGGCAGGCGGGGGGTCCCGGCTACCGGATCGCCGATCTGGCCGCCGACCGGCGGTGGCTGGAGTGCGCCCGCCGCGACGCCCGCGAGCTGATCGCGCGCCGCGGCTGGCCGGCCGCGGCGGCCCTGCTGCCGCCCGACCGGGGCGCGCCGGGCGACCGCCCACCGCTCTCGGGGGGATAGTCGAGGTGCGCGTGCTGCTGGTGGCCAACACCCTGCCCCCGGTCGACGTCTCGGGCGTCGGCGAGCAGGTGCTGCAGCTGGCGGCCGGTCTGCGCGAGACCGGTCACCAGGTGGAGGTCCTGGGCCGTGGCGCCGGCGGCGCCGCCGGGCCCAAGGCGCTGTTTCCGCTGGCGGTGGTGCCGGCGCTCGCCCGCCGGGTGCGGCGCTTCCGGCCCGAGGTCGTCCAGGTCCACGAATCGGACGGCGCGCTGGCCGCGCTGTGGCTGGCCGTCGCCCGGCCGCTGCTGACGCCGCCGCCGCGGCTGGTCGCGCTGCTCCAGGTAAGCTACCGGCAGGAGCTGCGCGCGGTGCGGCCGCTGCGCGACGACGGCCGGCTGCTGGGCGCGCCGAGCGGCGCCGAGTGGCGGTTCCGGATGTTCAAGGGGCCGCTGCAGGTCGGGCTGGGCTGCCTCACCGCCTGGCTCGCCGACCGGGTGCTGGCGCCCAGCCGCGTCACCGCCGCCGAGATCGAGCGCGACTACGGAATCCGCGGGGTAGAGGTGCTGGCCAACGTCACCGGTGGGCTGGAGGTGGGCGGCCCCGCGCCGAGCGCCGAGCCGGGTTTGCAGCCGGGCCCCGAGCCGGAGCCCGGCTATCTGCTCTTCGTGGGCCGTCTGCGGGTGCGCAAGGGGGTCGAGGTCCTGCTGCGCGCCCTCGAGCTGGTAGCCGCCGAGGTGCCCGAGGCGCGACTGCTGATCGCCGGCGACGGCGAGCACCGCCGCCGCCTGGAGCGCGCGGCGCGCCGGTGTGGGGTCGAGGAACGGGTCGACTTCCTGGGCCGTTGCAGCGCCGCCCGGGTGCGGCGGCTGCTGGCCGGGGCGCGCGCCCTGGTGGTGCCGTCGATCTACGAGGGCATGCCGCTGGTCGTTCTCGAGGCCATGGAGGCCGGCGTGCCGGTGGTGGCCAGCGCGGTCAGCGGCATTCCCGAGGTCGTGGTCGACGGCGAGACCGGCTGGCTGGTCCCGGCGGTGGCACCCGGCCAGCTGGCCGCCGCGCTGGCGGCCCTGTGGCGCGACCCGGAGGAGGCGCGGCGCCGCGGCGAGGCCGGGCGCCGCCGGCTGGCCGAGCGCTACCGGCCGGCGCACGCGGCGCGCCGGTGGGAACGTCTCCTGGGGGTGACCGGGCGATGATGGGACGCTCGCTCCTGGTGGTGGGCTGGCTGGGCACCGCGCTGTTGCTGATTACCGCCGTCCTGGGCTTCCGGCTGGAGGGCGCCGACAGCCTGGCGCCGCACCTGCTCGGCGGTCTGGTGGCCTGTCTGCTGGTGCTGTTCTCGCACTCCTGGATCCTGTTCTACCTGGTGGGGACCGGCAAGGCGATCAAGGAGGCGGTGGCCGAGCACGGTCTCGATGCCGAGCTGGTGGAGCGCACCAAGCAGTTCAAGGCCCTCTCCTACCCGTGGCTGATGACCGCCACGCTGCTGACCATGGCGGCCTTCATCCTCGGCGGCGGGGTGGCCACCCGGGTGCTGCCGGTCTGGATCCACCACGGGCTGTTCTGGATCGCGCTGGCCGCCCAGCTCAGGGCGCTGGCCCGCGAGCACGAGGCGTTGGGTGGCAACGAGCGCCTGCTGGCCGAGGTGCGGAGGCTGGTCGCCGGCGGCTGAGCACCCCGCACCTGTCCTATAATCCGCGGGCGGAGCGCGGCAGTCCCCGGCCTGCACGCTGTCCGGCCACGCCCCTTTACAGCCCCACCCGATCGTTTGCCAAATGCCCGGCTGCGCGCCTCGCCTGCGCTCCTCCGCCTCGGCCCGGCCGCGATGAGCGCTGCGGCCACCGAGTCCGGCCACCTGCCGGATGCCTGGCGCGTCCGGCTGCCGGTCTTCGAAGGCCCGCTCGACCTGCTCCTCCACCTGGTGCGGATCAACCAGGTCGAGATCACCGACATCCCGGTGGCGGTGATCTGCGACCAGTTCCACGAGTACCTGGCGCTGATGGAGGAGCTCAACCTCGACGTCGCCGCCGAGTACGTCTACGAGGCGGCGTTGCTCATCTACCTCAAGTCCAAGATGCTGCTGCCGCGGCCGGCGGCGGGCGGGGCCGGCCCCGAGGAGGACCCGCGACAGGAGCTGGTGGAGCGCCTGCTCGCCTACCGCCGGATCAAGGGCGCGGCGCAGTCGCTCGCCGAACTGCACGGGGTGCGGCTCGGGGTCTGGGGCGGGCCGGCCCGCCGGCTGCCGGGGAGCGAGGAGGCCGAGGAGGCCGAGGAGGAGATCGACTTCGGCGAGGTCTCGCTGTTCGACCTGCTGGGCGCCCTCAAGGGGGTGCTCGAGCGCTACGATCGCGAGCACCCCGACCCGCTCCACCTGCGGCGCGAGTCGTTCGGCGTGCGGCCGCAGTTCGAGCGTCTGCTGGCGGCGCTCGTCAGCGGCCGGCCGGTCGACCTGCTGGCCGACCTGCGGGGCCGCAGCTGCCGCGCCGAGGCGGTGGCGGCCTTCCTGGCGGTGCTCGAGCTGGCCCGGCTGCGGCTGGTGCGGCTCGAGCAGACGGCAAGCGGCGAGCTGCTGCTATACCGCACCACCCGACAGCTGGCGGCGCACGAGCTGGAGGCGATCTCCGGGTGAGCGACGATCGGGAGATGGAAGCGGCGCTCGAGGCCATGCTGTTCGTGGCCGGCGAGCCGCTGTCCCGTGAGCGGCTGCTGGAGGTCTTCCCCGAGCGCCGGCGCGAGGCCGCCGCCGCGGCGCTGGCGCGGGTGGTGGCGCGCTATGCGCCGGCCGAGGAGCGCGGCGTGGTGGTGGAGGAGGTGGCAGGGGGGCTGCGGCTGGCGACCCGCCCGGAGCTGCACGGCTATCTGCGGCGTTTCTTCGAGGCCAGCGGCCGCAGCAAGCTGTCGATGGCCGCCCTCGAGACGCTGGCCATCGTCGCCTACCGGCAGCCGGTGACGGCGCCCGAGGTCCAGGAGCTGCGAGGCGTCAACTCGGCGGGGGTGCTCAAGACGCTGCTCGAGCGGCGGCTGGTGCGGATCGCCGGGCGCAAGCAGGTGGTCGGAAAGCCGTTCCTCTACCGCACCACCCGCGAGTTCCTGATGCACTTCGGGCTGCGCGACCTCGGCGAGCTGCCACCGCTCGAGGAGTTCGAGGAGGCGCTGGGTGGCGAGGTCGAGCTGCCGGCCGGTCTGGAGCCGCCGCCCGAGAGCTCGCCGGAGAGCGCGATGCCGGAGCCGGAGCTGGGGGAGACGGGGGCGCCGCCAGCGAGGACCGTGGAGCCGCTGTGAGCCAGGACCGCCTGCAGCGCATCCTGGCCCGCGCCGGGGTGGCGTCGCGGCGCGCCTCCGAGGAGCTGATCCGCCAGGGCCGGGTGAGCGTCAACGGCCGTGTGGCGACGCTGGGGGAGCGGGCCGACGCCGAGCGGGACGCCATCAAGGTCGACGGCCGGCGCGTCAAGCCGACGGTGCCCCGGCGTTACCTGCTGCTCAACAAGCCGCGGCGCTACGTGACCACCCGCGCGGACCCCGAGGGGCGGACCACGGTCTACGACCTGGTGCCGCCGGGCTGGCGGCGCGGGCTGGTGCCGGTGGGCCGGCTCGACTACGACAGCGAGGGGCTGCTGGTGCTGACCGACGACGGCGACTTCGCCCACCGGTTGTCGCATCCCTCGTTCGGGTGCACCAAGACCTACGAGGTCAAGGTCAAGGGGGTGCCCGAGCGGTCCGCCGTCGAGCGCCTGCGCCAGGGCGTGACCCTGGCCGGCCGGCGGACGGCCCCGGCCCGCGTCAGCCTGCTGCGCAAACCGCGGCCGGAGCGCCGCGAGGTCAACTCGTGGTGGACCGTCGAGCTGGTCGAGGGGCGCACCCGGCAGGTGCGCGAGATGTTCCGCAGCGTCGGGCATCCGGTGCAGCGCCTGCGCCGGGTGGCCATCGGCGGGCTGAGCGATCCGCGGCTGGGCCCCGGCGGCCTCCGCGAGCTGACGCTCGAGGAGCGGCGCCGGCTGGCCGGCGAAGGCGGTGCGAACCGGCGGCGGGGGAGGGCGCGCCGTGCCGCACCCGAGGGCGGGACGCCGCGGCGGACCAGCTCTCCCGGCGGGCGGTCGGAGCCCAGGCCGCGCCGGGTGGGCGAAGCGTCGCCCGCCGGCCACGACCCCGGCGCCCGAGCCCTCGTCGTGGCCATCGACGGACCGGCCGGGGTCGGCAAGTCGACCGTCGCCCGGCTGGTGGCGGAGCAGCTCGGGCTGACCTGTCTGGAGACCGGCGCGATGTACCGGGGGGTGGCGCTCAAGGCGATGGAGCAGGGGGTCGATCCCGGCGACCGGGCGGCGGTGGAGGGCTTGCTCGCGGACCTCGACCTGCGGCTCGAGGGGCGCCCCGGCCAGCCGGCCCGGGTGCTGCTCGACGGCCGGCCGCTGGGGCGCCGCAGCCGGCTGCCCGAGGTCTCGGACGTCACCTCGCGGATCGCCGTTTACCCGCAGGTGCGGCGCGAGCTGGTGGCGCGCCAGCGGGCCTTCGCCGAGCGCCAGGGCGCGGTGCTCGAGGGCCGCGACACCGGCAGCCGGGTGGTCCCGGAGACCCCCCACAAGTTCTTCCTGACGGCGCCGGTGGAGGTGCGGCTGGAGCGGCGGCGCGGCCAGCTGGCGCCGGCCGGGGCCGAGCTGTCGGTGGCGGCGATGGAGAAAGAGCTGCGGCGCCGCGACCACCGCGACACCCATCGCGCGGAGTCGCCGCTGGTGCGCGACGACAGCTACTTCGAGCTCGACACCGGCGCCCTCGACGCCGAGCAGGTGGCCGCGGAGATCGTCCGCCGGGTCAGGTCCCGGGCTGGTGGTTGGCCAGGAAGCGGCCCCAGTGCCGCGCCCCCAGCCTCTTGATGGTCTCGATCCGCTCCTCGGCCATGCGGTCGGCCGCCACGTAGGTCGGGATGCCCTCGTTCTTCGAGATCTCGAACACCCGCATGAGGTTGAGGTAGATGCCGCGGGTCATGCGCAGCGCCCGCTCCTGGTTGTAGTCGCCACCCAGCTCGTTGTAGACGTTGATCAGGCCGCCGGCGTTGATCACGAAGTCGGGGGCGTAGAGGATGCCGCGCTCGTGGAGCGCGCGGCCGTCGCGCCGCTCGCTGTCGAGCTGGTTGTTGGCGCCGCCGGCGACGATCGAGCAGCGCAGCTGCGGGATGCTCTCCTGGTTGAGCGCCGCGCCCAGGGCACATGGGGCCAGCACGTCGCATTCGGCCTCGAGGATCTCCTCGGGCGGCACGATCTCGACGCCCAGCTCGCTGGCGGCCTGGTCGACCCGCTCGGCGTCGATGTCGCAGCCCATCACCTTGGCGCCCTCCTCACGCAGGTACTTGGCCAGGTTGTAGCCGACGTTGCCGAGTCCCTGGATGGCCACCGAGCGGCCCTTGAGCGTCGGGTCGCCCATCTTCCAGCGCACCGCCGCCTTGATGCCCTGGAGCACGCCGTAGGCGGTGACCGGCGAGGGATCGCCGCTGCCGCCGTGGGCCGGCGAGACCCCGGTCACCCAGCGAGTCTCGCCGAGGATGAGCTCCATGTCCTCCATGTCGGTGCCGACGTCCTCGGCGGTGATGTAGAGCCCGCCCAGGGACTCGACGTAGCGCCCGAACGAGCGGAACAGCGCCTCGCTCTTGTCCTGCTTGGGGTCGCCAAGGATCACCGCCTTGCCGCCCCCCAGGTTGAGACCGGCGGCCGCCGCCTTGTAGGTCATGCCGCGCGACAGCCGCAGGACGTCCTTGAGGGCATCTTGCGGGTCCTTGAACGGCCACATCCGCACGCCGCCCAGCCCGGGGCCCAGGACCGTCGAGTGCACGGCGATGATGGCTCGCAGCCCGACCTCGGGGTTGGAGCAGTACACCACCCTCTCGTGGCCCATGTCGGACAGCTGCTCGAAGACGTCCATCTTGCTCTCCTCGGTGGCTGGCCGGCGTGGGCCGGCCGCTGGTCCGTACCTCTGCTGATCCGTGCCTCTCCCGTCCGAGGATTCCCGGCGTGTGCGGAGAGAGTCGACTTGGCCGGCGACGACCGTGCGCTCCGGGACGGAGACGACGGATGGATAGTCTACCCGATCGGCCGGCGCGGCGGCAATTCGACCGGGGGTGCGTGAGCGACCGGCCGGACCGTAGAATCCGCTCCATGACGCCGGCCGAAAAGGCCTCGCTGCTCAAGCGATGGGCCCTGGAGGTCGGGTTCCAGCGGGCCGGGGTGGCCCGGCTCGAGCGCTCGGCCCACGGGCGGCACCTGCGGGAGTGGTTGGCGAGGGGTGACCACGCCGGTATGGCGTACATGGCGCGGCGGGTGGAGACCCGGCTGGCGCCGGCGCGGCTGCTGGAAGGCGCGCGTAGCGCCCTCTGCGTGGCCCTCCAGTACTACCCGCTGGGCGGCGACGAGGAGCCTCGAGAGCCGCCCTGGAGCGGGGTGGCGCGCTACGCCCGCGGCCGCGACTATCACGACGTCATTGAGAAGCGGCTGCGCGAGCTGGGGCGCCGCGTCGAAGAGGCCTTCCCGGGCAGCCGCCACCGGCCCTACGTCGACACCGGGCCGATCCTCGAGCGCGAGCTGGCCGCCCGGGCGGGTCTCGGGGCGATCGGCAAGAACACCCAGCTCCTGCATCCGGAGGGGGGCTCCTGGTTCCTGCTCGGCGAGCTGCTGCTGACCCTCGACCTCGAGCCCGATCCGCCGGTCGCCGATCTCTGCGGCAGCTGCACCCGCTGTCTCGAGGCCTGTCCCACCGGGGCACTCCCCGAGGCCTACCGGCTCGACAGCCGGCGGTGCATCAGCTACTGGACCATCGAGCACCGCGGGCCGGTCCCCGAGGCGGTGCGGCCGCTGCTCGGCGAGTGGGTCTTCGGCTGCGACGTCTGCCAGGAGGTCTGCCCCTGGAACGCCGAGGTGGCGCCGGCCGACGAGCCGCTGTTGCGGTTGCCGGCCGCGCGCCGCGGGCTCGACCTGGCGGGGCTGCTCCGGCTGCGGCGCGACGACTACGTCGAGCGCTTCCGGGGCAGCCCCATGAAGCGCGCCAAGCGGTCCGGCCTGCAGCGCAACGCGGCGCTGGCGATGGGCAACCGTCCGCGGCCGGCTCAGGTCGCCGCCCTCGCCGCCGCCCTCGAAGCCGAGTCCGACCCGTTGGTCCGCGGCCACGCCGCCTGGGCGCTGGGACGGCACGGCGCCACCGCCGTGCTGCGCGACCGTCTGGGCCGCGAGCGCGACCCCTCCGTGCGGCGCGAGATCGCCGCCGCCCTGGGGCCGGCCGCCGCCGCCGACGGGGCGGTGTCCCCCACCTGATCGGCCGCCGACGCCCGCCCTCGGGTTGACACCGTTCGGGGGCGTCCATATACTCTGAAATTCCGAGTTCTCAATGACTTAAGTGAACTCGGGGCCTTCCCGAGCAAGGGAGGGTCGGGCCTCGTGGCCCCATCCCACACACCAGGAGGTAAGCATTTCATGGAGTCCACGCAAGAGCAGAGCCCGCCGCGCGATCAGGCGGAGGCCGAGGGCAGCGACGCCCAGCAGCAGGAGAACGGCGGCCGGCTCGGCTATGACGAGATGGCGGTGCTCTACGACGAGAGCATGCGGCATCTCACCGAGGGGCAGATCGTCACCGGCGAGGTGATCGGCATCACCGCCAACCACGTGGTGGTCGACGTCGGCTACAAGTCGGAGGGGTTGATCGCCAAGAACGAGTTCACCGACTACCGCGGCGAGCTGAAGGTCGAAGTCGGCGACCAGGTCGAGGTGCTGCTCGAGCGCACCGAGGACGCCGAGGGCCACGTCCTGCTCTCCAAGCAAAAGGCCGAGCGGATGAAGGTGTGGGCCGACATCGAGCGCAGCTACAAGGCCGGCGAGGTGATCATGGGCCGCATCGTCGACCGCATCAAGGGCGGGCTGACGGTGGACGTCGGCATCCGCGCCTTCCTGCCCGGCTCGCTGGTCGACATCAAGCCGGTCAAGCACCTGGAGTCGCTCAAGGGCCAGGAGCTGGAGTTCAAGGTCATCAGCATGGACCGCCGGCGCAACAACGTGGTGCTGTCGCGCAAGGCGGTGCTGGAGCGCGAGTTCGCGGCCAAGAAGGCCGAGACCCTCAAGAAGCTCAAGGAGGGGGTGCGGCTGCCGGGGGTGGTCAAGAACATCACCGACTACGGGGTGTTCGTCGACCTCGGCGGCATCGACGGGCTGCTCCACATCACCGACATCTCCTGGGGTCGGGTCAACCACCCCTCCGAGCACTTCTCGGTCGGCGACGAGGTCGAGGTGGTGGTGCTCAAGTTCGACCCCAAGACCGAGCGGGTGTCGCTGGGCTACAAGCAGAGGGGCGAGGACCCGTGGAACCTGGTCGACAAGAAGTACCCGCTGGGCTCGCGGGTCCGCGGCAAGGTGGTCAGCCTGGTCGACTACGGCGCCTTCGTCGAGCTCGAGGAGGGGGTGGAGGGGCTGATCCACGTCAGCGAGATGTCGTGGACCAAGAAAGTCGTCAACCCCGCCAAGCTGCTCAACGTCGACGACGAGGTGGAGGCGATCGTCTCCGAGCTGGACATGGACCAGCGCCGGATCAGCCTGTCGCTGCGGCAGGCCGAGCGCAACCCGTGGGAGGAGCTGGCGATCTCGCACCCGATGGGCAGCGTCATCGAGGGCAAGGTGCGCAACCTCACCGAATTCGGGGCCTTCGTGCAGATCACCGACGAGATCGACGGTCTGATCCACGTCTCCGACATGAGCTGGACCAAGCGCGTGAAGCACCCCAGCGAGGTGGTCAAGAAGGGCGACGCGGTCAAGGCCCGGATCACCAACATCGACGTGGAGAACCAGCGGGTCTCGCTGTCGATCAAGGAGTTCCTGACCAACGAGTGGGACACCTTCGTCGACGAGTTCGACGTCGGCGACACCATCACCGGCCGGGTGGTCAACGTCACCGACTTCGGGCTGTTCGTGGACGTCTACAAGGGACTCGAGGGGCTGGCGCACGTCAGCGAGATCGACGTCGCCGGCGGCTCGCTGGAGGACGCCTTCGAGGTCGGGTCGTGGGTCAGGGCCCGGGTGCTGAGGATCGAAGAGGAAGAGAAGAAGGTGGGCCTCACCATGCGCGGCGTCGAGCAGCCGACCGCCGAGGAGATCGCCGAGCTCGAGGGCGCCGGCGACGAGCAGCAGACGGCCGAGGAGCCGGAGACCCAGGAGTCGGCAGCGGTCGAGGCCGCCCCGGAGGCGGCCGAGGAGGACTCCGGCGCCGAGGCGGTGGCGACGGCGGCCGCTGCCGAGGCCGAGGCCGAGGACGGGGCCGCCAGTGACGGGACCGCCAGTGACGGGGCCGCCGCTGAAGAGGCGACCGCGGTCGAGGAGACCACCGACGAGAAGACCGGCGGCTAGGGAGCCGGGCGGCGGGAGGGGAGCGGCGCCGGTCGAGAGCAGGCGGAGCGCTCGCGTTGGGCAGAGGGGGCATGACCAAGGCCGAGCTGGTGGAGGAGGTAGCACACACTACCCAGCTCACCAAGAAGCACGCCGAGCTGATCGTCAGCACCGTCTTCGAGAGCATCGTGCAGTCGCTCAAGGAGGGCGAGAAGATCGAGCTGCGCGGCTTCGGGAGCTTCCGCATCCGCCATCGCGGACCGCGGATCGGCCGCAACCCGAAGACCGGCGACCGGGTGCAGGTCCCGCCCAAGCGGATTCCCTACTTCAAGCCGGGCAAGGAGCTGCGCGAGCTTCTCAACAGCGACTAGCGGCCTAGTTCGACTGGCGTACACTGTGGCGGGTCCGGCCGGGCGGGCTCGGACGGACCTCGAATGCAGACCCTGTTCACGCCCTGGCGGCTGGCCTACGTCTCGGTGAAGCAACCGTCCGGCGACTGCTTCTTCTGCGAGGCCGCACGGCATCCGGCGGACCCCGAGCGCCTGGTCGTCCACCGCGGCCGGCACCACCTGGTGATGCTCAACCGCCACCCCTACACCAACGGCCACCTGATGGTGGCGCCGCTCGCTCATCTGGCCAGCCCGCTGTCCTGCGGCCCCGAGCAGCGCGCCGAGCTGTGGCCGCTGGTGCTCAGGTGTCAGGAGGTGCTGGACGCGGCCTATCACCCGGACGGCTTCAACCTGGGCCTCAACCTCGGCCGGGCGGCCGGCGCCGGGGTGCCCGACCACTTCCACTTCCACGTCGTGCCGCGGTGGCGCGGCGACACCAACTTCATGAGCGTCGTCGGCGGCGTGCGGGTGGTGCCCGAGAGCCCCGGCCAGATCGCGGTGCGGCTGCGGCCGCTGTTCGCCGGCGACGGCGCGGAGGCGTGATGGTCGAGGAGCGCGCGCCGGTCTCGCCCCCTGCTCCGCCGACCGCCGCCACGCCGGCGGCCACCGCCGGCGCCGGCGGGCGTGCCTTGCTGCTCTGTCTGGCCGCCTGGCTGGTGCCGGGGGCGGGCCACGCCCTGCTCGGGCGCTTCAAGCGGGCGGCGGCCTTTCTGGTCCTGGTCTCGGCGATGCTGGCGGTGGGTTGGTCGCTGGACGGCAACCTCCACCGGCGGCTGCCCGATCAGCCGCTCACCGTGCTGACCAGCATCGGCGCGATGGGCATGGGGGCACCCTACTTCCTGCTGCGCTACGTGGCCGGCTACGAGGGCGACGTGGTCGCCCCGGGCTACGAGTACGGCAGCGCCTTCGTGCTCACCGCCGGTCTGATGAACCTGCTGCTGGTGCTCGACACCTGGGACATCGCGCGCGGGAGGAAGGACTGAACCGCGGTGCCCCTCAGCCACGTCTTCCTGATGGTCCTCTACGCCCTCCTGGTGAGCGTCTTCTTCGCCCTGCTGTGGCGCGGCGACCGGCGGGGCCAAGTGCGGCTGTTCCTGCAGCTCTTCCTGGGCATGGTCGGCGGCGGCATCCTGCTGGCCTGGTTGATGTACCCGTTCCCGCCGGGTCCGCCGACGCCGTTTCCGTAGGCGGTCTGGCGGGTCGCCGAGAACCGCCGATGGGCGCTCTCGATCTGCTGATGGTCGCCGGTGAGGCGTCGGGCGACCTCAAGGGCGCCCGGCTGCTGGCCCGGCTGCGCTCGATCGAGCCCCGGCTGAGACCGTTCGGGCTGGGCGGCGAGGAGCTGCGCGCGGGCGGTCTCGAGACGCTCGCCGACAGCTCCGAGGTGGCGGTCGTCGGCATCACCGAAGCGCTCAAGGTGCTGCCCCGGGCGCGCCGCATCTACCGCCGGCTGCTGGCGGCGGTGGAGGAGCGGCGGGCCGAGGCGGCGGTGCTGATCGACTTCGCGGAGTTCAACCTGCGGCTGGCCCGCGACCTCGAGCGGCGCGGTCTGAAGGTGCTCTACTACGTCAGTCCCCAGATCTGGGCCTGGCGGCCGGGACGGGTGAGGACGGTGGCCCGGGTGGTCGACCGGATGCTGGTGCTGTTCCCCTTCGAGGTGGAGTTCTACCGCCAGGCGGGCGTCGAAGCGGTCCACGTCGGCCACCCGGTGGTCGACGAAGTGCCGCGCGATCTGCCCCAGGCATGGGACCGCGAGAGCGGCCGCCCGGCCGTCTTCCGACTGGCGCTGCTGCCGGGGTCGCGGCCCAGCGAGGTGACGGCGCTGCTGTCCCCGCTGCTGGCGGCGGCCGGACGGCTGGCCGCGGGCTCGCCCGGCGGGCTGCCGGTGCAGGTGTCGGTGATCCGCGCCTCGACCATCCCCCGCCGGCGGCTGGAGGATGCCATTGCCGCCGCCGGTCTGGAGGCGCGGGTGGTGGAGGGCGGCGAGCGTTTCGCGGCGATCGCCGGCGCCCACCTGGCGCTGTGCGCCTCGGGCACCGCCACCCTGGAGGTGGGCCTGCTGGGTACCCCGATGGTGGTGGTCTACCGGGTGTCGCCGGCGACCTATCTGGTGGGGCGGCTGCTGGCCCGTCCGCTGCCCTACGTCAGCCTGGTCAACCTGGTGCTCGGGCGGCGGGTGGTGCCGGAGCTGCTGCAGCGGGCGGTGAGTCCCGGGCAGATCGCCGCCGAGGCCGCCGCCCTGCTGGCCGACGGCGAGCGGATCGCCGCCATGCGCGCGGCGCTGGCGGGGCTGCGCGAGCGGCTGGGAGCGCCCGGCGCCAGCGGCCGGGCGGCGCGGGAGGTGGCCGCCTGCCTGGGCTGGCC
This sequence comes from Thermoanaerobaculia bacterium, assembly GCA_041567315.1. Lineage (GTDB taxonomy): Bacteria > Acidobacteriota > Thermoanaerobaculia > Multivoradales > JAHEKO01. Next base: position 9,559 of record JBFGCA010000018.1, on the reverse strand, counting down.
GGCGGCGGTGCCGGAGCCCGAGGTGGCCCGGCCGTGAAGCTCGCCCGCTTCCTGCTGCGCTACTTCCGGCGCCACCTGGCGTGGGCGGTGGTGGCCGCTCTCGCCGCGCTGTTCTACGCCGGCTCCACCGCCGGGGTGCTGGTGCTGGTGGAGCCGCTGTTCGGCGAGGTGCTGCTGGCCGGCGATCAGGTGCCCGGGGTCGGGGGCCTGCTCGAAGGCGGCGGCGCGGCGGAGGGAGCGCCCGAGGAGGCGGCGGCCGGGGCCGAGCAGGAAGGCGGGCTCAAGGGGCGGGCCGAGGGCTGGCTGGCCAGTTTCCGCCTCAAGGAGCAGCTCGACGGCGCCTATCACCGGCTCAAGCGGCACTTCGGGGTCACCGGCGACGAGGTTGTCTACTTCGTGCCGCTGCTGATCGTGGTGGTCTTCCTGCTGAGGAGCCTGGCCAACTTCGTGAGCGGCTACGCCTTCCAGTACATCGGCCTGGCGGTCACCAACGACATCCGCAACGACCTCTACCGCCGCATCCTCGACCAGTCGAGCCGGTTCTACGCGCGCTACCCGTCGGGCGAGATCATCAGCCGCATCGTCAACGACGTCGGGCAGATGCAGAGCGCGGTCTCCTACCGGGTGATCGACCTGGTCCAGCAGTCCCTCACCCTGCTGGTGCTGGTGGTCCTGCTGCTGTCGACCGACCTGCGGCTGGCGATGATCTGTCTGGTGGCGACGCCGATCTTCCTCTTTCCGATCGTCCGCTTCGGCAGCGGCATGCGCAAGAGCAGCTACCGCAGCCAGGAGCGGATGGCCGACCTCGCCAACCTGGTGGGGGAGGCGGTGCGCGGCCACCGGGTGGTCAAGGCCTTCGGCATGGAGGAGTTCGAGCACCAGCGGTTCCGGCGCGCCACCGCGCGCCACCTCAAGGTCAATCTCTGGGCGCAGATGCTGTCCACCCTGTCGAGCCCGGTGGTCGAGTCGCTGGGGGTGATCGGGATGGCGGCGCTGCTGGTCTACGCCGGTCTCCAGATCCGTGCCGGTCACCTCTCGGCGCCGCTGTTCGTCGCCTTCCTGCTCAACCTGTTCTGGATGTACGAGCCGATCCGCAAGCTCAACAAGGTCAACCTGGTGCTCCAGCAGTCGCTGGCCGCGGCCCACCGCGTCAAGGCGCTGATGGAGATCCCCGGCGAGGTGCACGAGAAGCCGGGCGCCCGGCGGCTGGAGACGGTTCGTCGGGGGATCCGTTTCGAGGGCGTGCGCTTCGGATACGGCGAAGAAGAGGTGCTGCGGGGCATCGACCTGGAGATTCCCAAAGGCCAGGTGGCGGCGGTGGTGGGACCGTCGGGGGCCGGCAAGACCACCCTCGTCAACCTGCTGCCGCGGTTCTTCGACCCCGACGCCGGGCGCATCCTGATCGACGGCGTCGACGTCCGCGACCTCACCCTGGAGAGCCTGCGCGGGCTGATCGGCATCGTCACCCAGGACACCGTGCTGTTCGACGACACGGTGGGGAACAACATCGCCTACGGGCGCCGCGATCTGCCCCTGGAGCGCATCCGCGAGGCGGCGGCGGCGGCCTACGCCGACGAGTTCGTGATGCAGATGCCGCAGGGCTACGACACGGTGATCGGCGAGTCCGGTCTGCGGCTTTCGGGCGGCCAGCGCCAGCGGCTGGCGATCGCCCGGGCGCTGCTCAAGAACGCCCCCATCCTGATCCTCGACGAGGCCACCTCGCAGCTCGATTCGCGCTCCGAGGCGCTGGTGCAGAAGGCGCTCTACAACCTGATGCAGGGGCGCACCACCCTGGTCATCGCCCACCGGCTGTCGACCGTCATGAAGGCCGACCGCATCGTGGTCCTGGAGGGCGGGCGGATCGTCGAGCAGGGCGACCACCGCCAGCTACTGGCCCGCGGCGGCGCCTACAAGCGGCTCTACGACCTGCAGTTCCAATGACGCTGCACAGCATGACCGGTTTCGGACGGGCGGCGGGCGAGAACGGCCGCTACCGGGTGGCGGTGACCGCCTGGAGCGTCAACCACCGGCACCTCGACCTCGCCCTGCGGCTGCCCGACCTCCTGCGGCCGGAGGAACAGCGGTTGCGCCGCCTGCTGGCCCGCCGCCTGCAGCGGGGCCGGGTCGAGATGCGGTTCGCCGTCGAGCCGCTGTCGGGCTCGCCGGTCACGGTCGAGATCCGCGAGGAGGTGGTGCGCGCCCTGCAGGCCGCCGCCCGCGGGCTGGCAGCCGACGGGCTGCTCAGCGCCGAGCTGCGGCTGGGCGACCTGGTGCGGCTGCCCGACACCGTGCGGGTGGCGGCGGGGGAGGAGGCCTGGGACGAGCAGGACGGCCGGCTGCTGGCCGAGGTCTGCGGCGCGGCGCTCGACCAGCTCGAGGGCGCGCGGCGGGCCGAGGGGACGCGGCTGGCGGGCGCCCTCTCGGACCTCGCCGGCGAGCTGGAGCGGCTGGTGGGCGAGCTGGAAGCCCGGCGCGAGGAGGCCCGGCAGGCGCTGGCCGAGCGCACCGCGGCGCGGATCGCCGAGCTGCTGGCCGGCGCGGCGCTGCCGGCCGAGCGGCTGGCCCAGGAGGTGGCGGTGCTGGCCGAGCGCAGCGACGTGCAGGAGGAGCTCGACCGGCTGGCCGCCCACCTGGCGCAGCTCCGGCAGCTGCTCGGCCGGGACGGTGCGCTGGGCCGCCGCCTCGACTTCCTGGCCCAGGAGATCGGCCGCGAGCTCAACACCCTGGGGGCCAAGTGCCGCGACACCGAGATGGTGCAGACCGTGCTCGATGCCAAGGTGGTGACCGAGCAGGTGCGCGAGCAGGTCCGCAACGTCGAGTAGCATGGCCGGGGCGCGCGGCGAGCTGTTCATCGTGTCGGCCCCCTCGGGGGCGGGCAAGTCCACCCTCATCCGGGAGCTGCTCGGGGACGCCGCCCGGCACCGCCTCGGATCGCTGGAGTTCGCGGTCAGCCACACCACCCGCCGGCCGCGGCCCGGGGAGGTGGACGGGCGCGAGTACCACTTCGTCGACCGCCGGCGCTTCGAGTCGATGGTCGCCGAGGGGCTCTTCCTGGAGTGGGCCGAGGTCCACGGCGAGCTCTACGGCACCTCCTCGGCCGAGGTCGACCCGCGGCTCGAGCGCGGGGTCGACGTGGTGCTGGACATCGACGTCCAGGGGGCGGCGCAGGCGCGCGCCCGGCGGCCCGGTACCCACAGCATCTTCATCCTGCCGCCTAGTTTCGAGGCGCTGGCCGCGAGGCTCGGCAGGCGCGGAGCGGGGGATGCCGCCGAGACCGACCGCCGGCTGCGGGCGGCGACCGGCGAGCTCGAGCGCTGGGCCGAGTACGACTATGTTATTGTCAACGATGACCTGACGCGGGCGCGCGACGCCCTGGCGGCCCTCATCCTCGAAAAGCGACACCGTTTGCCGCGACAGCAAGAGCGGGTGGAGGAGGTTCTGCGCGACTTCCGAAGCCGCTCCGGCGGTGGGCCGTCCACAGCGTAGCCCGGGGACGCAGAGAGCGTGACAAGGAGACCCGACCGATGGAGCGACTACCCGAGAAGATCGACAGCAAGTTCCGTTACGTGCTGCTGGCGGCCCAGCGCGCCGAGCAGATGATGCGCGGCGCCCGGCCCAAGGTGGTGGAGATGGGCGGCGAGCTGAAGCCGACCCGCATCGCCATGGAGGAGATCTCCAAGGACCTGGTGGAGTGGAACTACGGGCCGCCTCCCGAGCCCGAGCCGCTCGAGGAGGAGCTGGCGGCGGAGACCGAGTAGCCGCCCCGGAGATCCATGGCCCGCCCCCTCAAGGTGCTTCTCGGGGTCACCGGCGGCATCGCCGCCTACAAGGCCCCCGAGCTGGTGCGGCGGCTGCGGGAGGGGGGGCACGAGGTGCGGTGCGCGCTGACCCGCGGCGCCGAGGCCTTCGTCTCGCCACTGGCGCTGGAGGTGGTGAGTGGGCAGCCGGTCTACCGCGAGGAGTACCTGCAGGCGGGCGGCAGTGGCGGCGAGGAGCTGCACCTGGTGGCGGCGCGGTGGGCCGACGTGCTGTGCGTGGCGCCGGCGACCTGTCACACCCTGGCCCGGCTGGCGCTGGGGCTGGCCGACGATTTCGTGACCACGACCGCCCTGGCCTTTGCCGGGCCGCGGGTGCTGGCCCCGGCCATGGACTCGGTGATGTGGAGCCAGGAAGCCGTCCAGCAGCACGTCGCCACCCTCGAGCGCCGCGGCGCCCGGCTGGTGGGGCCGGTGGTGGGTCCGCTGGCTTCCGGCCGCCACGGCATCGGGCGTCTCGCCGAGCCCGAGGAGATCGTCCAGGCGGTGGAGCAGGCCGCGGCCGATCGGCCGGCGGGGACGCTGGCCGGCTATACGGTGCTCGTCACCGCCGGCCCGACCCGCGAGCCGCTCGACCCGGTGCGCTTCCTGTCCAACCGCTCGAGCGGCCGCATGGGCTTCGCGATGGCCGCCGAGGCGGCACGGCGCGGCGCCCGCACCCTGCTGGTGGCCGGCCCGGTGGCGCTGCCGGATCCGCCCGGCGTCGAGCGGCTCGACGTCGCCACCGCCGCCGAGATGCGCGACGCCGTCCACGCGCTGGCGCCGGGGGCCGACCTCATCGTGATGGCGGCGGCGGTGGCCGACTTCCGGCCGCGCCGGGCGGCGGCCGGCAAGCTCAAGAAGGGCGACGGCCCCCCGCGGCTGGAGCTCGAGCCGACCGACGACATCCTGGCCGGGCTGGCTGCGGTGGCGCCGCGGGCGGTGCGGGTGGGCTTTGCCGCCGAGACCGGCGACCCCGAAGCCGAGGGCCGGCGCAAGCTGGCGGCCAAGAACGTCCACTTCATGGTCGCCAACGACGTCTCCCGTGCCGACGCCGGGTTCGAAAGCGAGGACAACGAGGTCACCGTGCTGGCTCCCGAAGCGGCGCCGGTGCGGCTCGGCAAGCGCAGCAAGCGGCGGCTGGCCGCCGACCTGCTCGACCTATTCACCAACCGTCTGACCCGGCGTGAACCGGCCCCCAGCCCCACCCGTCGCTGAGCTGCTCGACTACCTGCGGGGGATCGGCTTCGAGGAGCTGTACCTGCGGGAGGGGACGCCGCCGGCGGTCCCCGCCGGGGTGGCTGCGGCCGGCCCCGCGGCGCTTGCGGCGCCGCCGCCCGGCGAGCGCCGCGAGCGGCTGGCGGTGGTGGCCCGCGAGGCCGCCGGCTGTACCCGCTGCGGGCTGAGCGAGGGCCGCAACAAGGTGGTCTTCGGCAGCGGCGACGCCGACGCCGACCTGATGTTCATCGGCGAGGGGCCGGGCGCCGAGGAGGACCGCCAGGGCCTGCCCTTCGTGGGCCGCGCCGGCGAGCTGCTGACCCGGATCATCCGCGCCATCGACCTCGACCGCGAACGGGTCTACATCGCCAACATCGTCAAGTGCCGGCCGCCGGGCAACCGCGATCCGCAACCCGACGAAGTGGCCGCCTGCCGCGGCTACCTGGAGCAGCAGATCGACCTGGTGCGGCCGCGGGTCATCGTGCTGCTGGGGCGGGTGGCGGCGCAGACCCTGCTCGGCAACGACTGGCCGCTGGCCCGCATGCGCGGCCACTGGCACCGGGTGCGCGGGGTCGACACCCGGGTCACCTACCACCCGGCGGCCCTGCTCCGCAACGCCGCCCTCAAGCGGCCTACCTGGGAGGACATGCAGGTGGTCCGGGACCGCCTGGCGGAGCCGGCCGGGTGAGGTTGCGCGGCCCCGGCGACCAAGTGGACTGTAACGCCCGAATCGGGAGCGCCTGGCTGGGTCTCGCCGCCGGGGGCGGCGTTGCTGCTCCTCGCCGTAGTCGGCGCTGCGCCTGCGTCGGAGCGCCTGGCCCCCGGCGACGATCCGCGGTGCCATCCACTCCCGATTCGGACGTTACAGTCCACTAGAATGGCCCGGTCGATGCCCACCTCGACCACCACCGAGTCCGGTCCGCGGCCGGCCGCCGCCGAGCGGTCGCCCGGCCGGGATGCCACCGGAGCCGGCGTGCCAGCGGGCACCCTCCCCGAGACCGGGGTTCGCGAGACGGGCGTCCCCGCGATCACCGTGCCCGAAGTGAGCGTCCTGGTGCCGGTGCTCAACGAGGCCCCCACCGTCGGCGAGCTGGCACGGGGGGTGGCCGAGGTGCTCGACGGCGCCGGCCGCAGCTTCGAGCTGATCTTCGTGGACGACGGCTCGACCGACGGCACGGCGGCCGCGGTGCGGGCCGCCCGCGAGGCCGATCCGCGGGTCAAGCTGGTGGCGCTGCGGCGCAACTTCGGCAAGGCGGCGGCGCTGTGCGCCGGCTTCGACACCGCCGCCGGCGCCCTGGTGGTGACCTTGGACGGCGACCTCCAGGACGATCCCGGGGAGATCCCGCGCTTCCTCGACAAACTGGAGAGCGACGACCTGGACCTGGTGTCGGGCTGGAAGCGGGAGCGGCGCGACCCGCCCACCAAGCGCTACCCGTCGAAGCTCTTCAACTGGGTGACCCGCAAGCTGGCCCAGGTGCCGCTCCACGACTTCAACTGCGGCTTCAAGGCCTACCGCCGCGAGGTCCTCGAACAGATCGCGGTGTACGGCGAGCTCCACCGCTACATCCCGGTGCTGGCCAGCCGGCGGGGCTTCTCGGTGGGGGAGCTCGCGGTGCGCCACCACCCGCGCCGGCACGGCAGCTCCAAGTACGGCTGGGACCGGTTCCACAAAGGGCTGCTCGACCTCATCACCGTGCTGTTCATCACCAAGTACACCCGCCGGCCGCTCCACCTGTTCGGGCTGATCGGGCTGGTGGCCTTCCTGGTGGGCTTCGGGATCAACCTCTATCTGGCGGTGCTCTGGATGCAGGGGCAGCCGCTCTCCAACCGGCCGCTGCTGCTGCTGGGCATCCTGCTGATGCTGCTGGGGATCCAGGTGCTGACCACCGGACTGGTGGGCGAGATGATCACCTTCAAGAACTTCCGCAGCTCGGACACCTACTCGGTCAAGGAGCACCTGGAGTAGCCTCTGCGCCTCCTCTTCCTGACCCAGACCTATCCGCGCTTCGCGGGCGACACCTCCGGCCCCTTCATTCGCGACCTGGCCCGCGCGCTGGTGGCGGGGGGCGACGAGGTGACCGTGCTGACCCCGCATGGCCCCGAGGTCCGCGACCGCTGGCTGGACGACGGCGTCGAGGTCGAGAGCTTCCGCTACGCCCCGGCGGCCGGCGAGGTGGTGGGCTACAGCCGCAGCCTGAGCTCCGACGAGCGGCTGCGGGCCGCCTCCGGACTGGCGGCGCCGCTCTATCTGCTGGCCGCCCGGCGGGCGGTGCGCCGGCGGCTGGCGGCGGACCGCTTCGACCTGGTGCACGCCCATTGGGTGGTGCCCAACGGCCTGGCGGCGGCCGGCGGGCTCGGCGTGCCGCTGGCGGTCGGTCTCCACGGCAGCGACGTGTTTCTGGCCGAGCGGCCGGTGGTCCGCCGCTGGGTGGGGCGGGCGCTGAGCGGCGCCCGGCTGCTCACCGGCTGCTCACCGGAGCTGGTCGACCGGGTCTGCGCCCTGGGCTTCGATCGCCGCCGGGCCCGGGTGATCCCCTACGGGGTCGACGTCGAGCAGTTCGCCGCGGACCCTGGCCGGCGGGGCCAGTGGCGCCGACGGCTGGGGATTTCGGACGAGGCGACGGTGGCGCTGAGCGTCGGTCGCATGGTGACCAAGAAGGGCTTCCACGTGCTGGTCGAGGCCCTGCCCGCCCTGCTTGAGAGCCGGCCGCGGCTCCACCTGGTTCTCGGCGGCGGCGGCGACCGGCTGGACGAGCTGCGGGCGGCAACGGCCGGCTGGAGCGGGCGGGTCCACTATCCGGGGGTGGTCGGGCGCGACGTGCTGCCCGACCTCTACCGGGCGGCCGACCTGTTCGTGCTGCCGGCCGTCCACGACGCCAAGGGCAACGTCGACGGGCTGCCGAACGTCATCCTGGAGGCGATGGCCAGCGGTCTGCCGGTGGTGGCCTCGGGGATCTCGGGGATCCCGCTGGCGGTTCGCGACGGCGTCGAGGGCCGCTTGGTCCCCGAGGGCGACGTGCAGGCGCTGGCCGCGGCCGTGGCCGAGCTGGCGGACTCGGCGGAGCTGCGCGCCGCCTGGGGGAGCGCCGCCCGCCGCCGAGTGGAGGAAGAGCTGACCTGGCAGGCGGTGGCGGCCCGCTACCGCCAGGCCTACGAGGAGGCGCTCGCCGGGTGGCCGCAGCTGGATGAGGCAGCGGACGGGGCGATGGCCGCTGGCACGGGGTCCGCGGGAATGCGCGGATGAGCACCGGGGACGGGGGCGGCAGAGACGTCGGCAGCAGGGTGGGCGGCGGCGACGGGCTCGGTCGCAGCTGGGCGCGCGGTCTGCGCTGCAGCCTCACCGGCGAGCGGTCCGGGCTCGACCACGGGCCGGGTCTGTCGCCGGCGGGCGCCCCATGGCTGGTGGAGTACGAGCTGGACGCCGAGAAGGGGCGCCGGCTGGTGGTGGCGTTGCCCGGCCGCGCCTGGACGCTGTGGCGGTATGCCGAGCTGCTGCCGGTCGCCCACCCCGGTGGGCGGCTGGATCTCGGGGAGGGTGGCACTCCGCTGGTCCGCCTGCGCCAGTCCGCTCCCCTCGGGGTGACCGCCTGGTTCAAGGACGAGTCCGGCAACCCGACCGGCTCGTTCAAGGCCCGCGGTCTGTCGGTGGCGGTCAACCGGGCGCGCGAGCTGGGAGCCCCCGGGGTGCAGCTGGCCAGCGCCGGCAACGCGGCGTTGGCGCTGGCCGCCTACGCTGCGGCCGCCGGCCTGCACTGCCGGGTGGCGGTGCCGGCCGACACGCCGCCGACCGTGGCCGGCCGCTGCCGCGAGCTGGGCGCCGAGGTGGTGGAGGGCGGCGCCACCCTCGCCGACTCCGCCCGGCAGCTCCCGGCCGAGGACGGCCTCTGGGACCTCTCGACCCTGCGCGAGCCCTATCGGGTCGAGGGCAAGAAGACCATGGGTCTGGAGCTCGCCGAACAGTTCGCCTGGCGGCTTCCAGACTGGATCGTCTATCCGACCGGCGGCGGCACCGGCATCGTCGGGATGCACAAGGCCTTCGCCGAGCTGCGGGCGCTGGGGCTGCTGTCGTCCCGGGCGCCGCGGTTCGCGGTCGTCCAGATGGCGGGCTGCGCGCCGCTGGTCGAGGCCTTCGACGCCGGGCGCGAGCGCGCCGAGCCGTGGCCGAAGCCGGACACCCGCGTCTGGGGCCTGCGGGTGCCGCGGGCCCTGGGCGACTTCCTGGTGCTGAGGGCCCTGCGCGAAACGGGTGGCACCGCGGTGGCGGTGGCCGAGGAGGAGGTGCCGGCGATCCAGGAGCGGCTGGCCCGCGGCGAAGGCCTGCGGGTCGGTCCCGAGGGTGCCGCCGCGCTGGCCGGGCTCCACCGGCTGGCGGCCGACGGGCTGGTGGGGGCCGGCGACCGGGTGGTGGTCTTCCAGACCGGTCATCCCGCCAACTACCGGTGAGCGGCAACGCGGAGCGGCGCCCCTACTGCCGCGTGAGCCTTCCCGGACGAAGCGTGGCGGCGTTCGCAGGAATCCCGGAATCGCGCGACCTCGACGCCCTGCTG
>JBFGCA010000017.1:0-55449 GCA_041567315.1 Thermoanaerobaculia bacterium | reverse complement strand
CGCGAGGATCGACGAAAGCGCGGCACACGTCGACGAGCCGGAAGGGCTGGCCGGGGAGTTCACCGGCATGCTCGAGCTCTGCATCCGGCCGCTGGTCCTCGTGTTCATTGCCAGCGCCTTCTTGTACGTGCTGATCGAGCAGAGCATCATGTCCTGGCTGCCGACGTTCAACAGCCGCATCCTGAACCTGGCCCCTTCGCTCAGCATCCAGATGGCCAGCATCCTGGCGGCGTCGACCGCGGTCGGCCGATTCGCGGCGGGCTTCTTGCTGAGGCACTTCGACTGGTCGCGCGTCCTGATCATCGGACTCGTCCTGGCAGCAGCTCTCGTCCTCGTCGCGCTGCCGCTGGCTGGCGGCGACCGCGGGGAGGTCGTCACGACCTGGTCGACGGCTCCCCTCGCCGCCTTTGTTTTTCCGCTGATCGGCTTCCTGATCGCGCCGGTCTACCCGGCCATCAACTCGGTGATGCTGTCGGCGCTGCCAGCGCACCAGCATGGGGCGATGGCCGGCCTGATCGTCGTGTTCTCGGCGCTGGGCGGTACATCGGGCTCGCTCATCACGGGCACGCTTTTCGAGCATCTTGGCGGGCGAACGGCGTTCTATTTCTCCCTGGTGCCGATCACGGTCATCGTCGTCGTCCTGATCTTCTTCAAGCGTCTCAGTGACCGTCATCTCGCCAATGAAAAGCACGCATGAACTTGAGGGAGCCGCCGGACCGTCTGTATGCCGAGCTGTTCGAACGGGTGCAGTCGACGCGTCTGCTGGGTGATTCCAAGACCTTCGTCGACGCGGTAGCGAGAACCGACCCGGCGGATGTACTCAGTGCCTTCCGGGCCGCGCGCGATCAGGGCGGTTTCGATCTCGGCGCATTCGTCCGAGCTCACTTCGACCTGCCGCCGACGGACGTCGGAGCTGCTTCCGATCCGGCCGGCCTGGCGGTCGAAGACCGCATCGAGCAGCTCTGGGATCTGCTCACCCGCGGGCCGGACAGGCAAGTCGAACACTCGTCTCTGATTCCCTTGCCCAATCGATACGTCGTCCCCGGCGGGCGCTTTCGGGAGGTCTATTACTGGGACAGCTACTTTACGATGCTGGGACTCGCCCTCTCGGGTCGGACGGGTCTGATCAGGGGCATGGTCGAGAACTTCGCCTATCTGATCGACGAGATCGGGTTCATACCGAACGGCAACCGCACCTACTACTGTTCGCGGTCGCAGCCGCCCTTCTTCGCGCTCATGGTCGACCTGTTGGCGGAGGTGAGCGCGGACGACACCCTGCGGGCCAGGTACCTGCCGCAATTGAAACAAGAGTATGCGTTCTGGATGGCGGGGGCCGAGGGGCTGTCGGCAAACCATCCGGCCCACCGGCGGGTCGTGCGGTGCCCGGACGGGCGTCTCAATCGCTATTGGGACGACGCGGCGATTCCCCGCCAGGAGAGCCATGCCGAGGACGTGGAACTGGCCGCCGGCGTTTCAGGCGAAGCCGCGCGGCTGTACCGTGATCTTCGCGCCGGCGCCGAATCGGGCTGGGACTACAGCTCTCGTTGGTTCGAGGACCGGCGTTCGCCAAGGACCATCCGGACGACGAAGATCATCCCGGTCGACCTCAATTCGCTTCTCTACAACCTCGAATCGACGTTGGCGAGAGTCTGCAGGGCTCGGGGGGACCAGGCGGAGGCAGAGGCCTTCGGGGCGCTCGCCAAGGGTCGCAAGAGACTGCTGCAGAGTCTGTTCTTCGATGATGCATCGGGCATGTTCATGGACCTGTCGCTGCCGGACTTCGAGGTCACCGGCACGCTGTCGCTGGCCGCCGCCTATCCCCTGTTCTTCGGCATTGCCACGGAGCGGCAGGCGGAGCGCGTCGCGCAGCGTATCCACCGCGACTTTCTGAAAGCGGGCGGCTGGGTGACGTCGAACTACGCGACGGGCCAGCAATGGGATGGCCCGAACGGCTGGGCGCCGCTGCAGTGGATCACCTACCGCGGCCTCGAGCGCTACGGACATCTCGACGAAGCGCGAGCGGGAGCCAGTCGCTGGATCGAGAACAACGTCGCCATCTACCGGCAGCACGGTCGCCTCCTCGAGAAGTACGACGTCGCATCGACGGGTCTAGCGGGAGGCGGTGGAGAGTACGAAGTGCAGGATGGCTTCGGGTGGACGAATGCGGTGCTGCTGCGGCTGATGCACGAGCTGGGTCGCGATCGTGACTCCGCCAGCCCGAGCTGACGAGCTCGAGTCCCCTGCTCCCACCGTCTCGGCTTCCGAGTCAACGGTGGGCTGAAGGGGTTTTCCGCGCTCGAATTCGGCGTAGGAGCCCAGCTCGCCGCCGGGGTGCCATTCGGTACGGATGCCGTCGGGGATCTCGCGGCCCGAGGCGTCGCGGCGCACCTGGGAGATGGTGCGGGGGAAGCCCGAGGGGTAGTGGGTGACGGCGATCTCGGGAGGTTCCTCGCGGTCGAACTCGGGGCCGAGTTCGCGGCGGAGGGCGGCGAGGCGCTCGGCGAGGCGGTGGTCGCCGGGGCCGAGGCGGGTGGCTTCCCGGAGGCTCCAGTAGGCGAGGCGGGGGCGGCCGCGCCGGAGGAGGGCGAAGGCGAGGTGCTCGTGGGCCTTGGGGTTGTCGGGCCAGAGCAGGCTGGCGAGGAAGAACTGGGCGGTGGCGGCTTCGGTCTGGTGGGTGCCGGAGAGGAAGAGGCCGTACTGGAGCCGCACGACCGGGCTCTGCGGGTTGGCGCGGACGGCGCGATCGAAGTAGTCCGTGGCGCGGTCGGCGTCGCCCTGGATGGCGTGGTGCCGGGCCACCATCATCAGGACGGTGGGGTCTTCGCTGCCCGACTCCAGGGCCTGGAAGGCGAGGCGGCGCGAGTCCTCCTGCTTGCCGGACCAGGAGAGGGTGAGGGCCAGGTTGGCGAGGGCGCGGGCGTGCTCGGCGGGGTCGATGGCGGCTTGGACGCGCGCGGCGACCTGCGCCACGATCTCCGGACCCCAGCTCGGCGAGGGCGTGACGAGGCCCCGGGCGGTCAGCTCGTCTATCAGGGCGAGCGCCAGGTCGCGGTGGCTTTCGATGGTGGGGTGGACATGGTCGAGGAACTGTTCTGCGCCCGGGATCGGGGGGAGCGAGCGCTCGGCCAGGCGGCGGCGGAGGAGGTCGCAATAGTCGATCAGGGGGACGCCCAGACGCCGGCCGGTCCGTCCCACGATCTCCTGGATCGAGGAGAGGGCGCGCAGCGGGCAGACGTCTTCGTCGCGGGCCCGGGCGAAGGCAGACTCGGCCTCGGCGGTCCGGCCCAGGGCGAGGAGCGCCCGGCCGCGGCGGTAGTGGAGCTCGGCGTGGCGTGGGTCGAGGTCCAGGGCCTGATCGAGCAGCGCCAGGGCGTCAGGCCAGTCCTCCCGGCCGGCGGCTTCCTGTGCGGCGGCCAGCAGCTCCAGTGACCGCTGCCGTTCGTCGTCGTCCAGACCGGTGGTGTGCTGGCTCTTGAAGGGGGAGAAGTCCTCGAGGCTGGATTCCGGGACGACCAGGACCGGCAGGGCGCCGGCGGCGCCGGCGATCGCGACCATCCGCTCGAGGCTGAGCTCGAAGTGGGCGAGGATCCGCTCCCTGAGACGGTCGTCGCGCTCGTAGAGCTCGAGACCGGCCGAGTGGTCGAGCTTGGCCTCGACGTGCTCGGGGAGCAGGGTCCGAGCGTCTTCGGTCCGCTCGGGGGCGGGGCGCAGCCGGGTCAGGAGACCGCTCATCGCCGCCCAGGTCCGCGTCCGCGCCAGCCGCGCAACCACCGGCTCGAGCGGCCCGAAGCGGTCGCGCAGCTCGCCGTAGGTGCGCTCCTCGAGGAACTCGTTGTGTCCGGTGTAGATGACGAAGGCGTCCGGCTGGTAGGCCGCGAGCTCCTCCATCAGCTTCGCCACCCGGTAGCTCGCGTAGCTGATGCCGCCGGCGTTGACGACCTCCCAGCGGCCGGTGGGGTCGGCCGCCGGTAGCAGCTCCCGCAGCCAGCCGGCGAAGGAGGTGCGGTCGTCGTAGGGGCGGCCGTAGGTCGTCGAGCCCCCGAGACAGAAGATGCGCACCGTGCCGGGCGCCTTCTCCCGCGGAAACTCCTGAAAATTGAAGAAGCCTCGCTTGTTTGGAGCGGTGACCCGCATCACCCGCCCGTCCGGCTGGCGCTCCTCCACGAAAAGAGGCATGCCCTCGACGAAGCCGACGAACGGGTCCTCCCGGCGCAGGCGGGACTCCACGCCGAAGAGGGCGAGCAGACCCTCGGTCAGTCCGAAGAAGACCGCCAGGGAGACGAGCGCCAGCAGCGGACCCTGCCAGAACGGGGCGCGGGAGCGCGGGGAGGCCCCGGCGTCGCGCTTGGCGTCGTTTCGCTTCAAGGGCGCGAGTCTCGAGCTGCCCTGTCTATACGGCTCGCGTTGAGGGTCTCGAGTACGGCCTGGACGGAGCGGGCGACCATGCGGTCTCTACTCGAGGCGGGTGGGCTCGCCTCGCCGTATGACGCGGCTGGTAGTGTATCGGCATGACCGAGGGCCGGCTGCCGACCGACGATCCCTGGTTCTGGGCGACCTGGGAGGGAGCGTCTTTGGCCAGCCTGCTGGCCGGCGCGCGCTTGAGCCTGCCCGAGAAGCTGGCCTGGCTCGAGGAAGTGACCGAGATGGGCGAGCGGATGCGGGCGCTAGCCGAGCCCTTGGCAGGTCCCGATCTCGAACGAACGGCGTGTGGAGAAGACTAGTAGGCGCGGCGGTTCGTTGAGGGCCGGTCCCCGACCCCGGGGCGGCTGGCTCCCAGGGAGCCGTGGCGGCACGGCGACCCCCTGGTTCTGATTTTGCAGCTCCGGTGCCGGGAGGCGACGCGCCGGTTCGGAAGGCGCCGCTCCCCGCCTCCAGGAGGTCGAGAATGCTCAGGGTTTCCGCATGTCTCGTCGCCATCGGGTTGGTGGCGGCGCCGGCCCTGGCCGGCGTCGAGGTAACGCTCGTCGGGGGCTATCGCACCGGCGATGCTTCGTTCCTCGTCGCCGCCGATTCGCCGGGCGTCTTCTGTTTCGCCTTTCCCTGTTTCGTGGAGCCGGCGACGGCCGAAGACGCCGAGAGCTACGGCCTGGTGGTCGACGTGCCGGTGGCGGAACGGCTGATGTTCGAGCTGCTGGTCAACCGGCAGGACTCCGAGTTGAAGCTCCCGCAGGGTCGCGGGTTCCCGCTGTTCTTCGCCGGTCATGGACCCGCCGTGGATCTCGAGGTGTCCACCGCCCAGATCGGCCTGCGTCGCGACTGGCTCCGGAGCACGAGAGTGCCCTTCGCTGCCTTCGGCGTCGGAGCGACCCGCCTCGAAACGGTGGCCCTGCCCTTCGAGATCCTGCCGCCGCCCCAGACCCTCTCGCCGGTCGACGAGGAGGCCCTCTCGGCCAGCCTCGCCGGCGGCGTGCGGCTGGCCGCGGACCAGCGGGTGGGCGCCCGCGTCGAGGCCCGCGCCTACTGGACCGACCTCCCCGCGCTGCTCGGCGGCTCCACCTGGCAGGTCGAGCTGAGCACCGGGCTGGCGCTGGGCTGGTAGCCGCAGGCCCCTCGTCCGAAGGCCGGGTTGGTTGACCGGCCGTCCGGCCTGGCCTGCTGGCGCTCCGGTCGAGGCCGTCGAAGGGAGCCTCGCCGCCGCTCCGGGACCCTCGCGTTCCGGGGCGGCCCGCGGTTTCTGAGGGGGCGACCGGGAAGCCGGCGCCGCAACGATCTTTCTAATTGGTCCCGCCGGGTCGCCGGTGTAAAATCGAATCAAGCCGGGGCTAACAGCTCGCTCGAGGGTTGCCGATCCTGACCGTCCCGGTCGGGTGGCTGGCCGACTCAAGGACTTGTCCTGCGGAGGAGTTCTATCAACCGACTTGTGCCCCGCGTTCTGCAACAGGAGGCGATCCACATGAAACAAGTGCTCACAGGCAACCCCTTCTCTCGATTCGTGACGCTGGCCCTGGCCGCGCTGGTGGCGTGGCCGGCGGTCGCCGCGCCGCCGGTCACCGGCGGTTCCCGCAACTTCGACGCCCGTGAGGAGGCCAACCGGCGGGTCTCGCTGGCGCCGGTGGCAGGTCAGGAGCAGGCGATCGCCCGGCTGCGGGCCGAGATCCCGGAGCTGCGCGCGGAGATCGACCGGGCGACCGGGGCGACCCGGGTGCTCGCGAACCCCACCGGCTACCTGACCGCCGCGCCGCGGGCCGGCGACGCCACCGCTGCGGCGCTGACCTTCGTCGAGGAGAACCTCGCCCTGCTCGGGCTCGGCGCGGCCGACCTCGCCGAGTACGAGATCACCGACACGGTGTTCTCGCGGGTCTCGGGGGCGACTCACCTCTATCTGCGGCAGATGTTCGCGGGGCTGCCGGTCTACAACGGCCAGCTCCAGGTCCACGTCAACCGCGAGGGGCGGATCCTCGGCGTCGCCAACGCCTTCCTGCCCGACCTGGCCGGGGCGGTCAACGCCACCGAGCCGGCGCTGGGGGCCGGCCGGGCGGTGGCGGCCGCCGCCGCCCATCTGGGGATCCCGCTCGCCGGGCTGCCCCGCGAGGTGGACGAGCCGCGCGGCGCCCAGCGGGTGACGCGGGTCGAGGCCGAGGGCCTGTCGCTGGAGCCGATCGAGGCGCGCCTGGCGCTGCTGCCGGTGCGGCGCGGCGTGGCGCGGCTGGTCTGGAGCTTCCAGATCCACACCGTGGACTCCGAGCACGTCTACGACTTCACGGTCGACGCCGCCGACGGCAGGGTCTGGACCCGCTTCGACTGGGTGGCGGCCGACTCCTACCGGGTCTACGCCCAGCCGGCCGAGAGCCCCAACCACGTCACGCCGCTGCCGCCCGCCGACGGGCGGACGCTGGTGGTCGACCCGGCCGACGCCACCGCCTCGCCCTTCGCCTGGCACGACACCAACGGCTCGCCGGGCGCCGAGTTCACCAACATGCGCGGCAACAACGTCCACGCCTACGACGACCGCGACGCCAACAACGCGCCGCCGGCCAGCGAGCCGAGCTGCGGCGCCTCGCTGGCCTGCGACTTCCCGATCAACCTCAGCCAGGACCCCAGCCAGTACATCCCGGCGGCGGTCGCCAACCTCTTCTACTGGAACAACGTCGTCCACGACGTCCAGTACCGCTACGGCTTCGACGAGGCGGGCGGCAACTTCCAGGTCAACAACTACGGCAACGGCGGCGCCGGCGGCGACGACGTCAGGGCCGAGGCCCAGGACGGCGGCGGCACCAACAACGCCAACTTCTTCACCCCCGCCGACGGCTCGCGGCCGCGGATGCAGATGTACCTGTGGACCGCCCCCAACCCCGACAAGGACGGCGACCTCGACAACGGCATCATCGTCCACGAGTACGGCCACGGCATCTCCAACCGCCAGGTCGGCGGCCCCTCCAACGTGAGCTGCCTGGGCAACACCCAGCAGCCGGGCGAGGGGTGGAGCGACTGGCTGGCCCTGGCCTACACCGGCGAAGTCGGCGACCAGGGGACCGACGTGCGCGGCATCGGCACCTACGCGCTCGATCAGCCCACCAGCGGCACCGGCATCCGCACCCAGCCCTACTCGACCGACCCGGCGGTCAACACCTGGACCTACGCCACCATCTCGACCGGGGTCGCGGTGCCGCACGGGGTGGGGGCGGTGTGGGCGCAGGGCATCTGGGAGGTCTACTGGGCGCTGGTCGACGCCTACGGCTTCGACCCCGACCTCTACAACGCCCTGGGCGGGGCCGGCAACCAGCGGGCCATGCTCTACGTCAACGAAGGCCTGAAGAACACCGCCTGCAGCCCCACCTTCCTCAACGCCCGCGACGGCATCATCCAGGCGGCGGTCGACAACTACGGCGGCGCCGACGTCTGCCTGCTGTGGAGCGCCTTCGCCGCCTACGGGCTGGGCACCGACGCCACCACCGGCGGCCCCAACTCGCTGTCCGCCACCAACGGCTTCCAGGTGCCGGCCGAGTGCCAGTGCTCGCCGCAGCCGGTGGCCGACGCCGGCCCCGACCGCACCATCTGCCTCGGCGAGTCGACGACCGTGGGCACTCCCGCCCAGTCCGGCCACACTTATGGCTGGTCGCAGGGCGGCGCCACCACCGCCCAGATCACGGTCGGCCCGTCGGTGACCACCACCTACACGGTGACTGCCACCACCGCCTGCGGCAGCGCCCAGGACTCGGTGACGGTGACGGTCGACGACGGCAGCGGCGGCGGCCTCGACGAGGACTTCGAGGGCGGCCTGGGGAGCTGGACCACCGGCGGCCTCTGGCACCTGGTGAGCAACTCCTCGTGCGCCAGCCCGGGCTACTCGTCGCCGGTCAACGCCCTCTACTACGGCCAGGACTCGACCTGCAACTACTCGACCGGCGGCTCCAACTCGGGTGACCTGATCTCGCCGACCATCGCCGGCATCAACGCCGCCTCGGCCCTGACCTTCGACTACTTCCGGCAGGTCGAGAGCTACAACGGCGACTACGACCGCACCCAGGTGGCGGTGTCGAGCGACGGCGGCTCGACCTGGTCCACCGTGTGGTCGCGCAACGCCTCCAACCCCTCCGAGAACGCCTGGACCTCGAGCGGCGCCATCTCGCTGGCCGCCTTCGACGGCCAGCAGATCCGGCTGCGCTTCCGGTTCGACACCGTCGACGGGGTGTCCAACGCCTTCACCGGCTGGCTGGTGGACGACGTCGTCGTCACCGCCGATTCGGCCTGCACGCCGGGCAACACGCCACCGGCGGTCGACATCACCGCGCCGCCGAACGGCTCGAGCTTCCTCGAGGGCACCTCGATCGCCTTCAGCGGCACCGCCACCGACGCCGAGGACGGGGATCTCACGGCGGGTCTCGCGTGGACCTCGAGCCTCGACGGCGCGATCGGCAGCGGCGGCTCGTTCTCGGCGACGCTGTCGGTGGGCACGCACACGGTGACCGCCTCGGTGACCGACTCGGGCAGCCTCTCGGGCTCCGACCAGATCACCGTCACGGTCAATCCCAACACGCCGCCGGTGGTGACCATCACCGCGCCGCCGGACGGCTCGAGCTTCGCCGAGGGCACCTCGATCGCCTTCAGCGGCACCGCGACGGACGCCGAGGACGGCACGCTGACGGGCAGCCTGTCCTGGACTTCGAGCCTCGACGGCGCGATCGGCAGCGGCGGCTCGTTCTCGGCGGTGCTGTCGGTGGGCGTCCACACGGTGACCGCCTCGGTGACCGACTCGGGCGGCCTCTCGGGCTCCGACCAGATCACCGTCACCGTCAACGCCAGCGGCGGCTGTAATCCGCTCGACTTCAACACCCTGGCCCTCACCGCCTACTCCAACCAGGACGGCTCCGGGTCGGTGGTGGTCGAGGACGCCGGTGCCACCCTGTTCATGACCGGCAACCGCTGGCGGCGGACGGTGTCGACCTTCACCCTCGCCGCCGACACGGTGCTGGAGTTCGACTTCCGCTCGACCTCGCAGGGCGAGATCCACGGCATCGGCTTCGACCAGGACGACACGCTCAACGACGAGAAGGTCATCTTCCAGCTCTTCGGCACCCAGAACTGGACCAACTCCTGGAAGGTGGCCGATCCCTACACCACCGGTCAGCTCGGCACCTGGCGGAGCTTCCGGCTGCGGGTCGGCGAGTACTACACCGGCGCCGGCTACCGGCTGGTGTTCGTCAACGACAAGGACTCGGGGACGCTCAACAACACCTCGCGCTTCCGCAACGTCAAGGTCTGCGCCGATACGAATGCCGTGACGCCGCTCGACTTCAACCTCGTCGGCACCAGCGCCTACTCCAACCAGGACACGTCCAACGGCTCGATCGCGGTCGAGGACGGCGGGCTCACCTTCTTCATGACCGGCAACCGCTGGCGGCAGACCAACACCACCTACGCGGTGACCCCCAACACGGTGCTGGCGTTCGAGTTCATGTCCACCTCGCAGGGCGAGATCCACGCCATCGGCTTCGACGAGAACTCGACCCTGACCGACGCCCAGCGGGTGTTCCGCATCTTCGGCACCCAGAACTGGAGCGGCGACATCGACTGGTCGGACCCCTACACCACCGGCCAGCTCGGTACCTGGAAGTCGTTCTCGATCCCGGTCGGCACCTTCTACACCGGCTCGTCGATGCGGCTCATCCTGGTCAACGACAAGGACTCCGGCACCGCCAACAACACCAGCCGGTTCCGCAGCGTGAGGATCTTCGAGCAGCCGTAGGAACGCTCGGCCTCCGCGTCGATTCCCGGCGCCCGTCGGCCCCGCGCCGGCGGGCGCTTTCTTGTACGATGCGGAAGGCTTTCCTGACGACCGGCTTGGAGGTGCGGCCGTGATCCGTGACGACTACCTCGAGGACGTGCTGCTCGAGCTGCGCAAGTACAAGGGGCTGGCCGAGCGGGCGATGGCGCAGGTCTCGGACGAGCAGTTCTTCCAGGCGCTCGACGCCGAGACCAACAGCATAGCCATCGTCGTCAAGCACATGAGCGGCAACATGCGCTCGCGGTGGACGGAGTTCCTGACCACCGACGGCGAGAAGCCCGACCGGCACCGCGACCGGGAGTTCGAGCTCGAGGAGGGCGACACGCGGGCGAGGCTCCTGGCGCGCTGGGAGGCGGGGTGGGAGAGGGCGCTCGAGGCGATCTCGGCGCTCGGCTGGCGCGATCTCGAGAAGCGGGTGACGATCCGCGGCGAGCCCCACACGGTGGTCCAGGCAATCAACCGTCAGCTCACCCACTACGCCTACCACGTGGGCCAGATCGTGCTCATCGCCCGCCACATCGCCGGCCCGGACTGGCAGTGGCTGAGCGTGCCGCGCGGCAAGTCGGCCGTGATCGACGTTTCCAAGGAAGGCACTCCTTACTTGACGGAGAAGTCCAGCTAAGGCGGGGTAGAAGGAGTGGCGCGTTTCCGTGGCGGTGCCGCCGCCAGCTGGCCTGGTCGGAGTCGCGGCCAGCCGGGCCTCGGCGAGCCTGGCGGTGGCAGGCGGTCGGGCGGCTGGCTGGGCAGGATGGAGGGCTGCCTGGTTCTGGCTGTGCTCTCGCTGCTGGCGGTGGCTGGCGCCGCGGGCGCGGCGACGCTGACGGTGGACAGCACCGCGGACGATTTCGATCTCGGGCCGAACGGCAACTGCACGCTGCGCGAGGCGGTGCTGGCGGCCGAGGGCGACGCGGCGGTGGACGGCTGCCCGGCGGGCGACCCGGCGCCGCTCGGCGACCTGATCGTGCTGCCGGAAGGCGTCTACGTGCTGGCGATTCCGGGGATGCACGAGGACGCCGGGGCGACCGGCGACCTGGACGTCGCCTCGGGGGCCCTCGAGATCGCGGGGGCGGGGGCGCCGAGCACCGTCGTCGACGGCGCCGGCCTCGACCGCGTCTTCCACCTGCTGGCGCCGGCCGCGCCCGTGACGATCTCCGGTCTGACCTTGCGCGGCGCCTTCGCGGGCGCGCCGGGTGGGGCCGTCCGCAACGAGGGCGGCGACCTCGAGCTGGTCGAGGTCTGGCTGACGGGTAACGCCGGCGACCGCGGCGGCGGGCTGATGGCGGAGGCCGGCGCGGTCACGGTCCTCGACCGGAGCGCCGTGAGCGGCAACTTCGCGCCCCAGGGCGGCGCCGTATACAACTCCGGCGGTACCTTCGTCTGTCTCGACTCCACTCTGAGCGGCAACACCTCGGTGGGCGGCGGCGGGGCGCTCTACACCACCGACGGCGGCTCTTCCACGCTCACCGACTGCACCCTGAGCGGCAATCTGTCGGACCCCGACCAGGGGATCTTCAACGAGCCCGGCGCCGACACCACCCTGGTCAACACGCTGGTCGACGGCGACTGCGCGGGCGGTGGCACGACGAGCTCCGGCGGCGGCAACCTCGAGAGCCCGGGCGACACCTGCGGCCTCGATCAGCCGGACGATCAGAGCGCGGTCAGCGCCGCCGCCCTCGCCCTCGGCCCGCTCGGCGACCACGGCGGCCCCACCCCGACCCATTTGCCCGGGCCCGCCAGCGCGGCGCTCGACGCCGCCCGCGACGCATCGTGCTCCCCGGCCGACCAGCGCGGCGTCTTCCGCCCGCTGGACGGCGACGGTGACCTGCTCGCCCAATGCGACGTCGGCGCCGTCGAGGTGGCCGAGATCTTCAGCGACGGTTTCGAGTCCGGCGACTCCTCCGCCTGGGACTGAGCGGCTGCTTCCTCCGCCTGCGGCCCTCGCCTGGCCGCCGGGGCGAAGCTGAGTCCCCAGACGACGACCGGTCGGCTGCGGCCCCGGCGGAAGGTCTCGAGCGGGGCGAAGGCGCTGGCCTCCAGCCAGCGGGCCAGCTCGGGGGCGGCCTCCAGGTGCTCCAGGTAGAGGGCCACCCGCTGGCAGCCGGGGACGGCCCTCTCGAGGTCGCGGGCGGACGGCGAGAAGGGGAGCGCGCGAATCTGCATGCCATGGGGCAGGTAGAGGCGGCCGCCGTAGGCCCACGGCTGCGCCAGCGCGACGGCGGTGACGCCCTCTTGGCGCGCGATCGAGCGCGCCGCCACGACCGCCGCCATCGACTTCTTCTGGAGGAAGCCGATGCCCGGGAGGCCGAGCAGGAGTGAGAGGCCGAGGAGGACGGCGGTGGAGCGCCGGCGCCCGGCGCGCCACCAACCGAGCGCGGCGGCGGCGGCGGCCAGACACAGGAAGGGGATGACGCCCTGGAGGTAGCGGAGCTGTTTGTGGTGGATCAGTGAGAGGGCGAGCACCGGTAGGACGACGAAGAGCGCCGGCCGGGCCAGCCGGCGGTAGCTGCGCTGGGCGAAGAACAGCGGCAGGAGCGTCACCGGCGTCCACTTGGGCAGACGCCAGAGGTACCAGTACCAGGGCTGTTGGGGCTCGAGCGACGACGCCTGGCGCTCGACGAGGGTGTACTCGGCGAAGGCCCGGAGGCTGGTGAACGGCCGCCCCCAGGCGAGCCAGTCGTAGACGCCGAACAGGACGAGACCGGCCGCGGCGAAGCCGCCGCAGAGAACCGCCGCGCCGCGCCAGTCCGCCGCCACGCCGCCCTGCCGCGGGCTCCGGGCCTCGTCTCCAAAGACGACTGCGGCCAGCAGCGGTAACAGGAAGACGATCTCGCTGTAGCGGACGGCCACAGCCACAGCCAGGAGGCCGCCGGCCGCGAGCTGGCGGCGGATGCCGCCGCCACGCGGCACCGCCAGCAGCAACGCCGCGGCCAGCACGCAGGTGGTCGACGCCGTCCGCGGGTAGACCGTGCTGCCGTAGCCCAGGGGCAGCCAGTGGAAGGCGTAGAGCGTCGCCGCGCAGAGGGCCGTCGCACCCACGGCCGTCGAGGCGTGCAGACCCGGCGCGTCGCCGGGCAGCGGATGGGCGTCGGCTCTTCTGCCTGGAGTTCCTCCGGGTCCGAGCTGTCGGGCGCCGGCGTCCGGCCCCGTGGCGCCAACCCGCCGACCCGCCGCGCTTCCAGCACGGTCTGCGAGCCACCGCCGGCCGAGCGCGAAGACCAGCAGGACGTTGAGGGTCGCGAGCCCGACGAAAGGCAGCGTCGCGAGCCACGCCAGGGTCGGCGTCGACTCCACTCCCAGCGCCGCCGCCGCTGCCAGGACCGGCGCCACCAACGCGTCCGAGACCAGCAGATGGCGGATCTCCCACGGCTCGTAGGGAAGTCCCAGCGCGCGCATGAAGCCGGCCGAGAGGATCTCGACGTCGTCCCCGGTCGAGAAGCCGAAGTAACGCCAGGCAAAGGCCAGGCGCACCGCGGTCACGAGGCCGGCGACGGCCCACAGCACGCGGCGAATCGGAGCCGGTTCGGAGGTCGCGTTCCTCGCGCCCATCGCGTCATTGGACCACGACTCGGAGGAAGCTGACTGGCAATCCTCTGCCGGACGTCGACCCCCGCGCCGACCTTTGAAAAGCGGGAAGTGGGGCTAGGGCACCGACCCCGACCAGTTCGAGGTGTCGCCGGACTCGAAGCAGTCGGCGAAGACGAGCGTCATCGGACTGATGAACTTGCCGAAGGCCGTCGGACTGTCGCCCACGTTGACCGTGTCGACCACCGTGTTGCTCGTGGTGTCGATCACCGACACGTCGTCGTCCTGGGAGTTGGCAACGTAGACCCAAGAGCCGTCCGGAGTGACCGCGGCGCCCCTAGGGGCCGCGCCGACGGAGACGGTGTCGACCACTGTGTTGGTGGCGACCTCGATCACCGAGACGGCGGCGATGAAGCGCTGGGTGACATAGACGTGCGCTCCGTCGGGAGTCGCCGCCACCGCCTCGGCACTGGCCACGGAGATGGTGTCGATCACCGTGTTGGTGGCGGTGTCGATCACCGACACGCTGCCGGAGGTGTTGGCGACGTAGAGCCGCGAGCCGTCGGGGGTCACGTCGAGCCCGGCCGGGTTCGCGCCGACGGTGATCTGGGTGATCTCCGTGTTGTTGGCGGTGTCGATCACCGACACGGTGCTGACGCCAGCGTTGGTGACGTAGAGCCGGTCCCCTGGCGCTCGCACCACCGCCCGGAGCGGATTCAGGCCGACGGTGATCGTGTCGTCTACCGAGCCGCTGCCCACGGCGATCACCGACACGGTGCCGGTGGCGGCGTTCACCACGTACACCCAACAGCCGTTGGGGCTCACGGCCACGCCCTGCGGGTTGTCGCCGACGGCGATGGTGTCGACCACGTTATTGGTGGCGACGTCGATCACCGACAAGGTGTCGGCGCCGCCGTTGGCGACGTAGACCCAGTTGTCGTCCGGACTGACCGCCACGCCCTCGGGGCCGTCGCCGACCGCGATCGTCGTGACGACCGTGTTGGTCGCCGTGTCGATCACCGACACGTTGTCGTCCAGGCGATTGGTGACGTAGGCCCCGGGCTGAGCCGATACGTTCACCGAGGCAAGCAGAAGAACGAGACCCGAAAACGACGTTCGGCGCAGCGTCAGGCTCATGCTGGGACCCCCATTCCGAAAGCAGCTCTGGCCCCTCCGCTGGGCCGCGGTCCGGTGTCGCGGCAGGTCGGGACCGGTGCGTCAGCGCACCCGGCGCTCTCCTTGGCCAGGTGGGCAGGTGTCGAAGTCGCTGTTGTGGTAGCAGGGCAGCAGCAGGGGTCGCCAGACGCAGCGGGGTAGGGGGCCACCCGTCTGCCGGGATAGCGGGCCGTTCCGGAGGCCCCGGGATCCCTCGGTGGTTGCAGTGCCGGACGGCATGCCGCGGAAGCGGACCCACCCCGGCGGGTGGGGCAGGTCTTCGCACTTGACTCCGGGGATCTTCGGGCGGTAGAGTGTGACGAAGTATGACAGTTGCCGAAGCGAAGCCGGGGCGCAAGAAGGCCAGGCTGACCATCACCCTGTCACCGCCGCTGCTCAGCCGTCTCGATCGCGCCATCGACGGGCATGCACTGCGCAACCGGTCGCAGGCCATCGAATCGCTGCTCAGCAAGGCGCTGGCCCCCCGGGTCACCACCGCCGTGGTTCTCGCCGGCGGCAGCCACGGTCACGACGCCCTGCCGGCAATGGCGCCGATCGAGGGTCAGCCGCTGATCCTGCGGACGTTGCGCCATCTGGTCGGCAACGGCATCGAGTCGTTCGTCGTGCTGGCCGGCACCGGGCGGCCGGCGCTCGAGCGGTTCCTCGGCGGCGGCGAGAGCCTGGGCGCCGAGATCCGCTACGTGACCGAGCGCCGACCGCGCGGCACGGCCGGCGCGCTCAAGGCGGCCGAGGCGCTTCTCGCCGACGAGCCGTTTCTGGTCATCCACGGCGACGTGCTGACCAACATCGACATCGCCGATTTCATCCGCTTTCATCTCCGCGAGCGCACGACCGCCACCATCGCCGTCAAGCCGCGCCAGTCCGAGCCCAGCTACGGCCGGGTGCTGCTCCAGGGCAACCGGATCACCGAGTTCCTGGACCAGGGTCGCGACGGCGGCATCAGCATCGTCAATACCGGGGTCTACCTCTTCCAGCCCGAGGTGCTCGATCTCATCGACGAACGGCGCAGGGTCCACCTCGAGACCGACGTCTTCCCGCTCCTGGCGCGGACCGGGGAGCTCAGCGCCTTCCTGTTCCAGGGCATCTGGTTCGACATCGGTACACCGGAGAGATACCGCCTGGCGCAGCAGCGATGGCGGGAGAAAGGGGGTTTGTCCTGATGGCCGCGAGGACGACTTCGAGCTTCGACGGACCCGTGCAGGGCCCGAGCCGCAACCCACCCGGCGGGGCGCGCGGCACGGCGATCTCCACCGCGCGTCCGGCCCCGGAGCAGGAGCAGGGATCCGCCGAGGTCGACCAGGGCCTCCGCCGTCTTCTCGGCGACTGGTCCGAGCAGCTCGGCGCCCACTTCGGCTGAGATGGTGGCGCCGGCCGGCGCCGACTGCCGGCCACGGCGCCATGGTGGGCCCCGGGCTGCCGCGGCCCGGCCCGGCGGCGTCACCTGCCGCGCGCCAGCAGCCGCTTCACGGAGCCATCCAGAGCAGCCCCGTGGCCGGCCACCCCGCCGGGTAGCCCTGTTGACCACCTGAGCAGGTGTTGTAATGCTCCACGGGGCAGACTTAGTTTGCCCTGATCGTGCCAGAGAACGCGTCCGGGCCGACCCAGCAGAGAAGCGCCCCTTCCCGGATGCTAGGGTCGTGGGCGCTCACCGGGTTTCGCTTTCGGGTCTGGAGGAGGTCAAGATGAGCCGTTCTCACCCCCCCCGCGCCGGGCTGGTCTGCGCTCTGGTCGTGGCCGGCCTGGCCGCCGCGACCGTGGCGCCGGCCGCCACCGTCACCATCATCCGCGACGACTTCGGGGTGCCCCACGTCTTCGGTCCGAACCTCAGGGCGACCTGGTTCGGGGTGGGGTACGCCAGCGCCCAGGACCGCCTGTGGCAGGCCGACCTGCTGCGCCGGCTGGGTACCGGCACCTCGGCCGAGATCTTCGGCCCCTCGGCGCTCCAGGGGGACATCCTGGCGCGCGCCGTGCTGGGGCCGCCCGAGCGGCGCGCGGCGCTCTTCCAGGCCGCCTCGCCGCGCACCAAGAGGATCATCCGCGCCTACGTCGACGGGATCAACGCCTGGATCGAGGAGGCCAAGGCGACCGGGCAGCTGCCGGTCGAGTACGCCGGCCTGGGGCTCGATCCGCCCCGGCCGTGGACCATCGACGACAGCATCGCCACCGCCATGGCTCTGCTCCAGAACTTCGGCGAGGGCGGGGCCGACGAGTTCGACTTCGTGATCGACCTGCAGCGGCTGGTCGCCCGGCTGGGCCCCACCGCCGGTGGCGAGGTGTTCTTCGACAGCCACTGGCTCAACGACCCGGGCGCCGTCCCCACCGTGCCGGCCTCGGGCACCGCGGCCGTGCCGATGAGCCAGGAGACGTCGGCCGAGGTGCTGGCCGGGGTGCTCGAGCTGGACGTGCAGGCGGCCGCCGCCCGCTACCGGCGCAAGGTCCGCGGCTGGCAGCGCAACGCCCGCCGCGCCGGCCTCGGCCAGCCGCCGGCCTCCAACGCCATCGCCATCGGACCGCAGCTTTCGGCCGACGGCCGGCCGCTGCTGCTACACGGCCCGCAGATGGGCTACACGGTGCCCCAGATCAACCACGAGATCGGCATCCACGGCGGCGGCTTCAACGTCACCGGGATGACCATCGCCGGGATCCCGGGAATCCCCATCGGCATCGCCAAGAACCACGCCTGGACCTGGACCACGGGAACGACCGACAACAACGACCTCTACGTCGAGACCGTCAATCCCGCCAACCCCGGCCAGTATCTCTTCCGCGGGACCTTCCGCGATTTCGACTGCCGGGGCGAGCTGATCCCGATCCGCGGCTCCTCGCCCTCGCAGCAGATCTTCTGCGACTCGGTCCACGGGCCGCTGGTCGAGCCGGCCTTCGGGGTCACCCTCAAGTCGGCGGTCCGCGGTCTCGAGCTCGACAGCATGACGGCGGTCCACTCGATGATGGCGGCGCGCGGCATCCGGCAGTTCCAGCGGGCGGTCTCGCAGGCCGCCTACAACTTCAATGTCCTCTACGCCGACGTGCGCGGCAACATCGCCTACTGGCACGCCGGCCGGATCCCGATCCGCGCCCCCGGCGACAACCCCTGGTTCCTCCACGTCGGGACCGGCGGGGCCGAGTGGCAGGGGTTCATCCCGTTCGACCAGATGCCGCACGCCCGCAACCCTGCCCAGGGCTGGCTGACCAACTGGAACAACAAGCCGCGGGCCAACTGGTTCAACTCGACCCGCGGCTTCGCCCAGTGGGGCCCGGTGGCCCGCGTCCAGACGCTGGTCAACCTGCTGGAAGGGCTGCCGCCCGGCAGCGCGACCGTCGGCACCATCCAGCAGTTCAACCTGCTGGGCGGCTGGACCACCGACACGCCGTCGGGCAACGCCTCGACCGTCGTCGTCTCGACCCTGCTGGGCGATCTGCTGGCCCGGGTCGACGCCGGCGCCGATCCGCGGCTGCCGGCGATCGTCGCCCTGCTCGGCGGCTGGGACCTGCTGCAGCTCGACCTCGACGTCGACGGCCGCTACGACAACCCGGCGGTGGCGATCTTCAACACCTGGTGGCAGGCGTTCGTCACCAGCGTCTTCGCCGACGAGCTGGGCAGCACGCTGGAGCGCAACGTGGTGGCCAACATGGCCGGCCGGCTGCTGCGGCCCGGCAGCGGGCTGCCGCTGCGTCACGACTACCTGGACGGCCGGACCCTGACCCAGGCCGTCACCAACGCGCTGATCGCCGCCGCCGACCAGCTGACCGCGGATTTCGGCTCGGCCGACCCGGCCGACTGGCTGGCGCGGGCGGCGGTCATCGACTGGCAGCAGATCGGGGCGGTCGACGTCCCCGACACGCCGTGGATGAACCGCGGCACCTACAACCAGATCAGCCACCTGGGCCCCGGCGCGGAGCGCTTCGCCCTTAACGTCATCGCGCCCGGTCAGAGCGGCAGCCCACTGAGCCCGCACTTCGCCGATCAGCTCGTCAACTACGCGACCTGGACCTACAAGACGATGCGGCTCACCCGCCAGTCGCTCACCGGACAGACCGAGTCGACGCTCGAGCTGGAGGTCCCCACCCGCCAGCGCGCCGGCCGCGGCAAGCGACGGTGAGCCGGCCGGCCGACCGCAACTTGGGGGAGATCCGAACGGAGGGTTTTCACGCATGAGCAAAGAACCGAACGTGGGCTGGCAGCGCCGCGGCACGCCGCCGCGGCTGGTGGTGCCGGCGCTGGCGCTGGCCGTGCTGCTGGCGACCCAGGCGGGCGCCATCAGCTTTGGCAAGGGCGAGCTCACCGGCACCCTGGACACCACGCTCTCCTGGGGCCTGAGCTACCGCCTGGAGGACCGCGATCCGGACATCATCGGGCTGCCGGAGCGCGGCCGGGCCTTCTCGGTCAACGGCGACGACGGCAACCTGAACTACGACACCGGGGTGTTCAGCAACGTCTTCAAGCTCACCTCGGAGCTGGAGCTGAACTACAAGAACCTCGGCGGCTTCCTGCGCTACCGGGCGTTCTACGACTATGAGAACGAGGAGGAGAAACGCGAGCGCACGCCGCTGAGCGGCGCCGCCCTCAACCGCGTCGGCACCCGCTCCGAGATCCTCGACGCCTTCGTCTGGTCGCGGTTCGACGTCGGCGGCCGGCCGGCCGAGGTGCGCCTCGGCGAGCAGGTCCTGAGCTGGGGGGAGAGCACCTTCATCCAGGGCGGGATCAACATCATCAACCCGGTCGACGTCAGCGCCCTCAGGGTCCCGGGGGCGGAGCTCCGCGAGGCGCTGCTGCCGGAGGCCATGGTCTCGGTGTCGCTCGGCACCTCGACCAACACCACGCTGGAGTTCTTCTACCTGCTGGACTGGGGAGAGATCCGGATCGATCCTCCCGGCTCCTACTTCAGCACCAACGACTTCGCCGGCGACGGCGGCGAAACGGTCTTCCTGGGCTTCGGCGACTCGCCCGACACCCGGACCTATCCGTTCACCGACCGGCCGTTCCTCGGGGTGCCGCGGTCGCCGGACCAGGATGCCGACGACGACGGCCAGTACGGCGCCGCGCTGCGGCTCTTCGCGCCGGCGCTCAACGACACCGAGTTCGGCTTCTACTTCATCAACTACCACAGCCGGCTGCCCACCATCAACGGCCGCACCGGCACCCTGGCCGGGGCGCTCGCCGCCCGCGGCTTCACCACCGCCGGCAGCTCGGCGCTGCTGGCGCTGTCGGCCGGTGCCGCACGCGACCAGGCGATCCTGGCCGGCACCCTGGCCGGGATCGAGAGCGGCCTGGCGCCGCTCGACGCCGGCATCGTCTCCACCGCGACGGTGGACACCGCGCTCGCCGGCGGCAACGCTCCGGCGGTGATCAGCGCCTTCGCGACCGACGCCTACGCCCAGACCGCGAGCTACTTCCTCGCCTACCCCGAGGACATCAAGCTCTACGGCATGAGCTTCAACACCGCCTTGGGCACCTACGCCATCCAGGGCGAGCTGGCCTACCGGGCGGACGCGCCCTATCAGGTGGACGACGTCGAGCTGCTGTTCGCGGCGCTGGGACCGATCAACCCGGCGCTCGCGGCCTTCAACCAGGTCGGCAACTTCACCGGCCAGTTCGAGACCCCGGTCCCCGGCATCCGGCTGCTGGACTCCTACCAGTTCCAGACCACGGTGACCAAGATCTTCGGCCCGCTGATGGGCGCCGATCAGGGCCTGCTGCTGTGGGAGGGCGCCATCACCCGGGTCGACCTGCCGGACAAGAGCGAGCAGCGCTTCGAGGGCCCCGGCACCTATGTGAGCGGCAACCCGATCCTCGGCCCGGCGGCCCACGCCGGCAAGCCGATCGAGCCCGCCGAGCGCTTCGCCGACCGCACCTCCTGGGGCTACCGGCTGGCCGGCCGCCTCGAGTACAACAACGCCCTCGCCGGCTTCAACGTGCTGCCGCGCTTCTCCTGGCAGCACGACGTCAGCGGCATCTCGCCGGGCCCCGGCGGCGCCTTCCTCGAGGACCTCAAGGCCCTGACCCTGGGCCTGGGGTTCAACCGCCAGAACACCTGGGAGATCGACCTCAGCTACACCACGTTCATGGGGGCGGGCCGCTACAATCTGGTCAACGACCGCGATTTCGCCCAGATCAACTTCAAGTACTCGTTCTAGAGACACGGGAGAGCATTGACATGGCAAGACGACCTCTGTTTGCGATCGCCTGCGTGGTGCTCGTCACCGCGTTCGTCGTGGCGACCTCCTGGGCGAAGGTCACGCCCCAGGAAGCGGCCCGGCTCGGCGCCGACCTGACCCCGCTCGGCGGCGAGAAGGCCGGCAACGCCGACGGCACCATCCCGCCCTGGGAGGGCGGCATCACCAAGCCGCCGCCGGGCTACAAGCCCGGCGACCACCACCCCGACCCCTTCGCCTCCGACCAGGTGCTGTTCACCATCACCAAGGCCAACATGGGGGAATACGCCGACAAGCTGACCCCGGGCCACAAGGCGATGCTCGAGGCCTTCGACACCTTCAAGATGAAGGTCTACCCCACCCGCCGCAGCGCCTCGGTGCCGCAGCGGATCTACGACGCCACCAAGCGGGTGGCGACCACCGCCGAGCTGGTCGGCGGCGGCTCCGGCATCCGCGGCGCGGTGATGGGGATTCCGTTCCCGATCCCCAAGGAGGGCGTCGAGGTGGTCTGGAACCACCTGACCCGCTACCGCAGCGACCTGGCGTCGCGCAAGATCGGCCAGGCGGCGCCCACCCGCGGCGGGGGCTTCACCCTGGTGGTGCTGGAAGAAGAGTTCAACGTGGTCTACAGCCAGGAGGGGCAGACCGAGGAGTCGCTCAACAACCGGATCCTCTACTTCAAGCAGACGGTGACCGCGCCGGCGCGTCTGGCCGGCGGCATCCTGCTGGTCCACGAGACCCTCGACCAGGTCAAGGAGCCGCGGCTGGCCTGGCTCTACAACCCGGGCCAGCGCCGGGTGCGCCGCGCCCCCAACGTCGCCTACGACAACCCGGGGACGGCAGCCGACGGCATGCGGACCTCGGACCAGTTCGACATGTTCAACGGCGCTCCGGACCGCTACGACTGGAAGCTGGTGGGCAAGAAGGAGATCTACGTTCCCTACAACAACTACGCCCTGCACAGCGACAAGCTCAAGCACAAGGACATCCTGACCCCGCTCCACATCAACCCCGAGCACCTGCGCTACGAGCTCCACCGGGTGTGGGTGGTCGATGCCACCCTCAAAGCGGGGACCAGCCACATCTACAAGCGCCGCACCCTCTACGTCGACGAGGACAGCTGGCAGGTGCTGCTGGTCGACCAGTACGACAACCGCGACCAGCTCTGGCGGGTGTCGGAGGGCTTCTCGATCAACTACTACGACGTGCCGATGTTCTGGACCACGCTCGAGGTGCACACCGACCTGCAGGCCGGCCGCTACCTGGCGATCGGGCTCGACAACGAGTTCGACATGTACAACTTCGACATCCAGCGCACCCTGGAGGACTACACGCCGGCGGCGCTGCGACGGGAGGGCGTCCGCTAGCGGACCGCCGGGGGTGGCAAAGGTCCGACGCATGACGAGCTGGTCCGCCGGGGCCGCCAGAGCCGCCAGGGCCCTGGCGCTGGCGGCGGTACTGCCGCTGGTGCTGGCCGGCGGCCTGGCCGGTCAGCAGGGCGGGCCGCAAGCCGGGCAGGAGGGCGAGGCCGAGGGCGTCGAGTACGCCCAGGTCAAGCCGCTGGCGGTCAGCTCGCTGCTGCTCGACGGCGTCGTCGTCGGCGAGCTGATGGTGGTGGCCGGCGAGCGCGGCCACGTGCTGAGAAGCCGCGACGACGGCGCCACCTGGCAGCAGGCGACGAGCGTGCCCACGCGCGCCTCGCTGACCGGCGTCTTCTTCCACGACGAGAGCCTCGGCTGGGCGGTCGGCCACGACGCGGTCATCCTGCGCACCCGCGACGGCGGCGAGACCTGGGAGCGCCTCCACTGGGCGCCGGAGGAGGAGCGGCCGTTTCTCGACGTCTGGTTCAGCGACGCCGACAACGGCTTCGCGATCGGCGCCTACGGTTACTTCTTGAAGACCGCCGACGGCGGCGACAGCTGGGAGCCGTTCGAGATCGGCACCGAGGAGCTTGTCGCCGAGGGCTCGAGCGACGACGGCGACGACGATGGTGACGAGTACGGCGACGAGTATGGCGACGAGTACGGCGACGAAGACTTCTACGGCTACGGCGCCGACTACCACCTGAACCACCTCTCGCGGTCCCCGTCGGGCCGGCTCTACATCGCCGCCGAGGCCGGCACGGTCTACCGCTCGGACGACGGCGGCGCCAGCTGGCTGTCGCTGCCGTCGCCCTACGAGGGCTCGTTCTTCGGCACCCTGCCCCTCGAGGAAGCGCCGGAGGGGGCGCCCGAGACCGCGGCCGGGGCGAGGAGCGCCAGCGAGTCGCTGCTGCTGTTCGGGCTGCGCGGGCACCTGTTCCGCTCCGACGACGCCGGCGAGAGCTGGACCGAGATCCCGACCGGCACCCAGGCGTCGCTGACCGACGCCCGGCGGCTCAGGGACGGCAGGATCGTGGTCGCCGGTCTGGCCGGGACCCTGCTGGTCAGCGCCGACGGCGGCCGGACCTTCGAGCTCCGCCAGCAGGCCGACCGGCAGGGGCTGGCCACGGTCCTCGAAGCGGCCGACGGCGCCCTGGTGCTGGTCGGCGAGTTCGGGGTCCGGCGGGAGCCGGTGGCCGAGGCCCTGGGCGCAACCGGGACCCCCTGAGCCGCGAGGGCCGCGTCATGTCCTTCACCTCCTCCGTCGAGAGCTTCCTCTTCCGGCACCGCAAGCTGGTCATCCTGCTGTTCGCGGTGGTCACCGCGTTCATGGCCTACTCCGCGAGCCGCATCCGCATCGACGCCGGCTTCGCCAAGCTGCTGCCGCTCGAGCACCCCTACATGAAGACCTATCTCAAGCACCGGCAGCAGTTCGGCGGCGCCAACCGTCTGCTCATCGCGCTGGTCGCCAAGGACGGCGACATGTTCACCCCCGAGTTCTTCGCGGCGCTCAAGACGGCGACCGACGAGGTGTTCTTCATCCCCGGGGTGGACCGCACCCAGGTGACCTCGATCCTGACCCCCAACACCCGCTTCACGGAGGTGGTAGAGGACGGCATCTCGGGCGGCAACGTGGTGCCGGCCGACTTCCAGCCGACGCCGGAAGGCCTCGAGCAGGTGCGCAAGAACATCCTCAAGGCCGGCATCGTCGGGCGGCTGGTGGCCAACGACTTCTCGGGGGCGATCGTCAGCGCCCAGCTGCTGGACGTCAATCCCGACACCGGCGAGCCGCTCGACTACATCGCGGTGGCCGAGCAGCTCGAGCAGAAGATCCGCTCGCGCTTCCACGACGTCGACGTGCAGGTCGAGCCGTCGCCGGTCAACGTCCACATGATCGGCTTCGCCAAGGTGATCGGCGACATCTCGGCGGGGGCCAACCGGGTGGTGCTGTTCTTCGCCATCGCCTTCCTGATCACCGCGATCTTCGTCTACGTCTATTCGCAGTCGATCAAGCTCACCCTGGTGCCGCTGCTGTGCTCGCTGGTGGCGGTGATCTGGCAGCTCGGGATCCTGACGCTCCTGGGCTACGGCATCGACCCGATGGGGATCCTGGTGCCGTTCCTGATCTTCGCCATCGGGGTCAGCCACGGCGTCCAGATGGTCAGCGCCTACGGCGCCGAGGTGTTCGGCGGCGCCGACAGCATGGGGGCGGCGCGGTCCGCCTTCCGGCGGCTGCTGGTCCCCGGCGCCATCGCCCTGGCCAGCGACACCATCGGCTTCGTCACCATCCAGCTCATCAAGATCCGGGTGATCCAGGAGATGGCGGTCACCGCCAGCCTCGGCGTGGCGGTGATCATCCTGACCAACCTGGTCCTGATCCCGGTGCTGCTCTCCTATCTGAGCTACGACGACATCTACAAGCAGCGGCTGCAGCGGCGCTCGCGGCACATGGCGCCGGTCTGGCGGGTGCTCTCGCGGGTGGCCGAGCGGCGACCGGCGGGGGTGGTGCTGGCGGTCTCGCTGGTGCTGCTGGTGTTCGGCTTCTGGAAGGCGCGGGAGATCAAGATCGGCGACCTCCACCGTGGCGTCCCCGAGCTGCGCGCCGACTCGCGCTACAACCTGGACAGCGAGGTCATCACCGACAAGTTCTCGATCGGCGTCGACGTCCTGTCGGTCATCGTCGAGACCCTCGACGAGGGCTGCATCGACTACGACGTCATGGAGACCATCGACCGCTTCGAGTGGCACATGCGCAACCTGCCGGGCGTCCAGTCGGCGATCGCGCTCCCCGGCATCGCCCGGGTGATCAACTCGGGCTGGAACGAGGGGGCGCTCAAGTGGCGGGTGCTGCCGCGCAACCGCTCGGTGCTCACCCAGTCGGTGGCCTACGTTCCCACCAGCTCGGGGCTGCTCAACGAGACCTGCAGCGTCATGCCGGTGATGCTGTTCACCGTCGACCACAAGGCCGAGACCATCAACGACATCGTCGCCGAGGTCAAGGCCTTCAACCGCGAGTTCGGGTCGGAGCAGGTGCAGTTCAAGCTCGCCACCGGCAACGTCGGGGTGATGGCCGCCACCAACGAGGCGGTGGCGGCGGCCCAGTTCCCGATGCTGCTCTACGTCTTCTCGGCGATCATCCTGCTGTGCGCGATCACCTTCCGCTCGCTGCGCGCCACGCTGTGCATCGTCCTGCCATTGGCGCTGGTGTCGCTGCTGGCCTACGCGCTGATGACCCTGCTCGAGATCGGTCTCAAGGTCTCCACCCTGCCGGTGGTGGCGCTCGGCGTCGGCATCGGCGTCGACTACGGGATCTACATCTACAGCCGCTTCAAGAGCATCTACGGGAACGGCGTCTCGGTGCCGGCGGCCTACCGCGAGACCTTG
Source organism: Thermoanaerobaculia bacterium (assembly GCA_041567315.1). Taxonomy (GTDB): domain Bacteria; phylum Acidobacteriota; class Thermoanaerobaculia; order Multivoradales; family JAHEKO01. The sequence continues at coordinate 29,628 of JBFGCA010000017.1, read as the reverse complement.
ACCGTCACCGGCAACGGCGTCCTCTTCACCGGCATCACCCTGGCCATCGGCGTCGCCACCTGGATCTTCTCGCCGCTCAAGTTCCAGGCCGACATGGGCATCCTGCTGACCTTCATGTTCCTGGTCAACATGCTCGGCGCCATCCTGCTGCTCCCCGCCCTGGCCACCTTCCTGCTGGGCCACCGGGACACGTAGCTAATAGCCCTCGGCCCAGCCGTTGAGGATGTCGACGGTGGCGCCGGCGAGGGCGCCGGTGTCGCGGTCGAGGGTCACTCCGGCCCAGTAGCCGACGCCCGCGAAGTCTCGGGGGCTCAGCTCCCGGATGGGGATGCCCCGGGCGCGGACCTCGTCGAGCAGGTCGCGGTCGAACTGGCCGCGGGTCACCCGCATCGGCCACTCCGAGACCGGATCGTCGGACCGCTGCGGCGATCGGAAGATGGGCGTGTCCAGGGCCTCCTTCGGGTCCATGCCGAAGTCGAGGACGTTGACCAGGCTCTGGACCGTGGCCCCGAAGAGACCGTTGCCGATCGCGCTCGAGGCCAGGACGGCGTCCCGGCGGCGGGTCACGATCATCGGGTTGGTGCCGCTCCAGATCCGGTTGCCGGGGCCGGCGGCGAGGATGCGGCCCTGCTGCGAGGCGGCGGCGTCGGGGATCGACACCCCGTCGACGAAGATCCCGGTCTCGCCCCAGGCCAGGGTGTTGATGCTGTGCAGCACCGCGGCCACGTTGCCGTCGGCGTCGACCGTGATCACGGCATCGGAATGCGCACCCAGCGGCGGCACCAGCTCGTAGACCGAGCGGGTGGCGGCCATCAGGCCGTAGAGGGCGTCGGCGGACTCGGCGTAGTGGCCGGTGGCCGCGAAGTCGAGCGGCTTGATGCGCCGGAACGCCCTAACCGCCAGCACGCCGCCCGCCCCGGGCCGGCCCGGCGAGAAGATCTTGTAGCCGCGGTACCCGATCCGCCGCGGCCGCCGCCACAGCGCCCGGTAGGCGGCCAGGTCTTCGAGCGTCATCTTGCCGCCCTCGGCCGCCAGCGCCGCGACCAGCCGCTCGGCCCAGGTCCCCGTGTACATGTAGTCGGCGCCCTCGAGGGCCACCTGCCGCAGGGTGCCGGCCAGCACCGGCTGCTTGAACAGATCGCCGGCCGCGTACAGCGAGCCGTCCGGTTTGAAGAAGATCGCCCGCGTCTCCGGCAGCCGCGCCAGCACGCCCCGCCGGAAGTCCATGGTGGCGGCCAGCTCGGCGTCGAGCTCGAACCCCTCCTCGGCGAAGTAGATCGCCGGCTCGAAGAGCGACGCCCAGGGCAGCCGGCCGTACCGTCGGTGCGCCGCCTCGACCCCGGCCATGAAGCCCGGCACCAGCGCCGTCCGCCCGCTCGGGCCGCTGGCCGGGATCGACAGCGGGTCGTCCTCGCCCAGCACCGTCGTGAACTCGCCGTTGAGATAGGAGACCCGGCGCCGCCCGGCGTCGTAGTAGAGCATCGTGAAGACCCCGCCGTAGCTCACCCAGCTCCCCGCCGCCAGCGTCACCTGGCTCAGCGCGGTGACGATCGCCGCGTCGGCGGCGCTGCCGCCCTGCCGGAGCGCCTCGAGCCCCGCCCGCACCGCCAGCGGCCCGGTGGTCCCCACCACCATGCCGTCGAACCCCTCCGCCAGCTCCTTGGGATGCCCCGCCCGCCGCTGGAGCTCCGAGTAGAACTCCAGATCCCCCTCCGGCCACGAAGCCGGCGACAGGTCCACGGCCAGGACCGTCTGGGCAACCAGCGCCCCGAGGACCAGAATCGCTGCGGTCTTTCTCATCGCGTTCGTCCGACACTGTCGACCTCATTCTATCGGCCCGCCTTCGCCGCCATCGTCACTCCCCGCCGAGTCGGCCGCCGGAGGGATCGCGTCCGCGCGAGCGGCCGTAGCCGACGCTTGCCGGTCTGGGAGGCTTCGGCCGGCGCCCCTGCGCCGGCGGGGTCGGTCCGAGGCCCGGCCCGCGGCCGGACAGGGTCAGGGGCGCCGGGGCAGCGACCTCGCCCCGGCGCCCGACGACGCTATCGCGTGCGGCGCATGCGGATGCCGTGCGCGTCGGCGCGCTCGACGCCGCCGGCGTCGGGGTTCGAGATGCGCACGATCGCCTTGAGGAACCCGTTGCGCCCGCCTTCGGTGATCTGGACGATCCCGAGACCCGGGGTGGCGCCGGTGGAGGCGTGCGGATCACCCGACAGCGGGTTGGGGCCGCGCAGCGACAGGAAGTGCCGGTTGCCGCTCGGCGAGGGGGCCACCAGATCCGGGGACGGGTCGGGGCTCAGGGGACCGTCGAGGCTCACTGTGTTGACCCAGGCGCCGGTCACGGCGTCGAAGATCTCCGCCCGGTTGCCGGCACGGTCGTACATCCAGACGAAGCGCTCGCCACGGCTGGTGGCGACGCCGTGGGCGTCGCGATCGTGGCTCGGATCGTCGTAGAGCAGATCGACCGCCGGCGTGTTCGGCGGGTTGAAGGGCGAGTATCCGGCCGCCGGGACCCGGTAGACGGTGAACTGCTCCAGATTGCTGGCCGTGCCCCCGCCGGCGTTCAGGTAGACCCAGCCCTGTGCCTCGATCAGGCCGCACCCGTTGCCGGCGATCGCGCCGTTGTCGTACTCGCCGACGATGCTGATCGGGGTCGCGTAGGGATCGACCGCCAGCATGCCGCCGCCGCGCAGGGTGACGTAGGCCGGGCTGCCCGCGGAGCCGACAAAGGGGCAGATCGGCGCGTTGTCGGGGCGAAGACCCGGCATCTGGCAGGGATGGCCGTTGGGCGTCACGCAGTTCGCGAGGTCGAGAGACGCCGCCGGCTCGTAGACGAAGCTGCTGGCGGCGTAGTCGGTCGAGATGCGCTCGAACAGCTTGCCGTTCTGGTTGGCGACCAGCAGGTAGCGGTCATCACGGGTCGGCCAGACGGCGTGCGCCTGCCGCGCGCCGCCGGCTCCGGGCTGCATGCGCAGGCAGTCGAGCGGCGTCCGGGTTGGAGCGTCGAAGAAGACGACGTGGCCGGAGGCGACGAACGACAGCGCCGCGTGCGAGTCGGTCGAGTTGAAGACGATCATGTGGGGGCGCACCGGAGGGGCACCGGTCTTCATCAGACAGAGCTCGGCCACCTGCTGGCCCAGGTCGAGGAAGGCGATCGGCGCGGCGCTCGCGGCGCTCTCGCCCATCAGGTCCTGGCCGCTAAAGACGTAGATGGCGCCCCCATAGGCCTTGCCGAACGAGTTCGACTGATCCACCAGCCAGATCTCGAAATTGTCGGCCCGAGCCACCGGGGCGGTGATCAGGGCCACGCACAGACACAGACCCCCGAAACCAGTTTGAACCGAGTTCACGGATGTTCTCCTTGAGCAAGCTTCGCTGCTGGGCTGCAGCGAGCGGCGCGGGACTCTAGTGAGGCCCGGGCGCCAACGCAAGAGAAAAGAGAGCCCAGGAGGCCGAGCGGCTCCTGCGGGTGCCGGATAGGGCCAAGGGAGCCCCCCTGGCGAGCCGGCAGGCTGGAGGGGGGCCGCCGGCTCGAAGTCCCCGGCTGGCGCGCCGGCAGGGATTCGAACCCCGAACCGCCAGATCCGAAGTCTGGTGCTCTATCCGTTGAGCTACCGGCGCTCGGGGGATTCCTGTCACATCGGGCGGGTTGGCGCAAGCCGGGGCGCCGCCCACCTGGCGGGGGTGCCGGGCGGCCTACCTGATGGGGGGTTGCGAGAGCGGAGTGCCGGCCCTACGGTGAAGGACAGGTGTAGCCGGCGGAGGGGTCGGGGTGCGCAGTCCGGGTGAGGGGTGGCCCCTGCGCCGGCCGGGGACGTGATGCGGTTTCTGTCGTCCGCTTTCTCGGCGCTGCCGGAGGTCGCCAGCAGTCCGCTCGCCTTTGTCGCCTATCTGGCGGTGGTCGGCGCCTGGCTGGTGATCGCCCTCAAGGTGAGGCGCAACCGGCAGCTGCTGGCGCATCTGCGGGAGCTGCCGGCCGGCGACCGGCTGGCGGCGCTCAAGGCCGAGATGGGGTCGCTCCCGGTGCCGCGCGAGCTGTCGGCCGAGCAGTATCTGCGGGCGCGGATCCACTCCTACTACTTCCGGGGTTTTCTCGCCGCCTGCCTGACGGTGGTCGTCATCCTGGTGGTCGGCTTCGCGGCGGGCTCCGGCCGGGGCGGCGGGGGGGCGCCGCGGCCCAATCTCGAGGTGGTGCTGCTGCCGGAGTACACGAGCACCCCCGAGTACGACGACATGGCACTCGACCAGGGGCGGCTCGCCTACATCCGCTGGCGGAGCTTCTACCGGTTTATCAACAACTCGGCGGCGGATCTGCTGGTGGCCGACGTGGCGGTGCGGGTCGACAATATGCCGGGGGTCCGGGTGAGGTCGCAGCCGCGGCCGCACGTCGTCGCCCGACCCGACCTCGACTCCCTGCTCGACGCGGAGAAGCGAGAGCGGGGTGCTCCGGCCGCCACCGCCTATCCGATCCACCTGCCGCCGCACTCGAGCCGCTTCCTGGCGGTCACCGCCCGGCTCACCGCGGAGCGCGAGGGAGAGGCGATCTTCCACCCCCGGGAGGCGCTGGCCGGCGCCAACGAGGAGATCGCCTACTACTTCGGTCTGGCGGAGGACGAGAAATCCTCACGCGAGGTCTCCTACGAGCTGGCCGTTACCACCCTCGGGGAGCGGCAGACCGCCACCGAGCATCGTTATCCGATGCGCAGCCTGGTGCTGTTCATCGGCAAGCTGAACGAGCGCGGGGAGCAGAGGGTCTACCAGACCAGCGACGACGTCTTGAAGCGCTACCGGCGGATGGAGGAGTGGGTCCAGACCGCGATCTACAGCGGGCGCAGCCGCAGCGGCGACCATCTGACGGCGCTCGATCGCCAGACCGAAGACGAGCTGCGGAAGTACGTCGTGGACAACCCCGGCGACGTCAACGGTTTCCTGGAGTTGTCGACCCGCCTCTACACCGCCGGCGAGTGGGACGAATCGGAGCGGGTGCTCGCCGCCTACCGGACGGACGACGATCTGGAGCGGGCCATGGTCCTCAACAACCTGGCGGCCGTCGAGTTCGACCGCAAGGAGTTCGCAGAGGGTCTCGCCCACCTCGACCAGGCGGTGGCGCTGGCGCCCTGCGAGGCGGTGCCCTACCACAACCTGCTGGAGTACGAGATCTACCGCGGCGATCGCGAGGGCGGCGCGGCGGTCGCCAGGCGGCGGCTCGACAACTGCGACGAGCAGTACGGCTTCTGGGCCGAGCGGCTCTACGTCCGGACGCCGAACCGGGTGCAGGACCTGGATTATTTCTTGAGGGCGGTGGAGCTCGAGCCCACCAACGGCGAGCTGTGGGTCTATGCTGGCTCTACCCTCCACGAGGCGGGACGCGGCGAGAAGGCCATCGAGTATCTGGAGCGCGCGCTGGCGCTGGAGCTCACTCCGCTCTATCGACAGAAGACCCAGAACAACGTCTGCGCCGCCCTGCTCGGGCTGGAGCGGCTGGAGGAGGCGGCCGAGTGCTCGCTGGAGACCATCGAGCGGGACCCCGACTACTTCTTCGGCCACTACAACCTGGCCTACGTCTACTTCCTGCAGAAGCGTTACCGGGAGGCCGCCGCGGCCTACCGCCGGGCGCTCGAGATCGAGCCCGGCTCGGCGCTGGCCCACCGCGAGCTGGCGGCGGTCTACCAGGCCCTGGGAGACCGGACCGGGGCGCGCAGGCACCTGGAGCGGGCCCGGGAGGCGGCCGGCTCCGAGACTTGAGAGAGCGCCTGGCCGCGCCTCCGCCCGTGAGACTTCCGTGAGATTCGGGGAGTATCGTGGCCGGTAGGAGTAGGGCCGTGCAGCGACGGGTCTTGATCGTGGAGGACGATGCGGACATCGCGCATCTGGTGGCGCTGCATCTGGCGGACATGGGCTGTGAGACCGAGCGGGCGGCCGACGGGCCGGCGGGGCTGCGGATGGCGCGGGAGCGGGCCTGGGACCTGGTGATCCTGGACCTCATGCTGCCGGGGGTCGACGGCATCGAGGTCTGCCGGCGGCTGCGGGCCGGGGGACGGTACACGCCGATCCTGATGTTGACGGCGCGAGGCAGCGAGGTCGACCGGGTGGTGGGGCTGGAGGTCGGGGCCGACGACTATCTGACCAAGCCGTTCAGCGTCCGCGAGCTGGTGGCTCGGGTGAAGGCGATCTTCCGGCGGGTCGATGCGCTCGCCGCGGGCGACGGGCCGGCCGAGCAGGCGCCGCTGGTGGCCGGCGAGCTGTCGGTGGACCGCGAGCGGCGGCAGGTGCGGGTGGGCGAGCGCGAGGTGGCGCTGACCGCCAAGGAGTTCGACCTGTTGTGCTTCTTTGCGCGGCATCCGGGGCGGGTCTTCACCCGCGCCGAGCTGCTGGACGCGGTCTGGGGCTATGCCCATCAGGGGTACGAGCACACGGTCAACTCGCACATCAACCGGCTGCGCGCCAAGATCGAGGCGGACCCCGGACAGCCGCGCTACATCCTGACGGTCTGGGGGGTGGGCTACCGCTTCGCCGAGGAGCCGGAGCGCGCCGCCGGGGCGGCGGGGTAGGGGCGATGCTGCGCTCTCTCTACGGCAAGCTGGCGCTGGGTCTGGCGGCGTTGCTGGCGCTGACCGGGCTGCTCTTCCTGGCCGACGGGCTGTTCACCACCCGCGCCTTCCTGCGCGAGGTGAGCCAGAAGCTGCATCGCGACCTGGCCCGCAACCTGGTCAAGGAGGCGCTGCTGCTCGAGGAGGGCCGCCTCAACGAGGCGGCGCTCGAGGAGATCTTCCACGACCTGATGGTGATCAACCCGTCGATCGAGGTCTATCTCCTCGACCCGGAGGGTCGGATCCTCGAGTACTCGGCGCCGCCCGAGCGGGTGCGGCTCGAGCGGGTCTCGCTCGCCCCGGTGCGGCGGTTCCTCGCCGAGCCCGAGACGCTGCCGCTGCTGGGCGACGACCCGCGCGGACCGGGGCGGCGCAAGCCGTTCTCGGCGGCGCCGATCCGCTCGGCGGGCGGCCTCGAGGGCTATCTCTACGTGGTGCTGGGCGGCGAGCAGTGGGACTCGGCGCTCCAGATGCTCCAGGGAAGCTACATCCTGCGGCTGGGGACGGGGGCGCTGCTGGCCGGACTGGGGTGCATCCTGATCGCCGGGCTGGTGCTGTTCGGCCATCTGACCCGCCGGCTCACGCGGCTGAGCGACGCCATGCAGGCGTTCGAGGCGACGGGGTTCCGGGTGCACCGGCCCGTAGCGAAGATGCCGGCGGGCGGGCCGGCGGCGCGACGGGCTGCCGGCGACGAGATCGACCGGCTGGGAACCACCTTCGACGCCATGGCTCGGCGCATGAACGAGCAGCTGACGGCGCTCGACCGCGCCGACCGGCTGCGTCGCGAGCTGGTGGCCAACGTCTCGCACGACCTGCGGACGCCGCTGACCACGCTCCAGGGCTACATCGACACCCTGCTGCTCAAGGAGACGACGCTGAGCGACGAGGAGAAGCGACGCTATCTGGAGGTCGCCGCCCGCCACAGCGAGCGGCTCGCCGATCTGGTGTCGCAGCTCTTCGAGCTCGCCAAGCTCGACGCCGCCGAGGCGCTGCCCGAGGTCGAGCCGTTCTCGATGGGCGAGCTGGTGCAGGACGTGGCGCAGGAGTTCCAGCTCGTCGCCGAGCGCCGCGGGGTGCGGCTCGAGCCCAGCCTGGTCGAGGGGCTGCCGATGGTGCGGGCCGACGTCGGGCTGATCGCCCGGGTGCTCGAGAACCTGGTGGGCAACGCCATGCGCCACACCCCGGCGGGCGGCCGGGTCACGGTTTCGCTGGCGCGGAGCGACGGTCTGGTGGAGGTGCGGATCCGCGACACCGGCTGCGGCATCGCGGCCGAGGAGCTGCCCTATCTCTTCGACCGCTTCTACCAGGTGGGCGACGCGGCCGAGGGCTCGGCCGGGGCGGGGCTGGGTCTCGCCATCGCCAAGAAGATCCTCGACCTCCACGGCAGCGAGATCCGCGTCGAGAGCGCCCCGGGCCGCGGCACCACCTTCAGCTTCAGCCTGCCGGTCGAGCCCCACGGGCTGGCGCCGGCCGCCTGAAGCGGCCCGGCGGTGGGCCGTGAGGAAATCGTGACCTCCGCGTGAGGAGCACGTGAGCGCCGCCGGTCATCCTCCGTAGCGAAGCAGACGGACGTTCGACGACCGCGGCCGCCCGGGCGGCCGCACGGAGGAGGGACCCGATGACGAGAAACATCTTTCGCAACCTGGCGCTGGGCCTCGCCCTGGCCTCGGCCCGGGGGCTCGCCGCCCTCCCCCCGGCGGCCGCCGGCGCGGCCCAGATCTACGAGGTCACCGTCACCAACCTCACCCGCGGCCAGGTGCTGAGCCCGCCGGTGGTGGCCAGCCACGCCGGCGGCTTCAGCGTCTTCACGCCGGGGGCGCCGGCCAGCCCCGAGCTGGCGGCGGTGGCCGAGGACGCCGACGCCGCCGGGCTGCTGGCCCTGCTGGGAACCGAGGACCGGGTGCACGACGTCCAGATCGGCGCCGGCCCGATACCGCCCGGCGGCTCGATCACGGTCGAGATCGAGGGCCGCGGCGGCCGTCGCGCCCTCACCGTGCTGGGCATGCTGGTGACCACCAACGACGCCTTCTACGCTACCCGCGGCCGGCTGTCGAACAGCGGTCCCACGATGAGCACGGCGATCGCCTGGGACGCCGGCAGCGAGGCCAACACCCAGGACTGTGACCACATCCCCGGCCCGCCGTGCGGCAACCCCGGCGTGCGAGTGCCGGCCGGCGCCGAAGGGGCGATCCACGTCCACGCCGGCATCCACGCCTTCGGCGACCTGATCCCGGCCGACCACGACTGGCGCAACCCGGTGGCCCGCGTCACCGTGCGCCGCCTCCAATAGCCCCTCCGGTTTTCCATCCCTTCGGCGGGCGGCCGCCCCCCCACGGCCGCCCGCCAACATTTGTCTGCGGATCCCGCACTGTTCCCGGAGCTCCTTGCCCCGGCCGGCCCCTCGCCACAAACTCACCAAACCGACCCCTCCCCGCTGGCACACCTTGGCCGCGCCAGCTTCCGGCGCCATCAACCGATCTCCGGATCGGCTCCTCCCTGCTAGCTTAGGCGGGTCTTCCGACCCCAACCCTGGGAGGGCCCATGAACGACTTCAGAGACCGTCTTTCCGGCTTCGACGACCGCCTGCTCGACCAGACGCTGTTCAGCATCGCCGGCACCACGGTGACGGTGGTGACGCTGGTCACCGTCGGGCTGATCGTCCTCGCGACCTTCATCGTCTCGCGACTGCTGCAGCGGGCGCTGGGCAAGGCGCTGGCCATCCGCGGCATCGAGCGCGAGGGGACGGTGGCGGCGGCCAAGCGGCTGCTCCACTACGTGATCCTGGCGATCGGTCTGGCGGTCGCCTTCGACACCCTGGGGCTCGATCTCTCGGCGCTGTTCGCGGCCGGCGCGGTGTTCGCCATCGGCATCGGCTTCGCGATGCAGAACATCGCCCAGAACTTCGTCTCGGGGCTGATCCTTCTGCTCGAGCGCAGCATCAAGCCCGGAGACGTGCTGGAGGTCGAGGGCCGCTTCGTCAAGGTCGAGCACCTCGGCGTGCGGGCCACCACCGCCCGGACGCTCGACGACGAGGAGATCATCGTCCCCAACTCGGCGATGGTGCAGGGCACGGTCAAGAACTTCACGCTCAAGGACTCGACCTACCGGCTGCGGGCGACGGTGGGGGTGATCTACGGCTCGGACATGGCGCTGGTCCGCCGTACGCTGGAGCGGGTCGCCGCCGCGATGGAGTGGCGCAGCCGCAAGCGCGACCCGGTGGTGCTGCTCGCCGACTTCGCCGACTCGGCCGTGGTCTACGAGGTCTCGGTGTGGATGGAGGACCCGTGGGGAATGCGGCGCTCCAAGTCGCAGCTCCACGAGGCCATCTGGTGGGCGTTCAAGGAGGAGGGGATCGTCATCGCCTTCCCGCAGGTCGACGTCCACTTCGACGCCGAGGTCGGCGACTCGCTGCGGGCGCTGCGGGCGGTCTCCTGAGCGCTATAATAGCGGCGGTTTCAAGGCCGGGACGACGAGGGCCGCGCCTGTGGAGCAGTCCACTGGCGCCGCGCCGCGCGGCCGGTAGGCTGTCATCGGGAGGATTCATCATGAAGCGGATTCGAAGGTACGCGCCCTGGGGACTCGCGGTCCTCTTGCTCGCCACGCCGCTGGCGGCCGAGACGTTCAGGGTCAAGCTCAAGAGCGGCCAGGTCTTCGAGACCCGCTACCGGCCCGAGCCGGCGGGCTGGGACGAGAGCCGGCTGGTCTTCCTCACCGAGGTCGGCAACAAGATCTCGCTGCCCCGCGACTCGGTCGCGGAGGTCACGGTCGACACCGAGGTGCGCGGCTTCGGGACGGTGCTCAACACCACCACCATCGCCCTGGGGTGGGCGCCCAACGACGCCCTGACGCCCGAGCAGCTGGCGGCCGGCACCGGCGACCCCGCGGCCCAGCTGATGCGCTTCCTGGAGGGCCAGGAGGGCCAGCGTCCCAACTACTCGGTGGAGCAGTTCGTCAACGTCGAGGAGGCGGGCGCCGGCGGGCTGCCGGCCTGGGACATGACCTACAACCCCCCCGGCAGCGGCGCTCAGGGCTTCGTGTTCCCGCCGTCGATCCAGCCGCGGGTGCCGGCCGCCCCGGCGGCGGCCGCCGCCGAGGGCGGCGAGGACAACTGACCCGCGATAAGCTCCGGAGAGCAAGCGGGCCCGCTGCGGACCCGCGTCTTTGACAATCTGGACGCCACGGCGAGGGAAACCGGTGCGAGACCGGTGCGGCCCCCGCCACTGTGACCGGGGACGAAACCGGAAGGCCACTGCGCGCGAATCGATCGCCGCCCGCGGGAGAGACCGCGGTGACTGGCGGTCGGCGGCGTGGGAAGGTCCGGGAGTAGGGAGATCCGGGAGTCAGGAAACCTGCCGTGACGTGCGACGCCCCGGCCTGCCCCGGTGGCAGCGACACTGGCGGTAACCGCACTGGCGGTTGCCACACCGTGCCGCAGCCCCGGTGGCGGGCCCGATCCCCCGGGGTGTGGGGAAAGGTCGGGCACTCTGCTGCCACGCCCCACCACGGCCCCCCGCGGGTGGGGCGTCGCTCATCTGTACAAGGAGCGACGAAGGCATGCGACGCGTCCTCTTGGCGCTGGGTCTCCTCGGGGGGTGGAGTCCGGCGCCGGCCCAGAGCCCCCCCCGGCCGGCCTCTCCGGTTCCCGCCTTCGGCGAGGCGATCGTGGTCACTGCCTCGCTGGCCGACGAGAGGGAACGGGACCTGCCGGTGTCGGTCGAGGTCATCGACGGCGAGGCGCTCGCCGCCCGCCAGGTGACCTCGGTGGCCGAGGCGCTGGCCACCGCCGCCGGACTGGCGGTGGTGCGCTCGGGGTCTCCCGGCCAGTCCACCTCTTTGTTCGTCCGCGGCACCGAGTCGGACCACGCGCTGGTGCTGTGGAACGGGGTACCGCTGAACAACCCCTACTTCGGAGGGTTCAACTGGGCCTTCCTGCCCACCGACGGGGTCGACCGCGTAGAGGTGGTGCGCGGTCCCTTCAGCGCCCTCTACGGCGGCGACGCGGTGGGCGCGGTGGTGCAGGTGATCTCGGGCTCGGAGCCGGGCGGCACGGTCCGGCTCGAGGGCGGCGAGGACGCTTACCGCCGGCTGGGGGCTAGCGCCGCGCTCACCGGCCGCCGCGCGCGCTTCCACGCCGCCGGTCATCTGCGCCGCGGCGGCGGCCCCTTCGCCAACGACGAGTTCGACGCCGAGGAGCTGGCGGCGCGCGGCGAGTGGGGGGCGGGACCCGGGCTGAGCGTCGGTCTCCTCGGCCGCTGGAACGATTCACGGACCGGCATCCCATTCTCGGGCGGGCTGCCGTCGCCCGAGCGGCGGATCGCCTGGCGCGAGAGCCAGCTGGCGCTGCCGGTGAGCCTCGAGCGCGGCCGCTGGGGGCTCGAGGGCCAGCTCTCGTACCTCGCCTACGACAACGCCTTCCGCGATCCCGACGACCCCTTCGGCTTCACCGCCGCCGACACCCGCTCGACCGGGCGGCGGGCGCGGGCGGTCGGCAGCCGGCGGTTCGGGGACGGCTGGCTGGCCTTCGGCGGCGAGCTGGAGGTGGAGCGGGTCGACGACCGCTCGGTCTTCGGCACCGCGCTCGACGGTGAGGAGCAGACCACCCGCGCCGGCTTCGCGCAGCTCCACTGGCGGAGCGGCCGGCTCACCGTCGAGGCCGGGCTGCGCCGCGACTCGAACGACGCCTACGGCGGCCAGACCAGCCCGCGGCTGGGGCTGCAGGTGGCCGTGGGGCAGCACACCCGGGTCCGCGTCTCCTACGGTGAGTCGTTCCGGCCGCCGTCGATCGGCGAGCTGTTCTTTCCCTTCACCGGCAACCCCGGGCTGCGGCCCGAGGTCGGCCGCACGGTCGAGGCGGGCGTCGAGCACGAGCGCGGGGCATGGCGGGCCGGGCTCACCCTGTTCGAGGTCCGGCTCGACAACCTGATCGACTTCGATTTCGCCAGCCTGCGCAACGTCAATCTGGGCCGGACGCGCAGCCGCGGTGCCGAGGCGCGCCTCGGCTACCGCGGCCGGCTGGCGGCGATCACCGTCGCCGGCACGCGGCTCGACGCCGAGGACCTGGCGACCGGTCTGCCGCTGCTGCGCCGGCCGGAGCGGAGCGCCAGCGCCACCGCCTTCCTCTACCCGGGCGACTGGACGGTGTCGCTCACCGCGCTGGCGGTCGGCGAGCGGGACGACGTCGACCCGGCGACCTTCGGGCGGCAGGTCAACCCCGGCTACGTCCGTCTCGACCTCGGCGGGCGCTGGCGGGCGGGCGAGCGCTGGGCGCCCTATGCGCGGCTCGAGAACCTGCTCGACCGCGACTACGCCGAGGCTCTGGGCTTCCCGGCCCCCGGCCGCACCGTGGTGGCGGGGCTGGAGGTGAATCCATGGTGACGACCGCGAGGGCGGGCGCCGGGCTCCTGGCTCTCCCGGCGTTGCTGGTGCTCGTGGCCTGCGGGGCCCCCGCGCCGCAGGCGCCGCCGGCGGCCCAGCGCGTCGTGGCGGTGGCGCCGGCGGTGGTCGAGATCCTCTTCTCGCTGGGGGTGGGCGACCGGGTCGTCGGGGTCGGCGATCACGTCGACTGGCCGCCCGAGGCGGCCGGCCGTCCCCGACTGGGGGGGCTGTTCGACCCGCGGCTCGAGGTGCTGGCGGGGCTGCGCCCCGACCTGGCGGTACTGCTGCCCAGCGAGGCGCCGCTCGAGGAGCAGCTCGAGAAGCTGGGGGTCGAGGTCCTGGAGGTTCGCACCGAGACGCTGGCCGACGTCGAGGCGGCGGTGGCCACCATCGCCGGCCGGCTGGGGGTAGAAGAGGCGGGCGAGGAGTTCCTGGCCGGCTGGCGGGCGGCGCTGGCCCCCGATCCGCTCCCGACCAGGCCGCGGGTGCTGCTCTCGCTCGGCCGCCAGCCCGGACGGCCGGCCGGGGTGCTGGTGGCCGGCGGCGGCACCTTCCTCGACGAGCTGCTCGGGCGGCTGGGCGCGGTCAACGTCTTCGCCGACGCCGGGCTCACCTATCCCGAGGTGGGGCTCGAGGAGATCCTGCGCCGGGCGCCCGAGGCGATCCTCGAGCTGCAGCCGGCGCCGGGCCAGGGCAGCGTTGACGTGGTGCAGGGGTGGATGCCGTACGACCAGCTGCCGGCGGTGGCCAGCGGCTGCGTGCGGACGATCGCCGGCAGCCACGTGCTGCTGCCGGGGCCGCGGCTCCCCCGGCTCTACGCCGAGCTGCGCCGCGCCCTCGACGGGTGCGGCGGTTGAGCCCGGAGGCGGCCGACCGGGGCCGGAAGCGCGACCGTGGGTCGGCGGCCGGCCGGGCCACCGCGCTCTCCGGCGGGTCGCTGGTCACCGCCCGCGGTCTGTGCTGCGAGATCGGCGGCCGCAGGCTGGTGGGGCCGCTCGATCTCGAGGTGCGGCGCGGCGACTGCCTGGTGGTCGTGGGGCCCAACGGTGCCGGCAAGACGACGCTGCTGCGGCTGCTGGCCGGGGTCTGGCGTCCCACCGGCGGCGAGCTGGCCTGGGAGGGAACGCCCTACCGGCGGTTGCGCGGGCGGGCGCTGGCCCGCCGGGTCGCCTACGTGCCGCAGGTGCGGCCGGCGGCGGTGCCCCTCACCGTCCAGCAGCTCGTGCTGCTGGGCCGCTATCCCTATCTCAGCCCCTGGCGGGCGGCGCCGGCGGCCGCCGACTGGGCGGCGGTCCGCCGCGCCCTGGAGACGGTGGGCCTCGCGGCGCTCGGCGGGCGGCGGGTCGAGCAGCTGTCGGGCGGCGAGCGGCAGTCGGCCTACGTCGCCGCGGCGCTGGCCCAGGAATCGGAGCTGCTGGTGCTCGACGAGCCCACCACCCACCTAGACCCCCGGCATCAGCGCCAGGTGGCGGAGCTGATCGCGCGGCTGCGCGGCAAGGGGGAGCGTCCCGGAGGGCGCACGGTGGTGGCGGCGACCCACGACCTCCACCTGGCGGGGGTCGTGGCGGACCGGGTGCTGGCGCTGCGCGAAGGCCGGGCGCTGGCCGCCGGGCCGCCGGCCGAGCTGCTGGCGCCCGCCGCCCTGGAGGCGCTGTTCGACGCCCCGTTCCTGACCGCCTCCCTGGGCGGGCGGCCGTTCTCGGTCCTCGCCCTCGGCGAGGAGGCGCCGCCGGCAGGACCGCCGCCCGGCCCAGTGCCGCCCGAGGGCGCGCCGAGTGGCAACGCCCCGGCAGAGGCGACGCGCGGCGGCGGTGCGTGGCGCGAGGGGGAGCGGCCTTGAACCCGGTGGCGGCCCAGCCACGGCGGGCGCTGGGGGTCCTGGCGCTGCTCTGGGTGGCCACCCTGCTGGTGGCGCCGCTGCTGGGCGGCAGCGCCCTGTCGCCCTCCGAGGTGCTGGCGGGGGACGACCCGGCGGCGACCATCCTCTGGCGGCTGCGGCTGCCGAGGGTGCTGCTGGCGCTTCTCGGCGGCGGGGCGCTGGCGGTCTCGGGGCTGGCGCTCCAGACGCTGTTCCGCAACCCGCTGGCCGAGCCCTACACCCTGGGGGTGGCGAGCGGCGCGGCTCTGGGCGCGGTGCTGGCGCTCCAGCTCGAGTCGCTGGGGCTGGCGCCGGGGCTGCCGGTGGTGGCGACGGCGAGCTTCCTGGGCGCCGCCGGGGTCACCGCCGTGCTGCTGGGGCTGGCCGCCAGCCGGCACGGGGTCGACACCGCCACCGTGCTGCTGGCGGGGATCGCCATCTCGCTGTCCTGCTCGGCGCTGATCCTCTTCATCCAGTACCTGGCCGACTTCACCCGCACCTTCCGGATGGTGCGCTGGATGATGGGCGGGCTGCAGGTGGTGGGCTACCGCGAGGTGGGCTGGCTGCTCCCCTGGGTGGCGCTGGGGGTGGCGGTGCTCGCCATCCGGCGCTGGGACCTCGACCTGCTGCTCACCGGCGAGGAGCTGGCGGCGTCGCGCGGCGTCGACCTGGTGCGGCTGCGGCTGGTGGTGCTGGCGGTCACCTCGGCGATGGTCGGGGCGCTGGTGGCGGTGACCGGTCCGATCGGCTTCGTGGGGCTGATCGTCCCCCACGCGCTCCGCCGCTGGGCGGGGCACGACCACCTCCACCTGCTGCCCGCCTGCCTGCTGGGGGGCGGCGCCTTCCTGGCGATCTGCGACCTGGCGTCACGCAGCGTGCTGGCCCCGGCCGAGCTGCCGGTGGGCATCCTCACCTCGCTGCTGGGCGGCCCGTTCTTCCTGTGGCTGCTGATCCGCCGCCGGCGGGTCTAGTGGCTACACTGGGGGCCGTGCTCCTCTATCGCCTGGGCCCCGAGGGGATCTACGCCGCCACCGACCCCGAGGGGCGGCTGCGCTTCCTGCACTCGGACCCGCTCGTGGAGGCGCCGGAGGGCTGGCGCTTCGGGCGCGAGCTGGAGTGGCCGCCGCGCGGGCTGTGGCCGCCGGTGGCGCCGGGCAAGATCGTCGGCGTCGGGCGCAACTACTCCGGCCACGCCGCCGAGCTCGGCAACCCGCCGCCGCCGGAGCCGCTGCTGTTCCTCAAGTCGCCCTCCTCGGTGGTGGGGCCGGGGTCGCCGGTGGTGCTGCCGCCCGAGAGCGAGCGGGTGGAGTACGAGGGCGAGGTGGCGGTGGTGCTGCGGCGGCGGCTGCGGCGGGCGTCGGCCGAGGAGGCGCGCCGCGCGGTCTTGGGGGTCACCGGCGCCTGCGACGTCACCGCCCGCGACCTGCAGCGGCGCGACGCCACCTTCGCCCGCGCCAAGTCGTTCGACAGCTTCTGCCCGCTGGGGCCGGCGGTGGCGGTGGGCGCCGACCTCGAGAACCTCGAGGTGGTGACCCGGCTCAACGGCGAGGAGCGGCAGCGTGGGCGGGCCGAGGAGATGACCTGGAGGGTCGTCGAGCTGCTGGTCTACGCCTCCCGTATGATGACCCTCGAGCCCGGAGACGTAGTGCTGTGCGGCACCCCGCCCGGGGTCGGGGCGCTGGCCGACGGCGACCGGCTGGAGGTCGAGGTGACGGGCGCCGGGGTGCTCGCCAACCGGGTCGAGGCGTGGCGGGGCGAATGAGACGAACGGTGCTGTGGTCGGCGACGGCGGGGCTCGCCGCCTTCGCCGTGCTGCTCCTCTGGCGCGGCTTCTTCTGGCAGCACGCGGCGCTGATCGGACTGGCGGTGACCGCCCTGGTCTACTCCAGCGTCCGCACCTTCGAGCGCTTGAGAAGGCTCTATCGCTGAGCGCGGCCGCCCGCGCCAGACCACGGGAAGACGACCAGCGAGGCCAGCAGCAGCAGGTGGACCGCGCCACCCAGGGTCCAACCGGTGAACAAGAGGATGAGCCAGGCCGCGATCAGCGCCATCGCCGTCACGACCCGGCCGGCGCCGGCGACCATGACGGGACCGTAGCATGGCGCCGCCCAGGCTCGAGCTGCCGGCGGTCGAGGCCGTCACCTTCGACGCCCACGGTACCCTCTTCCACGCCCCGCGGATGGGCGAGATCTACGCCTCGGTCCTTACCCGCCACGGCCGGCCGGTGTCGGCGACAGCGGCCGACACCGCCGTCCATCAGACCTGGCTGGAGTTCGACTGCGCGGCGCGGCTGGGGGGCGAGCGCTTCCGCGACCACCCGGGCGGGGCGCGTGGCTTCTGGTTCCGCTTCGTGGACCGGGTCTGCCAGCACCTCGGGCTGGAGCCGGCCAGCCGGTTCGCCAAGGCCGAGCTCTACGACCGCTTCGCGCACCGCGAGGCGTGGACCGTCTTCCCCGAGGTGCCCGAGGTGCTCGAACGGCTGGGGACGGCCGGCCTGAAGCTGGCGGTGGTCAGCAACTGGGACGAGCGGCTGCCCGGCCTGCTGGCCGACCTCGGCCTGGCGGCGCGGTTCGAGGCGGTCGTCTACTCGCAGGCGGTCGGGGTGGAAAAGCCCCTCGCCGGCATCTTCCAACGCGCCGTCGAGACCCTGGAGGTCCCGGCCGGGCGCACCCTCCACGTCGGCGACCGCCCCCGCGAAGACGTCGAAGGAGCGCGCGCCGCCGGGCTCCACGCCCTGCTGCTGGCCCGCGCCGGCGGCGGCGACCTGGCCGACCTCCGCCCCCTGGCGGTGTGCTACGGTGAAGTTTCAGTGGAATGAAGATCTCGACCAAAGGCGAGTACGGCCTGCGCGCGATGCTCTACATCGCGCTCCACGGCGACGACGGCCCGGTGACCAGCCATCAGATCGCCGAGGGCCAGGCCATCCCCGAGTCCTACCTGCGGCAGATCCTCGCCCAGCTCGCCCGCGACCGCCTGGTGCGCTCCAACCGCGGCCCGCAGGGCGGCCACGTGCTGGGCCGCGACGCCTCGCGGATCACCCTGCGCGACGTCCTGATGAGCCTCGAAGGGCGGACCACGTCGGTCGACCAGATTCTGGCCCTGCCCTGCCAGGTCGAGTTCGGGCCCCGCTACTGCTCGATCCGCGAGGTGCTCCTCAGGGTCCAGGAGGCGGTGGACGGCATCCTCGGCGACACCACCCTCGAGATCCTGGCCAGCCGTCAGCGCGAGATCCTCGACAAGCGGATCGAGATCCCGATGAGCCTGCCGTGCGAGGACCCGCGGCCGGCGGTCGCCCTCAAGACGCGGTGAGAGGCGCAGCGGGGCCGGCGCTGCTCGCCCTGCTGCTGGCCGCCGGCGGC
This sequence comes from Thermoanaerobaculia bacterium, assembly GCA_041567315.1. Classification (GTDB taxonomy): domain Bacteria; phylum Acidobacteriota; class Thermoanaerobaculia; order Multivoradales; family JAHEKO01. The sequence continues at coordinate 11,449 of JBFGCA010000017.1, read as the reverse complement.
TGCGGCGATCGCCCCGCCCCGCCCCCGGCGCCGCTCGAGACCGTCGACGTGGACGCCGCCCCCGACGCCGAGCTGAGCACCGCCGACGACCCCCAGGCGGCCCCCCGCGGGCCCGAGGTGGCCGGGGTCCTGCCGGGCGGCGTGCCCCGCGACCTGCCGCTCTACAAGCCCTCCAGCCTGGTCGCCTACGGCGAGGTCTCGGCCGGCCGCCACTTCATCGTCCTCGACACCCCCGACCCGCCGGCCGGCGTCCGCGGCTGGCTCGACCAGCGCCTCGCCGCCGCCGGCTGGCAGCCGGCCGGCCCCGGCGCCTGGCGCCACCCCCGCGGCGACCGCCGCCTGACCGTGACCTTCGAGCCCCTCGGCCGCGGCACCCGCCTCCGCCTCGAGTACCCTCCCGAGCCCTGAGCGGCCCGCCTCCGAGCAGACCCTCCGTCGCGCGAATCGACGTCATCCATGCGGGCACCAGGAGCTACCCGATGCACCGGAGAATCCGTGCCATTCCGCTGGCGGGACTCCTCAAAGAACTGCAGCCGCTCAGATAAGAAACAAGGTCGCAGCCCGTCGGCCTCTCGTCGGAGCTCATGGCGGACTCTCCATGCCGCGCCAGGCTGTGCCGGGGGAGTCTCAGTCCGTTGGGATCGACTGGGCGTGGTGGAAGTAGTCGTTGGGGTCCCAGCGGCGCTTGACGGCGACCAGGTTCCTCGGGTTGGCGCGGAAGTTGTCGAGGAAGTAGAGGCGCAGCGCGGTGTCGAGCCCGTAGTCGTTGAGATCGACGTCCGGGTAGTTGTAGTAGCAGCCGTCGACGATGCCCGAGGGGTCCTGGGCGGGATCGGGGATGCCGCCGCTGCGAGCGTAGACCGCCCGGTAGAGGTCGCGGATCCACTGGAGAAAGGCCTCGTCGCGGGTCGGGTCGCCGCGGCCGATCGGCGTTTCGTCGGCCCAGTAGCACTGGTACTGGAGCTTCATGATCGAGCTACGCTGGGCGATGGGCGTCGCCGTGGGTGAGCGGTCGTTGATGGCGCCCCCGTAGCTGTCCACCTGGAGCAGGCTCTGACTCATGTCGGCTGCGGTGAGCCCGTCGGGCACTCTCTGCAGGTGCTCGAAGACGGCCGCGACCTGATCGTCGGGAAACCGCTTGCGCATGTAGGCCGACTTGTACTTGCCGCGCAGGTTGGGGCCCGAGCCGTTCACCGTCTGCAGGGCCTCATAGTAGGTGAGATCCTGCCAGGCGCCGGTCTCTGGCGGCATGCTGGTGAACCAGCCGAGGTGGCCGATGATTGGCACCCGGACCGGCACCAGTTCGACTCGCTCGCGGAGCTCGTCGAAGAGCGGCTCGAGCAGCTCTCGCCGCGCCTTTTCGAGGCCCAGCTCGGCGTCGAGCGCCACCTGCGCCACCAGGTGCATCTGCTGGGCGGCCTGATGGGTCAGCTTGCCGATCAGAAAGGTGCGCCGTGCCAGCTCGTCGTCGCGGCTGGAGAAGTCGGCGATCAGATCGACCAGGTGCTGCAGACGGTCGACCGTCAGCCCCTGCCAGTCGACCGCCTCGGTGGCGAGGATGGCGGTGCTCGGCGAATCCGGTAGCCGCGCGAAGTAATAGCGCGTGATGATGCCGAAGTTGCCGCCACCGCCGCCACTCGACGCCCAGTAGAGGTCCTGTTCGTCACCCCGCGAGTCCTGACCGACGTAGATCACCCGGGCCGGTACCCGCGCGTCATCCTTGACCACGATCTCGACCCCGGTGAGCCAATCGACCGTCAGCCCGTGGAGGCGCGACAGGAGGCCGTAGCCGCCGCCGCAGATGTGTCCGCCCAGGCCCACCGAGTAGCAGGAGCCGGCCGGCAGCGTCTTGCCGAAGCCCCGGAAAAGCGCCTGGTAGGCGCCCCAGTTGGTGCCCCCGGCCTCCAGGTAGTAGCCGCGCTCGTCGACGCCCACCGCCGCCATCGGCGACAGGTCGAGGACGTGGCGGGTGTCGTCGTTGAAGACGAAGCCCTCGTAACAGTGGCCGCCGCCCTTCACCTTGACCTCGCCGCCATGGGCGAGGGCCTCGTCGAGCGCCGCCGCCACGCCGTTGGCGTTCCGGCACAGGTAGACCGCCCGGCAATTGGGCGCGAACCAGCGCCGGTTGAACCCCTGCAAGAGGCTCGGGAATCGAGGATCGCCGGAGCCCGGCTCCAGCCGCGTATAGCCCACGTCGCTCATGGCCTCTCCCAGGGTGCCGCCGAGACTATCGCAGGGCCGCGGCCGGCCTCCTGAGGGCGGTTCCACCGCGCCGAGTTCCTCACCGTCACGGTGCCGGAGAACGTCCTGGAGGGTTGAAAACCGAGTGTTGTCCGCTCAGAATGCAGCCCCTCTCCCGAGTTGGATCTGCTGGTCTTTCGGCGCCGCGAGACCGAGCCAGGTGCTGGCGATTCGGGCGTTGTAGTCCACCGGTTTCTCGTTGAACGGAGGTCGTGATGGCGGAGATTCTCGACTGGGTTACCCGGTACTCCCCTCCCGTCGTGGTGCTGCTGATGCTCGGCGGTGCCTTCCTGTACGTCGCCAAGCAGATCATCGAAAGGAGCATCGCGGCGGAGTTCAGCGCCCACTCGAAGGAGCTGGAGCTGGTCCTCGAGCGGCGCTCGGCCTTCAAGGACAAGGTGTTGACCAGCCGCTACGCCCTGGTCACGGATCTCTCGTCCCGCCTGGAGAGGCTGATGACGAATCTCAACCGGATCCGGCACGGCCAGGAGATCCCCGATGGTTTTCAGGTCAAGAACGAGATCGTTCCCCTGACCGAGATCTACGAGGATCTCAACATCAACCGCTTGCAGCTCACCGAGGACTTCCACGCCCTGTTCCTCGACAAGGCGAACCTGGCCCTGCGGACCTCGCAGATGGCCTTCCTGGAACGGTCCGCCGCCGCCAAGAAGGAGCCCGGCGGGGCCGATGGAGCGCGGTGGAGCCAGATCGCGGCGGAGTGGCAACGGCTCAGCGACCAGATCAGGCAGGCCGTCGACCGGCACTTCAAGCTGAGCGAGATCACGATGTAAAGCGAGGGCGCGTCGAGACAGAGTATTCTCCAATCCCCTCATCCTGGGCCGCCAGGCCACGAAGGACTACCCCGGAGACCGATCATGCAGACGCTCGACGAGGAGGAGCGCGAGCTCCTGCATTCCGCCAAGTCCAAGGCGCGGCAGGCGATACGCGGCCAGAGGCGGGAGATCTCTCGTGACCGACAATACGCCCCGGCCGGGTGGTGGCTCCTGCTCGCGCTCTTGCCGTCGGCGGCGAGCGCGGCGGCCCATCCGGCCCCGCTGGCGGTCGCGCAGGAGCGCGAGCCGGCGGCCGCCGCGTCGGAAGTCGAGATCGCGGCGGCGGGCGAGGCCGCCCCGCCGCGCGAGCCGCTGCCCCAGGCCGAGCCGTTCGACGTCGAAGCGGCCACCCGGGCCTACCTGGAGCGGATGACGCCCGAGCAGCGGGCGCGCTCCGACGCCTACTTCGAGGGCGGCTACTGGCTCCAGCTCTGGGGGTTCCTCTACGGCCTCGGCGTCGCCTGGCTGTTCCTCGGCACCGGCCTCTCGCGCCGCATGCGGGACCTGGCCGAGCGGCTGACCCGCCGCAAACCGATCCAGACCTGGCTCTACGCCGCGCAGTACGTGGTGCTGGCGGCGGTGCTCTTCTTCCCGCTCACCGTCTACCAGGGTTTCGTGCGCGAGCACCGCTACGAGCTGGCGACCCAGACCTTCGGGCAGTGGCTGCGCGACCAGGCGGTGGGGCTGGGAGTCAATCTGGCCCTGATGCCGCTGCTGCTGATCGTGCTCTACGGCGTCTTCCGCCGCGCCCCGCGCACCTGGTGGCTGTGGGGCTCGGGCGTCACGCTGCTCTTCCTGGTTTTCGTCATCCTTGTCGCCCCGGTCTACATCGCGCCGCTCTTCAACGACTACACCCCGGTCCAGGACCAGCGGGTCCGGGAGGACGTCCTGGCGATGGCGCGGGCCAGCGGCATCGAGGCCGACGACGTCTACCAGTTCGACGCCTCGCGCCAGACCACCCGGATCAGCGCCAACGTCAGCGGCTTCCTGGGCACCATGCGGATCTCGCTCAACGACAACCTGCTCGACCGCTGCTCGCTGGGCGAGGTGCGGGTGGTCATGGGCCACGAGATCGGCCACTACGTGCTCAACCACATGTACGAGCTGCTGATCTACTTCGGCCTCCTGCTGCTGGCCGGCTTCGCCTTCGTCCACTGGGCCTTCGACCGCGTGCGCCGCCGCTGGGGAGGGCGCTGGGGGATCTCGGGGATCGGCGACGTCGCCGGGCTGCCGCTGCTGGTGGCGCTGCTGTCGGTCTACTTCCTGGTGATGACGCCGATCTTCAACACCGTTATCCGGACCAATGAGGCCGAGGCCGACATCTACGGCCTCCACGCTTCGGGCGAGCCCGACGGCATGGCCGAGGTGGCGCTCAAGCTGAGCGAGTACCGCAAGATGGAGCCCGGCCCGCTCGAGGAGTGGATGATGTACGACCACCCCAGCGGCCGCTCGCGGATCCGGATGGCCATGCAGTGGAAGGCCGAGCACCAGGGCCCCTCTTCGCCCTGATCCCGGCTCCGGCCAGGTGGCCGCAGGAGACCGGCACCGGTTGCCGCGGCGGGCCGGCCGCTGCTAGACTCGGGGTGGCTGGGGCTCCGCCGTCCCGGTCGTTCGCCTGCCCAGGTCATGAAGTGGCCGACATCGAACCGGCTCGCCGGGCTGGGGTTCGAGGTGGCAGCGGCGGTTGCGGGCTTCACCCTCTTCGGTTACTGGATCGGTAGTCACTACGGAAGAGCGACCCTCGGCCTCCTCGTCGGGGCCGGTCTGGGAGTCCTCGGGGGCACATATAATCTGATTCGCGCCGCGCTCTCGGTGTCCGGAGAGCAGCAGAAGAAGGCGCCCAGAACAAGACCGAAAAACTGACCATGACGAGCGGTGTCCGGCCGGAGGCGCTCCGGTCCTACGGTGGATTTCTGGCGGCCCTCGCCGTGCTCGGCGGCGGGCTGACCGCGGCAGCGGCGCTGCCGGCGCGGGGTCTGTTCGGCCCCGGAGCGCCGGCCGCGATGCTGGCCGCTTGCGCGCTCGCCCTCGTCGCCTCGGCGGTGGCGGGGATCCCGCTCGCCGGGCTGCCGCGGGCGAGCGCCGCCCGGGCCACCGGCCGCCTGCTGGCCTCGCTGGCGACGCGCTTCCTGCTGGTCGCGGGCGGCGCCCTGGCGGTGCTCTTCGCCTCCTCGCTCGACCGCCGGCCGTTCCTGCTCTGGCTGGCGGTGAGCTATCTCGCCCTGCTGGCGGTCGACGTCGTCTACGCGCTCAGGCGGGCGCCGCGGAGCTAGCGCGATGGCCGCCGGCGAGAGCCCGCTCAGCCACGTGATCCAGCACCCGCTGGTCACCACCGAGGCCGACCTCGGGCCGCTGACCCCGGCCGGCGAGATCACCGTGCTGAGCGATCAGATCACCATGATCATCCTGGCCGGGCTGCTGCTCGGTCTGTTCCTGCCGCCGCTCTTCCGGCGGCGCCGGGGCGGCGACGAGCTGGAGGGCCTGGTGCCCCGCGGCTTCGCCAACGGCCTCGAGCTGATCTGCGCCTACCTGCGCGACGAGGTGGCGCGCCCCGCCCTCGGCGAGCACACCGACCGCTTCATCAAGTTCATCTGGACGGTCTTCTTCTTCATCCTGACGATGAACCTGCTGGGGCTGCTGCCGATCCCCGCGTTGAGCGGGCTGTTCGGGGTCCACCTGGGGGGCACCGCCACCTCCAACATCTGGGTGACCGGCACCATGGCACTGATCACCCTGGGGATGATGGTGGTCAACGGGGTGCGGCTGGCCGGCAAGCAGTTCTTCGCCCACCTGTGCCCCGGGCCGCTGTGGCTGGCGCCGATCCTGGTGCCGGTGGAGATCATCGGCATGCTGGCCAAGGCCTTCGCGCTGGCCGTCCGGTTGTTCGCCAACATGATCGCCGGGCACACCCTGCTGGCGGTGCTGGTGGGCTTCGTGCTCGGCGCCGGCAGCGCCGGCATGGGGCTGGCGCTGGCGGTGCCGGTGGTGCTGGGCAGCGTCGCCATCAACCTGCTGGAGATCTTCGTCGCCTTGCTGCAGGCGTTCATCTTCACCTTCCTGACCACCCTGTTCATCGGCATGTCGGTGACCGTTCACCACGATGAGCATCACGAGGAGGCCGCCGCTTAGTATCGGCTTCCCGGTCGACAACTCTGATTCGCCGGCCCGTCGACGACGCGGGGCAGAGGGGCGGCGCGGCCCGGCCGCGCAGGCGAATTCCCGACCAGCGGCCGGCCCCGCGCGGCCGCCAAGTCACGAGAGGGTCTGAACTCATGCGTAAGAGGATTTCGAGAGTCGCACTCGCCTTCATCGTCACCGGCCTGGTGCTGATGGTGGCCCCGGCCGCCTTTGCCGCCGAGACCCCCGAGGGTGCGGCCGCGGCGGCCGACAACGGCTCCTTCTTCACCACCGACGGCGCCCGCAAGGCGGGCGGCGCGATCGGCGCCGGACTGGTCATCATGGGCGGGGCGGCCGGCATCGGCCGCATCGGCGGCAGCGCCGTCGAGTCGATGGCGCGCCAGCCCGAGGCCACCGCCCAGATCAACGGCGCGATGATCATCACCGCCGCCCTGATCGAGGGCGCGACCCTGTTCGCGGTGGTGGTGGCGCTGCTCGCCGTCGTCTGAGGCCGCCGGGTCATGAAGCGACGGGCCATACAGGGCTGGGCCCTGCTGGCGCTGGCCGGCGCTGCCGGCGCCGCGGCGGCGGAGAACAACCTCTTCGCCGGCGACGTCGGCAACGCCTTCTGGACGGTGCTGATCTTCGTCGTGCTGCTGTGGGTCCTCGGCCGCTTCGCCTGGGGACCGCTGCTCGGCGTGCTCCAGAGCCGCGAGAAGTTCATCCGCGAGTCGCTGGAGTCGGCGCGCCGTGAGCGCCAGCAGGCCGAGGCGCGGCTCCGCGAGTACGAGGAGAAGCTGACCGCGGCACGGGCCGAGGCCACCGAGATCGTCGAGGAGGGCCGGCGCGACGCCGAGGAGACCGCCCGCCGCGTGCAGGCCCAGGCGCGGGCCGAGGCCGACCAGATGATCGACCGCGCCCGCCGCGAGATCGAGATCGCCAAGCAGACCGCGATCCGCGAGCTCAACGATCACGGCGCCGAGCTGGCCACCCGCATCGCGGCGCGGATCGTCGAGCGCGAGCTCGACGCCGCCGACCACGAGCGGCTGATCAGCCAGGCGCTCGACGAGCTGGGGCGGCTGGAGAACTAGCTCGCGATGGCGCGCCAGCGGCCCAGCGAGGATCGGATCGCCATCGCCCGCGTCTACGCGCGGGCGGCGCTGGGCTTGGCCGAGCGGCAGGGACTGGCCGACGCGCTGCTCGAGGAGCTCGAGGCGCTGGTCGGAGCGCTCGACAAGAGCCCCGACCTCGACGCCTACCTCACCTCGCCGCTGGTCGACCGCGACGAGCGCCGGCAGGGCCTCGAGCGGCTGTTCCGCGGGCGGTTGAGCGAGCTGCTGGTCGACACGCTGCAGGTGATGAACCGCAAGGGCCGGGCGGCGCTGCTGCGCTCGCTGGCCCTGGCCTACCGCGAGGAGTACGAGAAGCTCAAGGGGATCGTCGAGGTCAAGGTCGCCACCGCGGTGCCGCTCGCCAAGGAGCTGCGCCAGCGGCTCGAGGAGACCCTGTCGCGGCTCACCGGCAAGCAGCTCTGGATCACCGAGCGCGTCGACCAGGCGCTGCTCGGCGGCCTGGTGCTGGAGGTCGGTGACCGCAAGTTCGACGCCAGCGTGGCCCGCGAGCTGCGCATCCTGGCCTCCCGGATGCGCGAGCGCGCGGCGCACGAGATGTTCAGCGGCCGCACCTTCGCGACGGGCGACTAGACACAACCCTACTTTCAGCCAGGGGACGACGTCATGAAGTTCAAGGTGGACGAGATCTCGTCGGTGATCACCGAGGAGATCCAGAATTTCCGGCGCCAGCCGGACCTCAGCGAGGTCGGCCGGGTGCTCGAGGTGGGCGACGGCATCGCCCGCATCTACGGGCTGTCCAACGCCATGGCCGCCGAGCAGCTCGAGTTCTCCAACGGCCAGTACGGGCAGGTCTTCAACCTCGAGGAGAGCTCGGTCGGCGTCGTCATCTTCGGCGACTACCTCGACATCAAGGAGGGGGACGAGGTGCGGCGCACCGGCCAGCTCCTGTCGGTGCCGTGCGGCGAGGCGCTGATCGGCCGCATCGTCGACCCGCTGGGTCGGCCGCTCGACGGCAAGGGGGTGATCGAGACTCCCCACCGCCGGCCGCTCGAGTTCAAGGCGCCGGGGATCGCCCAGCGCCAGCCGGTGAACGAGCCGCTGCAGACCGGTCTCAAGGCGATCGACAGCATGATCCCCATCGGCCGAGGCCAGCGCGAGCTGATCATCGGCGACCGGCGGACCGGCAAGACCGCCGTCGCCGTCGACACCATCATCAACCAGAAGGGCGGCGACGTCGTCTGCATCTACGTCGCGGTGGGCCAGAAGGAGTCGACCGTGGTGGGTCTGGTCGAGAAGCTCCAGGAGCAGGGCGCCATGGACTACACCATCGTGGTCTCGGCCTCGGCCTCCGATCCCGCCCCGCTGCAGTACATCGCCCCCTACGCCGGGGCGGCGATGGCCGAGTACTTCATGTACCGCGAGGGGCGCGCCACCCTGGTGGTCTACGACGACCTCTCCAAGCAGGCCCACGCCTACCGCCAGCTGTCGCTGCTGCTGCGCCGGCCGCCGGGCCGCGAGGCCTATCCGGGCGACGTCTTCTACCTGCACTCGCGGCTGCTCGAGCGGGCGGTCAAGCTGCGCGACGAGTACGCGATCGTCCCCGCCGACGCCCCCGAGGACGCCACCGACCGCTCGCTGGCGGTCGACGTCTCGGGCTGGGAGGGCGCCGACGAGCACGCTCCCGACGACCCGGTCGGCATCTTCCACCGCCCGCACGGGCTGGAGCGGGCCGAGAAGCTCCTCGCCCAGCGCTCCGACGCCGGCGGCTACCGGGTCCACAAGTTCCCCGACAGCGGCGGCTCGATGACCGCGCTGCCGCTGATCGAGACCCTCGAGGGCGAGGTCTCGGCCTACATCCCGACCAACGTGATCTCGATCACCGACGGCCAGATCTATCTCGAGCCCGACCTCTTCTTCGCCGGCGTCCGGCCGGCGGTCAACGTCGGGATCAGCGTCTCGCGGGTGGGCGGCAACGCCCAGATCAAGGCGATGAAGAAGATCTCCGGCTCGCTGCGGCTCGACCTGGCCGCCTTCCGCGAGCTCGAGGCCTTCGCCCAGCTCGGCACCGAGCTGGACGCCGCCACCCAGCGCCAGCTCGACCGCGGCGAGCGGATCGTCGAGCTGCTGAAGCAGCCGCAGTACCGGCCCGCCCCGGTGGCCGAGCAGGTCGTCGCCATCTTCGCCGGCACCAAGGGTTACCTCGACAAGCTGCCGGTGGACCGGGTGGCGGACTTCGAGAACGGGCTGCTCCGCCACTTCCGCGATCAGCTGCCCGAGCTGCTCGAGGAGCTCGACGAGACCGGCACGCTGTCCGACGAGCTGGCCGAGAAGATCGGCCGCGAGATCGGCAACTTCCGGTCGCTCTTCCTGTCGCAGGACCAGAAGGAACTGGACCAGAGGGAAGAGACGGCGGCCGCCGCGGCGGCCGCGCCGGAGGCCACGGCCGACTCCGCCCCCGGGGAGGAGGCCGTCTAGGGCACCCGCCCGCCCCCGAGTCCGGTCATGGCCAACCGACGCGTCCTCGTCAAGCGCCGCAAGGCGGCGCGCAACATCCGCAAGATCACGCGGACGATGCAGCTCATCGCCACCGCCCGCTTCCAGAGCGCCTACAAGCGGGCGACCGCCGGCAAGCCCTACACCGAGAAGCTGGCCGAGCTGGTCGGCCGGCTGTCGGCGGCGGCGGGCGGCGCCGAGCACCCGCTGCTGGCCCGGCCCGAGGGCTCGACCCGCACCGCGATGCTGGTCCTGACCAGCACCCGCGGGCTGTGCGGCGCCTTCAACGCCAACGTGCTGCGCGGCGCCCTCGAGCGGGTCGCCGAGCGCGAGGGCGCCGGCGAGGCGGTCGACCTCCACGTGGTCGGCAAGAAGGGCATCGCCTTCATGAAGTTCCAGGGCCGCGAGCTGGCCGAGCGGATCACCGGGCTCGGCGACCTGCCGCGCTTCGACCAGATCGAGCCGATCGCCAACGCGCTGATGGCGCGTTTCGGCGCCGGCGAGGTGGGCGCCGTCGAGGTCGCCTACATGAAGTTCGTCTCCACCGGCCGCCAGCGGCCGGTCGTGGAGCAGCTGCTGCCGCTAACCCCGCCCGAGACCACCGCCCCGGCCGGCGGCCCCGAGGTCGAGTACGAGTTCTCGCCGCCCCCCGCCGAGCTGCTGGCCGACCTGCTGCCGGCGGCGGTCAGGGTGCGGCTCTACCAGGCCTTCACCGATTCGGCGGTCAGCGAGCAGGTCGCCCGCATGGTGGCCATGAAGGCCGCCACCGACGCCGCCGAAGAGATGATCAGGCGCCTCACCCAGCAATACAACCGCGCCCGCCAGACCGCGATCACCATGGAGCTGCTGGACATCGTCGGCGGGGCCAACGCCCTGGCCTGACCGCGGCGCGTTTTCAGAGAATCAACCGAGGTACCGCATGAGCGAAGGCAACTACGGACAGGTCACCCAGGTCATCGGCTCGACCCTTGACGCCCAGTTCCCCGAGGAGAGCATGCCCGAGATCTACAACGCGCTGAGCATCGACGTCGAGCGCGTGGTGCTCGGCGAGAAGCGCCAGGAGACCCTGTGGTGCGAGGTGGCGGCGCATCTCGGCGGCGGTCAGGTGCGGGCGGTGGCGCTCGACTCGACCGACGGCGTCCAGCGCGGCGCCGCGGTCCTCGACACCGGCGGCCCGATCGAGGTGCCGGTGGGCGAGAACACCCTCGGCCGGGTCTTCAACCTGGTCGGCGAGACCATCGACGACCGCGGTCCCTTCGAGGCCCAGGAGTGGCGGCCGATCCACAGGGAACCGCCCGAGCTGCCCGAGCTGTCGGCCAAGACCGAGATGTTCGAGACCGGCATCAAGGTGATGGATCTGCTGTGCCCGCTGGTCCGCGGCGGCAAGGCGGGGCTGTTCGGCGGCGCCGGGGTGGGCAAGACGGTCATCATCCAGGAGCTGATCGCCCGTCTCGCCCGCTTCCACCAGGGCTACTCCTGCTTCGCCGGGGTCGGCGAGCGCACCCGCGAGGGCAACGACCTGTGGCTCGAGATGCAGGAGGCCAAGATCGGCGACACCGGCAAGAGCGTCCTCGACCAGACGGTGATGGTCTTCGGCCAGATGAACGAGCCGCCGGGCGCGCGGCTGCGGGTGGCGCTGACGGCGCTGACCATGGCCGAGTACTTCCGCGACCAGACCGGCGCCGACACCCT